>JAKEGM010000071.1 GCA_022615575.1 Planctomycetales bacterium
GGGCCGGAGTATATTCTGGTAAAAATCAAAACCATCCAGCCCGCTACATACGCCGATATTGCCTCGGGCAGCACTGCCAAAGTGGAGCTGGAATGGCTTCGGCCTCAAATCCATCGGCCCCGATAGAACATTTTGGCTCGCGGGTTTTATTTTTTGGCAAAATCTCAAAAACGGGTATAATCATCCGGGAAGACGCGTTTGTTAAAAAACCTTGAAGGCCGTGGACGATGACTGATTACTCCAAATGCACGATTACGCGGTATCCGACGCCGGTGCTGACGGAGAAAGCGCAGCCGGTAACGGAAATCAATGACGACATCCGCGCGCTGGCCGAGCGGATGAAGGATATTATGGTCGAGCAAAAGGGCATTGGTCTGGCCGGCCCGCAGGCGGGTGTGAACCTGCGCATCTTTGTGGTGTCCATCGACGGCACCAAAGAAAACGCCCGTGTTTACATCAACCCTTCCATTAAGCCCGAAGGTCCTGTTGTGGTCAACGAAGAGGGCTGTCTGTCGCTGCCGGGTCTGTGGGGCAAGATCAAGCGCTACAGCCAATGCACCGTCACCGCCACCGACCTGAACGGCAAAGAGTTCACCGAAGTCGGCGAAGGCCTGCTGGCGCGGGCGTTTCAGCACGAGTACGATCACCTGGAAGGCCGCATGATTAAGGACCGTTTCAGCGCCGCCGCCAAACTTCGCGCCCGGCGCAAACTCAAAGAGATGAAAGAAGAATACGGGGAATAATTGTCTCCGAGGCGCCTGTAAACAGTCGGCTCGCTGAGCCGTTTTAACCTTTTACATTTAGTTTTTACATGAAAATCGTCTATTTCGGTTCCGCACAGTTCGGTATTCCGTGCCTGGAGGCCATTTGTAAAAGCCGCCACGCGCTGGCGGGCGTGTTTACGCAGCCGGCCCGTCCTGCCGGACGGCACCGCAGCCAGCCGACGCCGACCGATGTCGCTGCCTGGTGCGCCAAACATGGTATTTCCTGCATCGAAGCGGACGACATCAACGCCCCCGCAGCGGCGCAGAAAATTGCTGCCTGCAAAGCCGACCTGCTGGTCGTTATCGCCTTCGGCCAGAAGGTCAGTCAGGAAGTCATCGGTTTTCATCGCTGCGGCGCGGTCAATGTTCACGCCTCCCTGCTGCCCAAGTACCGCGGCGCTGCCCCAATTCACTGGGCGATTATGAACGGCGAAACCGAAACGGGCGTCAGCATCATCACGCTGGCCGACCGAATGGACGCGGGGCTGATTCTGGATCAGGACAAAATCCCGATAGGGCCGGACGACACAGGCCAGACGCTGCACGACCGCCTTGCCGAAATCGCCGTCCCGGTGCTGATGCGCACGATAGAAAAAATCGATGCCGGCACTGTGCAGGCGGCTGAACAAAACGAATCACAGGTCTGCAAGGCCCCCAAGCTCAAAAAAGAACACGGCTACATCGACTGGGACAAACCCGCCGAGACGATTGTCCGCCAGATTCGCGCCTTGTGGCCGTGGCCGGGGGCGCAGAGCGTCTATGTTTCCGTGCGGACCGGCAAACACTGTTGCGTTGTCATCAGCCGGGCGGAAGCCCTCGCGGCGGGCGGCGGCAGGGGATTGGTCGCGGGGGCGCTGGACGACAATCTCAATGTCGTCTGCGGCAAGGGTATGCTGAAGATTGCAGAATTGAAGCCCGCCGGTTCTGACCGGATGACGTTTGATGCCTTCGTCAACGGACGCTCCTGCGGCAAAGGCGATCTGTTCGTCTCCTCCGACGAGGCCCTCAAGGGGTTATTTCAATGACCGGCCTGCAGCCCCTGACCGCCCGAGCGGCCGCTCTCAAGGCGCTCAATCGGTCCGACCTGCTCCGTCATGATACTGCCCGGATTCTCAACCCGCTCCTGGCCCGCACCGACCGGTCCGCTCAGGCCACGGATATTGTCTGCGGGGTTATTCGCAATCGGTCCGCAATCGATCTTGTTCTCAGAAAATGCTCCAAAACCGCACCGCCGCAGGTTCAGCCGGCCCTGTGGAATCTGCTGCGAATGGCCGTTTACGAACTGGTCTATGCCCCCAAAACCGCCGACTACGCGATTCTCAACGAAGCGGTTCAACTGGCCCATCAGGGCCGTTCCGCCAAGGCCGCCGGTTTTGTCAACGCCGTTCTGCGCAATGTCCATCGCAGTATCGAGTCCCGGCAGGCCCCGCCGTCCGCCGCCCTTCTTCGCCGGATGATGCCGCAAAGCCCCGCCGCCGGCTGTCTGTTTTGCCGCGACCTGCTGCCCGACCCGGCCAGGGAAGCGCTGCAATATTACAGCGCCGCCTTTTCCCTCCCGCAGGATTTGATTAAGGCGTGGCTGAAAACCTACGGACCCCAGCAGACCTCGGCGCTCTGTTTTGCCTCCAACCGGCATCCGTCCATCGTTGCCCAGCCCAACACCCTCGTTGTAACGGCCGACCGCCTGACAAAAAAATTCAACGACGAGAATATCCCGGTGGATCAGAAGGCCGGCGCGGTTCGGGTGCACGGCACAGGCCGGATCAACACCAGTCCGACCTACGCGGAGGGCCTTTTTTATGTGCAGGATATCACCGCCGCCCGTGCCATGCGCCTGGCGGAACCTCAGCCCGACTGGACGGTGCTGGACCTGTGCGCTGCCCCCGGCGGAAAATGCATCGCGCTGGCACTGCTGACAAATGATGCCGCAACGATTCTGGCCACCGACAGCGACAATGAACGATTGCAGATGGTGCGGCAGAACATCCAGCGGCTGCGGCTGCAATCCGTCCAAATCATACCCGCCCCTCGACTCCAAAAGTGCCTGGACCGGCTCAAATCCCTCGATGCGATTGTGCTGGATGTGCCTTGCTCGAATACCGGCGTGCTGGCCCGCCGGATTGAAGCCCGCTGGCGGTGGAAGCCCCGGCTTGTGGAAGGCCTGCACAGCATCCAGCGGGATTTGTTGCGAAAAGCCGCCCAACTGGCCCGGCCCCGCACTCGGATCATTTATTCGACGTGCAGCATTCAGCCCGAAGAAAATCAGCAGCAAATCGGGCAATTTCTGTCCGAACACAGAAACTATACCCTCGGCGCCGAAGCCCTGACGCTGCCGGCCCTCGAAACCGAGCAGGCCTTCGACTGCGACGGCGGCTATGTCGCCGTTCTGCGGCCTAAATAAGCCCGACTGAATTCGCAAAATTCATAGACGAACCTTGTTTTTGACCTCCGGTACAACATACGGCAGGGTGTGGATTTCAGAGCAGCAGGAGGAACTTTCAAGTTTATGTCCATGGATTAAATCGGCGATTAACTCAATTTGATATTACAGAGAATTGCCGGGGTGTTCGGCGCAAAGAATCCACCGGGGTTTTTGAGGATTCTCGTAACGAATTGAAATAAAGGGCCTTAAAAAATGGGCGGTACAGGACTTGAACCTGTGACCCCCAGCGTGTCGAGCTGGTGCTCTAGCCAACTGAGCTAACCGCCCTAATGAACATAAGTCATTAGCGGGCAAACATATACACTATTTTTAAGCATTTGTCAAGGGAGAAAATATAAGGAAATGGGATGGGAAGGGAAAATCGTATCCCCCTTATCCGTCAAAATTGGGGCATCCGCCGGCATTGGGGCAGCGGCGGCATTGGGATGCGGAGTGAGCCGGCTCTCTGACCACCGCCGTGAAGCTGGAAAACTGTTTTTCGGTCTTTTTCTGGCCGCACTGCGGGCAGACCGGCGGCACGCTTGAAGCGGACTTGACCAGCACCTCGTTGATGAATCCGCACGCGGGACATTTATACTCAAAAATCGGCATTAATAATTCCTTCCATAAAGGCGATTATTTCAATGTGTTCGCATTCGCCTGGCGACGATGGTTTTCCATTACGCAAGCCGCATCGAAAAGGAACACTTTTTCAGGCGTTATGTTTCTATTTTTCAGAAGTTTTACGATGAGCGCCCCGGTTATTTATACGCAAAACAGACGCAAAAATCCACAGGAATACGCTCTCACAGCGGCGTTCCGCATTCCTGACAGAATTTCGAGTCCTCCTCATTCAGTTTTTCGCATTGCGGGCATCGAATCATTACCACTTGCCGTGGCGCCGAACCGCCCGGATTGATATCCGCCTCTTCCAGAACGTCCTTGATCATGCCTCCGGCCATGCCGGTCCACGGCTTGAGGTCTTCACGGGCCTTTTCGGGGTCCAGCGTCAGTCCCGATCCGGCGGTGCCCCGCGCCGCGACACTCCGCATCATACCGCCTGCCGCGATAAGACCAAAACCGACAAATGCGCACAAGAACGCGATCGGCACACAGATAATGCCCTTGGGAAAACTCCCGGACGCATCTCCAGCGAATCCCGTTATCATTACAATGGGAATCGCCAGAAACGGCAGCGCAAACAAACACGCCCCGATGATCATTATGATCAATCCTGTGTTATACAATTTTTTACGTTCTTCGGAAATCTGTCTGGCCACGGCGTTCTCCTCTTTCATATCCAATTTCAAGGCATTCTACCGGTTCTGTCAGCCCGCGTCAATATCATGCCCAGCCCCGTTGCCGCGGCGTTTCATGACGGGGACCCGGACCGGCTTGACTTTGGCGGCGGTTGCGGGTAAAGTAAAACGCACACTTATGGATACAAACACGGAGATTCAGCCGATCGAGCCAACATCTCCCTGCACCTGTTGCGGGGCGTGCTGTGCCTATTACCGGTGCTCCTTTTACTGGGCCGAGGCCGACTGTGCTCCCGGCGGCACAGTGCCGACGGCCTTGACGGAAAAACTCAATGATTTTCGGCAGGCGATGCGGGGCATGAGCGGCTCAAACCCGCGCTGTATAGCCCTTGAGGGCGAAATCGGCAAAAGCGTCCGGTGCACTATTTATGACCTGCGGTCGTCGGTGTGCCGGGACTTTGCGGTGGCGTGGGAAAACGGCGTACCGAACGAACGCTGCGACAAGGCCCGCCTGGCGTGGGGGCTTGTGCCGCTGACGCCGCCGGCATCCCCTCCGCCGGCCGCCGCCGGCGGCCAGCCGTCTGCAGAAGCGCCGACATCCAGCCAGATGTGATTTCAACAGCATCGCTGTTTTAGAGCGGCTGTTTGTCGCGGCCTAAAATAGTGCGATCCAACCCACCGCGCAGCGACAGGCGCGGGTCGAAGAAGAAGCGTTCCAGAGCGGTCATCCGGGCGTGCTTGGGTTTGTCTTCGGGCAGGGTCTGGAAAATCAGCGTGGGCACAATCCGCATCAAAACGCTCGCCAGAAAAATCGTGTGAATCCGGCTGCCGGTTATCTGCGGCAGATACGGCTCCAGCAATCCACCAAGCGAACAGCCCGCAAAGATGCAAAAGCCCGTAATGACATTGAGGTACGAGATGGAACGCAGCCGGTTCTTCGAGCCGACCGCATCGAGGGTGTAATTGAAACTGGCCATCTGTATCCCGCCCCAGGAGATGCCCGCCAGAACCTGCACGCACCCCAGCAGCCAGTAACTGCGCGTCACAATCCAAACCAGCGGCAGCCCCATGATGAGCGTGCTGAACAGCCGCATCGGCATGACATACCCGATCCGGTCGCACAGTCGGCCCCAGAAACTCATCGTCAGCACAACCATCAGCGAAGGGATGCTGACCAGGATGGTGTATTCCAGATAGTTGAGTTTCAGGTCGTTGAGCATATAAATGGTAAAAAACGGCCCGCTGAGGTAGGCCCCGAAATTCAGCAGCGAAAACGCCAGCACAAACCGCCCAAATGCGCTAGTATGCAATTGCCGAAGAAAATCGAGAAAAGCCCCCTGTTCGGCGGGGCGCTGACGCACGGCCGGGGGCTCGTACTGGGCCGCGATGAACCAGCCGCCGATCAGCCGCGTCAGAAAACTGGCCGTCCATATCAGCGAAAAAATCAGCAGTATCTTGCCGGCGAAAGTATCCAGAATGCGCCCGGCCGCCAGCGAGATAACAAGCTGCACCAGGGTCAGAATGCGGCTTCGCATGGAAAAATAAGCCCCTCGCCGCCGTCGCGGAATCAGGTAGCTCATCCAGTCGCTCCAGGCAGACGCCCCCAGCCCCAGCATGGCAGCGTTGACAACCATCGCCGCAATCGAAAGCCAGACGGCATTGTACCCGTGCCACAGCGCAATCAGGGAAAACGGCAGAAAACTGACCGCATGCCCCAGCACGCTGATTAACACCAGCTTTTTGTATCCCTTGTCGCGTTCAAGGATGCGGGGCACCCAAAGCTGAATCAGGCCGGTCATCAGGGCCGGAACGCCGGCGCCGATGCCCACCTGAAGCCGGCTGGCGTCCATTGCGTTCAAAAAGGGGATGTAGAAGGTCTGCTGAAAGCCGATGGCAATCATCGAGAAAATGCCTTCAACGACAACCAGCCGCAGCGTCCGCTGACGCAGACGGCGATCGTTATAATAATCGATTTCAGGAGTCGGAATAGTCATATTTGTTTTTCCGCAATAAAATGCAGAGATTATATGCTCCGAGACAGCGGCGGCAACTGTTTTTTCCGCGGCGGCAGAGGGGGCTTGAGAAAGACAGGCATTTTGGGTATAATAAAGGAAAAGAAAACCATGTTTTACGGAGATTGTTCGGCGATTTGGAAAAAATGCGTGAGCAGTTAAAGGTCCATCAGGAACGGGCGGTGCTGGTTGGCGCCCTCTTGAAAGCGGATCGTAAAAGAAACGCCAACCAGGACGACGTGCTGGGGGAATTGACGGCGCTGGCCGAAAGTGCGGGCGCTGTTGTCGTTGATCGGTTTATCCAGCGAATGTCGCGGATTCATGCGGCGACATATATCGGCTCCGGCAAGGCGGCGCAGTTGGCCGACAAGGTCAAAGCCGGCGCCGCCGATACGGTGATTTTCGACAACGACCTTTCGCCGGGCCAAATCCGCGAGCTGGAAAAAATCGTCGGCGTTAAAGTGCTCGACCGCAGCGAGTTGATTCTCGATATTTTCGCCACCCGCGCTCAGACCAAACAGGCCAAGCTCCAGGTCGAACTGGCCCAGCTTGAATATACCTATCCCCGCCTGACGCGAATGTGGTCACATCTGGATACGGTTACCGGCGCTGCCGGCGGCGCAGGCGGCGCAGGCGCGGTAGGGGCCATCGGCACACGCGGCACCGGCGAAAAGCAGCTGGAAATCGACCGCCGCCTCGTCAGCAAGCGCATCACCGACCTGAAGCGCGATTTGGCCGATATCGACAAGCGCAAGATGCGTGAGATTGACGGCCGGCGGGAGGTGTATAAAATTTCCATTGTCGGCTACACCAACGCCGGCAAAAGCACGCTGATGAACGCCCTGACCGATGCGGGCGTGTATGTCGAAGACAAGCTCTTTGCCACGCTGGACACCCGCACGCGAAAGTGGCAGCCGGCGCCGGGCGTGGAGGCGCTGATCAGCGACACCGTCGGGTTTGTCAGCAAGCTGCCGCATCACCTGGTTGCGTCGTTTAAGGCCACGCTGGAGGAAACCGTCAACGCCGACCTCCTGCTGCATGTCGTGGATGCCTCCAGCCCGCACGCATTCGAGCAGATAAAAAGCGTGCAGACGGTTTTGAAGGAGCTGGGCTGCGAACGAAAGGACATGCTGGTGCTGCTGAACAAATGCGACCGCATCGCCAATCGGGCGGTGCTGGAATCCGCACAGACGGTGTTTCCCGACGCCATCAGCGTCTCTGCCAAAACCGGTCTGAATCTGGAGATGCTGGCCCAACGGATTGCTCAGAAGGTCCGCGGGGGGTATGTCCGCGTCCGCATCACCGCCAGCGCCGCAGACGGCAAACTGCAAAGCTATCTGCGCACCGTGGGGCAAGGGCTGCAGGAAGAATATCTCGACGGCTCCGTGCGCATCGAAGCCACGCTGGGCAAAAACCAGATCGCCCAGCTTGGCCGCGTAAGCGCCTGCCAAATCGAATACCTATGAAACCATGGACCACAATGTGCCGACTGATTTTGTGTCTGATGGCACTGTCGCCGTTTCTACGATGCCTGGGTAAAGGTTTCGTGTACATTCCTGCCCCGATTGACAATCCTCTTAAAGGAGTGGTGCCGTATGTCTCTCAATATCCGCCGGACCGCTTCCCCCACAGCATGGAATTCTGCTATCTTCCCATGCGGGGTCTCATCGAGCAAACAGCCGACCCGAACGGCAACATGCGTTATGTCTATGACTGGACGGCTATCGAAAAACAGCTCGACATCACGTCGGCGCGGGGCTGCCAGCTCATCTTTCGCATCTACCTGGAATACCCGGGTAAACCCATCGCCGTCCCACAATTCCTGATTGACGGCGCCCTTGCAATCACCTCATGGCCCGACCCCGTCGAAAATGAAACCAACCACACCCCTGACTATTCGAACCCGGACCTTCGCAGCGTGATCAAAGCGTTCATCGCCGCCCTGGGACAACAGTACGACGGCGATCCGCGAATTGGATTCATCACCGCCGGGATGCTCGGCAAATGGGGTGAATGGCACAATTGGCCGCGAGGAGATATGTTCGCATCCATCCCCGTCCAGCAGGAGGTCATGGATGCTTATGCCTCCGCGTTTCAAAAGACCAAAATCCTTCTGCGGTACCCCGCCGGTGAAAATGACCCGACCCATGCACCAAATGCAGCAGCCCCATTCGGTTTTCATGATGATTCATTTGCCTGGGCAACTTTAGAGACCGACCGCTCCGAGGACGCGTGGTATTTTATGACATCGATGAAAAAGGCCGGGCCACATGCCATAAACAAGTGGAAAACCTATCCCATTGGCGGCGAGATCCGGCCGGAACTGTGGGAAAAAAGCTTCACTGACCAGTCGCACGAAAAGCAACAGGACTTCGACCGGTGCGTTCGCGAAACCCACGTTTCCTGGCTGATGGATACCGGACTTGCATCGCCCCGATATCCGTTGCCCAAAAGCCGTTATGAAAAAGCCGCTGATTCGATTCGAAAGATGGGATATGAATTACATGTCGCCGCGGCGGATTGTCTTCGAAACGACGGAACCGCCGAGGTGTCCGTAACAATCGAAAACCGCGGGGTAGCGCCGTTTTACTACGACTGGCCGGTGGAGTTGGGATTGTTGAATTCTGAAAGAATACCAATTCAGACATGGGCGACGTCATGGAAGCTTAGCACTATTTTGCCCGGCAACCCTGTCGTATGGAAAAGCCGTCCGATAACACTGCCCCTCAATGCCCCGGAGAACTGCCGGCTGGCGATTCGCATCCCCAACCCCATGCCTTCCGGCAAACCGCTGCGTCTGGCCAATTACTACACATCTGAAACAAACGGCTGGCTCCTGCTGGAGTAAAGGCAGCCCGAATGAATTAATCACCGGTCATTGCTTCCTGCAAGGCCTTCATTTGCGCCAGTTCGGCCTTGCAGTTTTTGCAAAAGTCCGGCGGACTTAAGAAAAGTATCGACAACAGCCCGTTGCAGCACCATCGCAGCGGATCCGATCCAGGCCCCGGCATCATCAGACAACGAAGATTGGAGCAATGCGCTTTGTTATTTTTCGGTTTATGAAAGTCCCGCGCAGGGAGCCCCGCCCAGTGCCCGATTTCATGTTTTAAGAGTAACCCTTCAATGTTCTTCTCCATAAACCAGCCGCGGTTGAGAACGATCACGGTCACCGGGCAGTGTTCCCCCGTAGCGTATGATGGTCGGCCTTGAACGCAAAAACCAGTTGGCCCACCTCCAGCATCTCAACACCTGCCGAATCGAATACCTGTAGTGGAATGCGGGCTTCCGGCCCGCGCTTAAGGTTGCGCAGGCAAGGTGCCCATGTTCCATGGGCGGCCTATTCCGCCTTCAGCTGGCGGTTCATCAGGTCGGCAATGGCTTGCTTTACGGTTTTCTGGCCGTTGATGATACTGTGTACCGCCTCGGTAATCGGCATTTCCACGGCGTATTTTTTCGCCAAAGCGACAATCGATTGGCATGTCGAAACGCCTTCGACCACACTTTGCGTTGCGCCCAGCGCTTCTGTGACGCTTAGCCCCTTGCCGATGCGTTCGCCGAAACTGCGGTTGCGTCCCTTGGGCGAAATGCAGGTGGTGACCAGGTCGCCCAGTCCGCTGAGGCCGTCGAAGGTTTTCTCTCTGGCTCCCAGCGCCACCCCCAGCCGCTGGATTTCGGCCAGGCCGCGCGTTATCAGGGCCGCCTTGGCATTGTCGCCGGCGCCGATGCCGTCGATTATGCCCGCGGCGATGGCGATGACATTCTTCATCGCCCCGGCCAGTTCCACGCCCGTCAGGTCGTCGTTGGTATAGACACGAAAATACGGCGTATTGAAGACCTGCTGAATCCGCTGCGCCAATGCGGGGTCTTTGCAGGCCACCGTTGCCGTGGCAGGCAGTTTTCGTACCAGTTCGTCGGCAATATTGGGGCCGGAAAGTACGGCTAACGGATTTGCGTTTCCCAGAATCTGGGCCAGAATTTGTGTGGGACGCAGCAGCGTGTCGTTTTCGATGCCCTTTGTAATGCTGACAATGGGCACTCCGTCCGAAACATAGGGCCGTAGCCGCGCCCAAACCCTGCGGTCAAACTGACACGGCACCGCTGAAACCAGCAGTTCGGCATTTTTGACGGCCCCGGCGTCGTCGGAGTCGTATTTCAGCGTATCGGGCAGGGGGTAGCCGGGAAGAAAAACGACATTTTCCCGTGCCGCTGCGATACGGGCCAATTGGTTTTTGTCATGGCCCCACAGGGTGGTTTGGACGCCATTTTCGCACAGCAGCATCGAACAGACGCTGCCCATGCCGCCGTCGCCGATAATCGTAACCTTTCTGAACATGCGGGCATTAGACCACCGCCGCCGGCGAATTTCAACGAAAAATCACGGAAAGCGCCCCTCTCGATTACATGTATTTGACGTCGGGCTGTTCTTGGAAGGGGTCGTCGATGTAATAGTGATCAAACCAGGGCTTGCCGGCCTTGATCTTGATCTTGACGATATCGCCTTCAATCAGCATCCGAATGCGGCTTTCGCCCAGCGTGGGATGGTCAAACTCCATCCCTTCCGGCTGCGGCAGTTTAACCGCATACGCCGGCGAATGGCTCAGCTTGTACAGCACGCTGTTGAACGCCTGCTGGACCATGATGGTCGAGCTGTGAAACGACTGGCTGTCGAAGGTTAGTTCTTGGGTATCTGAACCGAACAAGTCCTGTGTTTTTTTGATGACGGCAATCTGCTTTTCATTATTGTTGGCGTAGGCGGCGTCCAGCACGTCCGGCGCCATGACCATCTCCGTGTCGAAGCGCAGGGCCGGGCGGGGCTTTTGATTCCAGCCCCAGTGGGTTTCTTCGAGGATAAACCCGCATTTGCGCACGGCGTTCATCTGCTCTTCATCAAAGGCGACCATGTTGAACCAGTGTGTGCGGGACGGCTTTTTCTCTTCGCCTTCCTTGCCCCAGGCCGCCACGACACTTTCGCTCTGGCTGAGCAGCTCTGTTTCCGGGTCCTGGATGGATGCCAGAACATCCGCCGATGTGCTGCTTTTCAATGTTGTCGTATAATACCGGTCAAACACCTGCTCATAAACATGCGGTTGTGTGGTGCACCCGCCAAGGAACAGAACACAAACGCCCGCTGTTATTACGCCCAGAACTGTCGCTTTCACTGCCGCACTCCTTAAATCGGGATCGCGTTCCATTTTATGTTTTAACGGCTGAATTGCTTTTACACTTCTTTGGCCTTGACCCATTTCATCATTTTCCGCAGTTTGCGCCCGACCTCTTCCAACTGACTGCCGTGGTCTTTTTCGTACAGGGCATTGAAATTCTTCAGGCCGGTCTTGTATTCATTGACCCATTCTTTGGCAAAGGCGCCCGAGGTGATTTCGGCCAGAATCTTCTTCATTTCTTTTCTGGTTTCGGCGGTGATGATGCGCGGCCCGCGGCTCAGGTCGCCGTATTCAGCGGTGTTGGAAATGCTGTACCGCATATAGCTCAGGCCGCCCTGATACATCAGGTCCACGATGAGCTTGACCTCGTGCATACATTCAAAGTAAGCGATCTCCGGCTGATACCCGGCCTCGACCAGCGTTTCAAAACCCGCCTTAATCAGCTCGCTCAGTCCGCCGCACAGAACCACCTGCTCACCGAACAGGTCGGTTTCGGTTTCTTCCTTGTAGGTGGTCTCGATGATGCCCGCGCGGGCTCCGCCGATGCCGTTGGCCCAGGCCAGCGCAATCTTCTTGGCGTTACCGTCGGCATTGGTATGCACAGCAATCAGGCAGGGTACGCCGCCGCCCTTTTCGTATTCGCTGCGGACCAGATGGCCCGGCCCCTTGGGGGCAATCATCACGACGTTGACGCCAGCCGGCGGAACGATATAGCCGAAGTGGATGTTGAAGCCGTGGCAGAAACCCAGCGTCTGGCCGGGTTTGAGATTCGGCTGGATATCCGAGGCGTAAATCTTGCCTTGCAATTCATCCGGCAGGGTAATGATAATCAGCGCCGCGCCGGTCATCGCCTTGGCAATCGTGGTCGGCTTAAAGCCGTGCTCGATGGCCAGCTTGAAATTGTCAGTGCCTTCCAGTTCCGCTATCGCGACCTCGATGCCGCTGTCGCGCAAGTTTTGACTGTGGGCGTGACCCTGGCTGCCGTAGCCGATCACACAGACCTTTTTACCTTTAAGCCCCTCCAGCGGGGCGTCTTTTTCATAATAGAGCGTTGCCATTTTTCTCTGTTCTCCTGTGTTTGAACGTTAGTATATTTTGAAAGCGGGGACAGGTACAACCTGCCTTTCGGCAAAACGTGCCAGTCCCCGTTTTCCGAGGATACGCAGAGGATACGCCAAAAATGCCCCTGTTTCAACCCTTTTTCCTGAAAGCGGGATAAAAAGAATGCATGTATGAAAAGTAGAAATTTCGGCTTGACATGTGTATAGTTTTTCTATACAATCCTAAAATGGACATGGAGACATCCGAAATCCTGAAATATCTGAAAGCTGTTGCGGACCGTGTAGAGTGGAATGGCCATGACATCGAAATTTTGCTGATCGGCGGTGCGGCCGGGATGTTGATTGGCCAATTACCGGCCCATCGGGTAACACAGGATTGCGATATGATGCACGTTCAGCCCCCCCACGCACAACAGGCGGTTCTGGCCGCAGCTGTGGAAGTTGCGGGAGAAAAGGGGCTGCCCCAAACATGGCTGGATACCCAGGCAATGCCGCTGAATGTTTTGCCGGACGGCTGGCGGTCAAGGCGCGTGCTTGTCGCGCACTTTCAAAAATTATCCGTCTATGCCGTGGGCAGGCGTGACTTGCTGGCGATGAAATTTTTTGCCAATCGTCCGCAAGACCGTCAGGATATTATCGAGATGTATCCCTCACATGACGAAATCGACTTTGCTCGGAAATATCTGAATATGCTGCGAGTTCCCTCACGGCAAGCCGATCTCGATCAGGTTGTCAGTGCGTTGAAACTGGTTGAGGCGATGGAGAAGCTGTTCTATGGAAGCTGATCGCATCATCCGCCAATGGACGCGGCTGGGAATTGCGTTTAATGTTCACCCCTTTGACCAAACACCGGATATTGAACGGCTTTTGATGGATACCGCCTCTGTTTTGCCAAAGATGCCGCGGCTGCTGCCGGCCTGCGTAAGCTGGTTGACACGGTATTACCGGCTGGTGTGCCGGCATCGGCTGGCCGGTTTGGCTGCTGGGCTTGGGGGAACCGATGCCTCGGCATCGCTGGGGCTGCTGCTGGATTTTGCCAAAGCATCTGCAAACACCGACCATTTCAATCTGGCGATCAAACTCTGTGCGCCCACACAAACGTCCAAGCCGTTGTTCACAGTGGATCGCCTGTCCGAGCCGCTTGCGTCTCTGGCACGGCTGAACAGTTCGCCGATTGGCCGGCGCTGGGGACTGTGGTGTGAAAACGTCGAGCTAAAAGAAGATGCAATCAGGCCGTTGGCGTGGGTGATGGAACATAATCCAACACTAAAATGGCGGGCTGTTTTTGGCGGAAATTTACGGGCCTCGATTCTCGAAATACTGTCTGCGGACCAACAGGCCGGGCAAAGCGAATCGCTGTTGGCGCGGCGCTGTCATGCCACGCGCAAGGCCGTTCGGGAAGCGCTGGATCATCTGGAGTTCTGTCGGCTTGTCCTCCGCCGCAGTGCCGCCGGAAAAATCCTGATTTCACTGTGTGGGTGAATTGGGTCAATAAAAATACGAAAAATTGTTGATAATCCAATAAAATAGCGGACAGTGGGGCTGTTGAAAAACCCCAAAACCGGCGAAGCAACACTTGTATTTGAGCAAAAAACGCCACATATTTTTGGGAAATTTTCTTTTTTATATACCCCTCCGGCCTTACGGCCACCTCCCCTTCACAGGGGAGGAGCTTTTGCCCCTTTGCAGGGGGAGAGCTAAAAAAAACGCCGGCAAAATACCAGCGTTATGTACTCAGGCAAGATGCCCGAGCTACGTTATTCTTCTGTTTTTGCGGCGCGGTTGTAGCGGGCCATGGCGACGGTTCCGGTACGAACCACGTTTTTGACGCCGTACGGCCGGCAGGAGTCGATGAATGCCTCGACCTTGCTTTCCGGGCCGGCCACCTCGACCATCACGAATTTGGGCCCGATGTCCACCACTTTCGCGTTAAACATTTCAATCAGGGCCAGGATTTCCGGGCGTTTTTCGGCGGTACAGGCCACGCTGACCAGCATCAAATCCCGTGCCACGCAGTCCTGCCCGACGAAGTCCTGCACCTTGACGACCTCGACGATTTTCAGCAGTTGCTTGCGTACCTGCTCGACGACCTTGTCATCGCCGACCACCACAATGGTCATCCGGCTGATGTTGGGGTCGTCCGTGCGACCGACCGCCAGCGAATCGATATTAAAAGCCCGTGCGGCGAACATCCCCGCCACATGCGCCAGCACGCCGGGCTTGTTCATCACTAATGCGCTCAATATATGCTTCATAATAAACTCCAGATATCAAGAATTTTTAATTCAAAATTAATGTTATGCCATTTCAAAGATATCCAGTCCGTCCATTTCGTGCAGGGATTTACCCGCCGGAACCATCGGCCAGACGTTTTCCTCGCGGTCCACGCGGAAGTCCACCACACACGGGCGGGTTTCAGCCAGCATGTCTTTTACGGCCCCGGCGACCTGCTCTTTTTTATCCACGGTGATGCCAACGCAGCCGAACGCCCGCGCCAGGTTGGCAAAGTCCGGGTTGACTAACGAGCTTTTTGAATACCGCTTGCCGTAGAACAACTCCTGCCACTGGCGAACCATGCCCATGTAGCCGTTGTTAATCAGCGCAACCTTAATCGGCAGCTTATACATCACCGCGGTCGAAAGCTCGGTCAGGGTCATGTTAAAGCTGCTGTCGCCGTCGATGTCGATGACCGGCTTGTCCGGACAGGCCAACTGGGCGCCAATCGCCGCCGGCAGACCGAAGCCCATTGTTCCCAGCCCGCCGGAGGTAATCAACTGACGCGGGCGGCTGTATTTATAGAACTGCGCCGACCACATCTGGTGCTGGCCGACGCCTGTACAGATAATCGCCTGGCCCTGGGTCTGGCGGCAGATTTCCTCTATCACGTACTGCGGCTTGATGACATCGGCGTTTTTATCATACATAAACGGATGCTTGGCCTTCCACGCCGCGATGGTCTCGAACCATTCCTTGCGCGGTTTGTATTCGACCTCGTTCAATAGCGCCGTCAACACCTGTTTGGCGTCGCCGACGACCGGGATATCCACTTTGACATTCTTGCCGATACTGGACGGGTCCAGGTCGATATGGACAATTTTGGCATGCGGGGCAAACGTCTGCAAATTGCCGGTTACACGGTCCTCAAAGCGCGCCCCAACCGAAATCAGCAAATCGGCGTGCTGAACGGCGTAGTTGGCATACGCCGAGCCGTGCATCCCGAGCATATCCAGCGATTCGGGCCGGCTCTGGTCATACGCTCCTAATCCCATCAGCGTCGTGGTAACGGGAATATTGGCCTTTTGCGCCAGTGCCCGCAGTTGGTCGGATGCGCCGGAGATAATCACGCCGCCGCCGACGTACAGAACGGGCTTTTGGGATTCATTGATGGCCTGGGCGGCCATGGTAATCTGGCGGGCATGTCCGTGGGCGCGGTTCTTAATCCCCGGCAGGTCAATCTCGCCCTTCGGCGGAATCGGGCACTGGGCCAACTGCATATCCACCGGGATATCGATCAGGACCGGTCCCGGCCGGCCTGACTTGGCGATATAAAAGGCCTCCCGAATCGATTGCGCCAGATCATTGGGGTCTTTGATAATCATATTGTGTTTGGTAATCGGCCGGGTGATGCCGGTCGTGTCCGCTTCCTGAAAGGCGTCGTTGCCAATTAAACTGGTACGAACTTGTCCGGTAATGGCCACTAAAGGAACCGAATCCATCATTGCCGTCGCTATTCCCGTGGTCAGGTTGGTTGCGCCGGGGCCGCTGGTGGCTACGACCACGCCGACCTTGCCGGACGCGCGGGCGTAGGCGTCGGCCATGTGGCAGCCGCCCTGCTCGTGCCGGGGGATGATAAAGTTAATCGGCGCATCATACAGCTTATCGAACAGCGGCAGCACCACGCCGCCCAGATACCCGAACATTGTCTCGACGCCCTGTTCAATCAGCATGTCCACGATGACCTGCGAACCGACCTTGTGGACAGTTTTGTCGTTATTAGTTCCGTTTTTGCTCATATTTCAACTCCAAAAAAGACAAAAAAATGCTTGTTTTCGTGTATAGACACGATAACAGTGCTGCAAATACGGGAGGCGGCGCAGGGGGAACCTGCGGCCAAAGACATGTGTCCATAAACTGACTCCAATCCTGTTCAACATTTCGTTATTCCAGTGTTTGCAGAGTTTTAGGGCGATTTTCGACAAGCCAACCTGACTGCACCGAGCGAATCAGACCCGCAATGTCGGGATACGCTACCCCGATTCTGCAGCACTCAAACCACATTCTTTACTTGTGCCAGGGACGCGAAACAGTGCCAAACACACCCCGCGCCAGAGCATTCCACCAGCCCTGAAGTCGCAAGACTGAGGACTAAAGCTGAATATACACTATTTATCCGCCAAAATCAACCCCGCCTTGAGAAAATCTTTGGGGAATCGCTCGAGATACACGGATTCCGCCCGTGCAGTGATGCTCACGGCGGTCATCAGGTCAATTGCCTGAGCAGCTTATCACAGACCATTTTTTCGGACACCTGCCCGATGCAATAGGCGGGGTTGCTACTTTTAACCGCATAGCCGCGCTTGTCCGGCTCAACGGCGGCGATACATTCCGGCCGGCGATAGGGGCCTAACCGAAGGGGGTTGGTCGGACCGAAAACCAGCACGGTCGGGGTTCGGGTCGTCAGGGCAATATGCCCCGGTCCGGTATCGTTGGAAATCACCGCTCCTGCCAGCTGGAACAGGGCGATCAATTCCGGGATGCTTGTCTGCCCCGCCAAATCCGCGATGGGAATGCTGCTGTACCGCCGGATGGCTTCGATGGCCGGCTTGTCGCCCGCTGTGCCGACGGCAGCCGCACCCCAGCCGAACTGCCCGCAAAGGGTCTCGGCGGCGGCGGCGAAACGCTGAGGCGGCCAGCACTTTGAGGCGTGGGCGGAACCGGGGACCAGCACGAGAAATTGTTTTGAACCAAGTCCGTTGTGCCGCAGTTTTTGCCGGCTCGAATCCTCGTCAGATTGCGGGACGGACAGGGCGCATTCGGTTAAACGCTCAGCGGCGCCGACCTGTTCCAGAATGGCGTGGTAGTAATCCAGCAAATGCACAGTCCCCGCAGGGCGGTCAACGACGCGGGTATGAAACAGGTTGGCGCATTCCCGTGCCTCTTTCATGCCGACCCGCTCGGCACAGCCGGTCATCCATGCGAACAGGGCGCTGCGAAGCAGCCCCTGCAAGTCCAAAACCAGGTCGAATTGCCCGGCCTTGAGCTGCTTTCGCGCATCGCAAAGGGCGGCAAAACCGCTGACGCTGCGGTACCAGCCGCTGATTTGTTTGCGGTCAAACAGGATGATGTTGTCCAGCCCCTCGGCGCACCGGAGCAGGGGGGCAAACTCACGGCGCACCATCCATGTCAGGCGGGCCTGCGGAAACGAGGCCCGCAGCGAACTTAAAACCGGCAGCGCATGGACAATGTCGCCCAGCGCGCTGGGCTTGATAATCAGGATGTTCCTGTATCGCGTTGTGTTCATAAACCAATTGTGGTTTTCTGTGTCATTCAAAACAGGCGATATTCTATTCGATAATCAGCTTTTTGCAAACAGGTTCTTGCTGTTAAAAACGGAGCGTTTATTCCGCAAGATTATGAAAGCCCGAGGGTTAGCATCAAATATCGCTAAAATTCCGGTATTTTTCTTGCAAAGACGCGGGGTTGGCGGTAAAAAACGCTCTTCAGGGCGATTAGCTCAGTTGGTAGAGCAGCTGACTCTTAATCAGCGGGTCCTGGGTTCAAGTCCCGGATCGCCCATTAACACCTTGCCGTATCTTATACCGCACAGGCGGTTTATATAATGTCCGGTACGCACAGCAGGGGCAACATACAGGGGCTGCCTGTTAAGACACAAAACGAAAGGATACCAAGATGAAGCACAAAGACATTTCGCCTGCGGCAGCATTTCTGGCAGGACTTTGGCTTTTTGCATTTATGGCGGTGTCAGTCCCCGCTCAGGAGGAGGTTTCAAGCTGGCCCTATGCCAATGAAACCAAAGAGCAAAAAGATGCCCGCATGGCCTGGTGGCGTGACGCCCGCTTCGGCCTGTTCATTCACTGGGGTGTCTATGCCGTTCCTGCCGGGACCTACAAAGACAAGCAAATCGGGGGCATCGGCGAATGGATTATGTGTCGCGGCCAAATCCCCATCGCCGAATACAAGCAGTTCGCCAGGCAGTTCAACCCCGTCAAATACGACCCCGACGCCTGGGTCAAGCTGGCCAAAGAAGCCGGCATGAAATACATCGTCATCACCTCCAAGCACCACGACGGTTTTGCCTTGTTTGATTCCAAAGTTACCGACTGGGATGTGGTGGACGCCGCGCCTTACGGCAAAGATCTGCTCAAGCCCTTAGCCAAGGCCTGCCGCAAGCACGGCGTCAAGCTGGGCTTCTATTATTCACAGGCCCAGGACTGGACCCATCCAGGCGGCGCCGGCAACACCTGGGACCCCGCTCAGGCCGGCGACATGGACGAATACATCAAAAATATCGCCGCCCCCCAGGTTAAGGAAATCCTGACCAACTACGGCGACATCGCCGTCCTCTGGTGGGACACCCCGTACGACATGAACAAACAGCGCGCCGATATGCTCCAGCCGCTGATTGCGCTCCAGCCGGGCATTATCACCAACAACCGGCTTGGCGGCGGTTATCCCGGCGACACCGACACCCCTGAACAGCATATCCCGGCCACCGGTCTTAAAGACCGCGACTGGGAGGCCTGCATGACCATGAACGACACCTGGGGCTTCAAGAGTTATGACCACAACTGGAAATCCGCGGAAATGCTGATTCAGAATCTGGTGGATATTGCCAGCAAGGGCGGCAATTACCTGCTCAATGTCGGCCCGACCGCCGAAGGTGAAATCCCGCAGGCCAGCGTTGAACGGCTCAAGGCCGTCGGCAAGTGGATGAAGGTCAACAGCCAATCGATTTACGGCACCTCGGCCAGCCCGTTTGCCAAATTGACCTGGGGCCGCTGCACACAGAAAACCGTTCGCGGCAAAACCACGCTTTATCTGCATATCTTTGACTGGCCGGCTGCCGGCAAACTCCTCGTGCCGGGCCTCCGCAATGAAATCAGGAAGGCCGTCCTGCTGGCGGGCAACCGCAAGCTCAAGACGGAGTCGGCTCAAGACGGGGTCATTGTGAACCTGCCCGCTGCGGCGCCGGATCCGGTGGATACGGTGGTGGCATTGCAAATCAAGGGCGAATTGAAGGTGGACAAAATCCTGCCCTCGCAGAAACCCGATGGCACGGTCGAACTGTCGGCGGCGCTGGCCGATATTCACAATCCCGGCTATGGCGGCGAAATCAAGCTGGAAACGAGGGATGCTGTACGAAACCTCGGCTATTGGACCGACCCGCGATGCTGGGTCGAGTGGTCGTATGTTATCGACAAGCCGGGCAAGTTTGAGGTTTCGGCCATGGTCGCCGTTGCCGAGGCCGAATGTCCTGTCGAGCTTATCGTCGATAACGCAAAACAGATCGTCCGCATCCCTTCCACCGGCGGCTATGCGGCCTATACGAAGGCCGTCTTGGGCACAGTAACAATCGACAAAGCGGGCGAACACAATCTTCAGCTGAAACCGATAAAGGAAAACTGGCAGCCGGCCAACATCCGCACGGTTCTTCTTTCCCCCTCGCCGTAAAAAGAAAAGCGGATTGGATGAATAATGCGGCTAAACACAGGAACAGAGGGGCGTTAGGCCGCCTCTGTTCCTTCTTTCTTTTGGGAGAGCAAACAATGAATGTGGAAGCGTTTTTATTGTGTGATGCTGCCACGGATCAGCACGGAAAACTGAATGTTCTGGGCGCGTTCGACAATATCTTCTTCAAACAGATGCCCGCCAGACAGCCGTCGTGTTCGGTCGCGACGCGCATCCGTTTTGATAAAATCGAAGAAGGCCTTCATTCGTTTCGCATCCATATCATCAATCAGGACGGCGTCAATATCGGTCCGAAACTCGAAGGCAAAATCGATACCCGGCCCGCGCCCAATCTGGATTCAGTCGTGACCAATGTGATTCTTAACATACAGGGCCTGGAGTTTAAGCAGAAAGGAAAATACAGAATTGACCTGGCCGTCGACGGCCAGATACAGGCATCCTTGCCGTTGTGGGTCAGCCAAGTGCCGGAGCAGCCGTAATCAACAGAGGCCGGAGGTGAAACAAGTCCGATTTTAAGGAAAGCAGAAAACGATGAAACACATCACAAAATCGACAGTTGCCTTCACTTTTTGCGCAGGGATTTTGGTTTGGGCTGCCGGCTGTGACGCCCCAGAGACAAAGCAGACCCAGACCGCCATCGTTGCCGCCACGACCGCCCGGCAAATGAAACAACTGAAGACCTTCGGCACGATGGGCAAGGAACTCTGTATTCTGACACCGACAAAGAAACCGAGCTGTTTCGCTATGACGGCAGCGGCTGTCTGACCCACATGTGGTTCGGTGGCGACTGGCCCGGCTACGAGCGCACCCGCATCCGTGTCTATGTGGACAGCGAAGCCCGGGCCGGCATTGATATGGAACTCGGCATGGGGCACGGCGTCGGCTTCGGCGATGGCGGGGCGCCCTGGGGCAGCAAGCGCCTGGGCAAGACCGGCCACCCCAGCGGTTTGTATAACA
Source organism: Planctomycetales bacterium (assembly GCA_022615575.1). Lineage (GTDB taxonomy): Bacteria > Planctomycetota > Phycisphaerae > Sedimentisphaerales > Anaerohalosphaeraceae > 4572-13. The sequence goes on from JAKEGM010000071.1 coordinate 21,348, forward strand.
CCTACCGCATTCCCTTTGGCAAAAGCGTCCGTGTCACCGGACAGATGAGCGACGTGGTGAAAGGTCAGCCGCCTTTCTGGTGGATTATCCGCGGCACGGAAAATCTACCGGTAACCATCGGCGGCGTGCAGCTGTCCCCCAACGCCTGGCTCAAATTGCACAAACTGGAAAACTACACCGTTCAACCGCTTGAGGAATTTGCCCTGTGCGATGTCAAAGGCGACGGCGCGCTTTATCAGGTGACCATCGCCGCCAAGGGCCGGCGCACGGGTACGGAGGAAAAATGGAAAGACATCAGCTATCTGGAGGCCTGTATGAGGGCCTATATCGGCGGTTCCGACCAGCCGCTGATGCTGTCGTCCGGCCTGGAGGATTATTTTCTGGGCACCTATTACTTCAACCGCGGACGCTACGCCAACGAGCTTGCCGGCTTGACACATCTGGACACCGGGGCCAATACCTTTTCCGCCTACCGGTTTCACGATGAAGACCCGATTTTTTTCCAAAACGGCCTCCGCCTCACCTGTCGCTGCGGCGAGAAGGTTGGCGACCGGGTCATCGGCAATCCGCCCCCAACCGACTACACGACCTATGTTTGGATTTACTCCTGGTAACCGGCTCCTTCCCTTGCCGGTTTTGCCCCAAAAAAGCGAAAAAAACGAGAAATTTACAGACAAACCAGGGGTTATCTGGTACACTGAATGCCCCTGCGCCGCAGTTGGAATGTCGGGACGTGGGTTATCGATAAACGGCTATCAAGACCAAAACAAGCAGGATTTCAGGGAAGGGATGAACAATGACAAAGCCGACAATTTCAGCGTATTTACGGGAACATCTGGACGGGATCGTTGCGAAGAAAGAGCCGGGGCCGTATATCACGATTTCGCGTCAATGGGGCTGTGACGGCATCGGCCTGGGGCAGGTGCTCGTCGAAAAGCTTAACCAGCGGGACCCGCAGCAGCAGTGGAAACTCTACCACAAGGAGCTTCTTTCGCAGCTGGCCAAAGACACGGGCCTGACCGAAGAGATTCTTGAAAGAGAGCGCACATCGAAACCCAACCTGATAAAGGACTTCCTTCGCGGCTTAACAAAAAACGGCATTCCGGACGGCTTCGAGGTGCGAAACAAAATCACGATAATGGTCCGCACCATCGCCTTTGAAGGACATGCGGTGATTATCGGGCAGGGCGGGGCGGCCGCAACCGGCGACCTTGCCAATGGATTGAGCATTCGAGTGGAAGCCCCCCGGGAGTGGCGGATTGCCCGGATATGCCTTCGGGAAAATCTGGACAAACAGGCCGCCGCAACCAAAATCGGCGAAATCGAAAAAGAACGGGAATACCTGCGGAAATTGTATGAACGGCAGAATCCGAGAGAGCCGGTCTTCAATGTCGTTTTTGATAACGCGATGTTCACAAACGAACAGATTGCCGGCCTCGTAATTCTTGCAATGGAAGATAAGAAGTTGATTGAGAAGCCCGAATCGGCGGACCGCCAGAACATAAGATAGCGTTTTTTTAACAATCGAAGGAAATATTTATCTGGAAAAAACTGTTCTTTTTTGGTATATGCGATTTCGGAAACAAAAACTCCAGTTTGCCTGAATAGAGCGGCGTAACAAGGATTTCAAGGTACCTAAGCGGCGAATTTTACGATGGAATTGATTAAACAAATCAAAGACGCGGAAAAACAGGCCAAAGATATCGTGGATAAAGCACGGCAGGACGCCGCTTTGCTTGTTGAAGAGAGCAAAAAACAGCGCACCAACATCCTCCGCGAGGCGCAGCGTCGCCGATTGGAGGCCATTGAAAAAGCCGTTGCGGATGCCCAGGCCGCAGGGAAAACACAGGTTGAAGAACTCAACAGGCAGGGCGGTCAGGATATTTTGGCCCTGAAAGCGGCTTGCTCATCGAAAATTCAGCCATGCATCGATACAATTGTGTCGCGTTTGCAGCAAACGTCGTAAAATTCGGGTATTTGCCGAAAGCACAGGAGTTTCCCGAAGGAAGAATCCCAGGCGCTGGGGTTGTGTCCGCATGCGGGATGAAGAAGGTTAACCGTAACATATTAGGGGTATAAATGGCTATTGCCTCCATGCAAAAGGCGATGATTGTGGCGCATCGCAGCCAGGCGGTCGAGTTGCTGGCTCGGCTGCAGGATGCCGGCATTGTGCAGGTATTGGATGCCGAACGGGCCATGGTCTCCAAGGAATGGCCCGAATTAGTCGTCGAGGCAAAGCGTCCGCGCGACCTGGAAGACACCATTGACCGGCTGGGCAGGGCCATTGATTTTCTAAAGCCCTATGCGGGCAGGGAACAGACCTCTCTGTTTGCCCCGCGCATCGAGGTGGGCGCAGCGGACTACGGCCAAATCACTTCCCAGCGGGATTCCCTGACGGTTATGGAGCAGGCCGAACAGGTCCGCAGCGGGCTGGAAAAACTTGCATCGGAAGCACAGGGTCTGCAGTCGCAGATTGATAAGCTTTTGCCGTGGAAGGACTTATCGACTCCGGTTGAAGGTCTGGGCGGATTTTCGACCTCGACCGTTTTTGTCGGCTTGATTCCCGAACAGCATGTTGGAGACGCCATGGCAAAGCTGGCCGAATTCGGAGCCGCGGCCCAACAGGCGGGCTTGGCCAATCGGATGGCGGCTTGTGTCGTGGTTTGCCTCAATGAATCGGCCCCGGATACCCACAAACTTCTGCGTTCGTTCGATTTTGAAACGGCCTCTTTTGAAGGGCTGAGCGGCACCGTCAAGTCCAATATCGCGAGGATTCATACCCGTTTGCGGGCCATCAAAAACGAGCAGGCGAATCTGGAAAAACAGGCCACTCATCTGGCCAAAGACCGGCTCAAACTGCAAGTCCTGTTTGACCATTCGCAGAACCTGCACGGCCGAATCGCTGCGCAGTCATCGGCTCCCGCCACCGACCACGCGATTTTTCTGGAGGGGTGGGTCAAAAAGAAGGATTACCCGGCACTGGAAAAGCTGGTTGCGAAATTTAACGCCTGTGATGTTGCCCCGATTGAACCGGGGATGGACGAAGAACCGCCGGTCGAGATTGATAACCCGACGTATGTGCGGCCGTTCGAAACAGTAACCCGGCTTTATGGAATGCCGATACCCTCATCGATTGATCCGACGGTTTTTCTGGCGCCGTTTTTCGCCATTTTCTTCGGATTGTGTATGGCGGACGTGGGATACGGGCTGATTCTCGTAGCGATTTTGGCCTGGGTGTTGAAAAAAGCGAAGGGCGACAAGCGGATATTCTGGATGCTGCTGGTTTGCGGGATTATGACCGTTTTAGCTGGAGCGATTACCGGAAGCTGGTTTAGCAACTCAGTTACCGCGCTGCTGCCGGAAGGGTCCGGTTTGCGGATGGGGCTGGACTGGATACGCGTCAAAATGATGCTTTTTGACCCGATGACCGAACCGATGACGTTTTTCCTTCTGTCGCTGGGGCTGGGGTATTTCCAGATTCAATGCGGACTGCTGATAGCGTTTTTCGCCAATCTGGCCAAAAAGGATTTGGCCGCGGCGTTGTGCGACCAATTGACTTGGATTGTCCATTTGAACTGCCTTCTGTGTATGGGGCTTGCTGTCGGCGGTGTTTTGCCTGCTGGACTGGCCAAGCCCTGCGGAATTGTCGCCGGCATCACCTCGCTGACGATCCTGCTGTTCACCGCGCGCAGCGGCAGCTGGGGCGGACGGCTGGGGCTGGGGTTCTATCAGCTGTTCAGCACCGTCTTTTATATGGGCGATGTGCTGAGCTATTCGCGTCTGATGGCGCTGGGGATGGTCGGTTCCGGGTTTGGCATGGCCATCAATGAGCTGGCCAAGCTATTCGCGGAAGCGCCATATGTCGGCTGGCTGCTGGGGGCCGTGGTGTTCGTCGGAGGACATTTGTTTAATGTGGCGCTGTCGGTATTGGGTGCTTTTGTGCATACGATGCGGCTTCAGTTTGTGGAATTTTTCCCGAAGTTCTTTACCGGCGGCGGGCAGGATTTCCGGCCGCTGCGGAATAATTACCGCTACATTGATTTGAAACAATAACCCCGGCGCGGAGGGGTTGGAACAAAGAATAACGAAGACAGAGTGTTGACGATAGAAATGAAAGGATTGGGATTATGTTGGAACAGACGGGTTTGATATTTTCGTTGGTAGGTGCCGGGCTGGCGGTTTTTCTGGCGGGCATCGGCTCGGCGATTGGTCTGGGGATTGCCAGTAAAAGCGCAACGGCGGTCCTGAGCGAAAAACCGGAGCGCTACGGCATCCTGATGCTGATGGTGGTGCTTCCCAGCACGCAGGGCATCTACGGGTTCGTCGTGGGCCTGTTTGTAATGATCAAGCTGAACATTTTCGGCGGAAGCGTAGCGGCGGTTACCTGGTATCAGGGCCTGCAAATCCTGGCGGCGTGCCTGCCGGTGGCGATTGCCGGCTGGATCAGCGCCATTCATCAGGGCAAGACCGGTGCGGCCGGCATCATGATGGCCGCCAAGCGGCCCGAGCTGGCTTTCAAGGCCGGCGTGGTTTTCGCGGCGATGATTGAACTGTATGCGATTCTGGGCTTTTTGATTTCGCTGCTGGTGCTGATGCTGGGTATCAAGGTCAGCTAAATTAACCATTACGAATTAAAAATTAAAGAATCAAGAATTATGAATGCCGAACAGGTCGTAGAAAAGATACTTTCGCAGGCCAAAGCCGAGGCCGAGGCGATTCTGCGCGAAGCCCGGCACACAGCCGCCTCGCAGAAAGCCCGGCTCGAAAGCGAGCTGGCGGAGTTTGATAAAAAAACGGATGACTTGGCCAGGGCGGCCGCCGCCGATAAATTACAGCGGATGCTGGCGGCGGCGCGGATGGACAACGCTCGGCGCCTGCTGGCCTGCCGGGTGGCGATTCTCGACGAGGTCTTCGACAGGGCGAAAAAAGCGGTCAATGGGCTGTCGGATGAGGCCTACCAGGCGCTGATGGCGTCGATGATGAAAAAAGCCGTCGAAACCGGTGATGAGGAAGTCATCATCGGAAAAGGCGAAAAACGCATCAATGACGCGCTTCTAAAAAGAATCAACAGCGACTCCGGCGGCGCAAAAGGCAATCTGCGTCTCAGCGATAAGCAGGCGGATATCACCGGGGGATTTATCCTGTCCTGCGGTCGGGTGCAAAAGAACGCTTCGACGGATGTTATGATTGACCGTCTTCGCGAGTCAATGCAGATTGAACTGGCCAACGAATTATTTTAATGGAACCACGGATTTCACAGATTAACGCGGCTTTTTCTCTTTTATTTTAATCCGCGAAAATCCGCGTAATCCGTGGTGAATCATAAGGAACAAAATTGATAACTGAATCGCAAAGCGAGGTTGGCTTTTACCGGTATCCGCCGATTGGCGAGGATGACTGGCGCTACGGCTATGAAACGGCCAAGGTGTGGGCGATGGAACTGGCGATGATTCCGCGCAGCACGTTTGTAGATATGGCCAACGCGGCCTCGTTCGCCGAAGCCGTTGAACTGCTGGCGGGCACCGAATACGCCCTTGAGGGCAGGGCCGATGCGGCTCAGATCGAACAGCTGCTCCGGCAGCGGCGGACGGAAGTCCGGCAGCTGTTTGTGGAGCTGATGCTGGATAAGGAAGTCGTCAACTTTATGCGGGCGCGGGAAGATTTTTCGAACATGCGTCTGGCGATTCGGCGCATGGTGACCGGCAAGCCGCTGGGGCTGGATTACAGCAATGAAGGCAATGTGCCCGCCGAGGAGTTCGAGGAGATTTTCGAGCAGGAAAACTACGAGCGGTTTCCCGTTTATCTGCAGGGAGCGGTCGAAGCGGCGGTGTTGGGGTACTATGAGCATAAGGACGTCCGGCGGATTGACTACGAAATCGACCGGATGGAGGGCGCCTGGCGGCTGAGCGAGGCGGCGCGGCTGAATTCGCCGTTTATGCTGTCCCTGGTTCGGCTCCGCATCGATCTGGCCAATATCCGCACGATGCTGCGTCTGAAGATGGCCGGACGGGAGGAAGAAACCCGTTTCTTCCTGCCCGGCGGTTTTGCGGATGTCGATAAATTTGTTCAGGGCCTGGAAACCGGATACGAAGCCGTCGGCCAGATGTTCTATGCGACGCCGTATTATGAACTGCTCGAGGCGTCGATTCCCTATCTTCGCAGCGAACAGTCCTTTCTGAAGCTGGAAAAGGAATGCGAAGATTTTGTAAAGGGATTTTTGAAGACAACGCGGACGATTGCCGCCGGCCCGCAGCCGGTGGTTGCGTACTTTCTGATGAGGGAAGCCGAGATTCGCGCGGTCCGAATGGTTTTGACGGCCAAGAAAAACAATCTTTCGACGAAGCTGATTCTGGATCGGCTCGGCGAATGGATGCCGTAATTATTTAGACACAGATTAACACTGATTAGCACAGATTTTCAGTTACTTTATTATAATCAGCGAAAAGCTGTGGGATCTGTGTCAAAAAGTAAAATAAGAAAGGAAACAAGTGGAAGGCAAAGCGGCGGTTTTAGGCAGTGCGGATTTTGTGATGCCGTTTGCGGCGATGGGCCTGGATACGTTTCCGGCGGAAGCGGTTGCGGCCCAGGTCGAAGCCCAGGCCACCCTGATTCTAAAACAGAAATACGCGCTGGTGGTTGTGGCCGAAAATATCGCCCGTTTGGCGCAGCCGGTTTTTGAGGCGACGCAGAAAACCGCAACGCCCTGCGTGGTCGTGGTTCCGTTTGCGACGGCCCCTGAGGGAATCGCCACCGAATCGCTGGGCCGGATGCTGAAAATGGCCACGGGAATCAATATTCTTAAAAACTAAACAGGCAGAGTGTATCATTCACAAAGGTTTTACGATGACGGATGTACAAAACGGCAGGATTATCAAGGTGGCGGGGCCGGTGGTGGTCGCCGAAAATATGATCGGCGCCCGCATGTATGATGTGGTTCGCGTGAGCCGAGAGAATCTCATCGGCGAGATCGTGGAACTGCGCGGCGACCGTGCCAGCATTCAGGTCTATGAAGACACCATCGGCATCGGTCCGGGCGAGGCCGTGGTGAATACCGCAGCGCCGCTGAGCGTTGAACTGGGACCGGGGCTGATTTCCAGTATTTATGACGGCATTCAGCGTCCGCTGGATCAGCTTGTTGCCGCCCAGGGCAGCTTTATCCGGCGCGGCAGCGCCATCCCCGGCCTGAAGCGCGGCATCACGTGGCATTTTACGCCTGCGGTTGAAAACGGTCGGGAAGTCGTCGCCGGCGATATCATCGGCCAGGTGCAGGAATCCACGCTGGTCAATCACAAGATTATGGTTCCGCCGGGGCTTGCCGGCAGGATTGACGGCCTGAGGGAAGGCGACTATACCGTTGAGGATGCCGTCGCAACGGTGACGAATTCCGCCGGCGGCAAAACGCCGGTCAAACTGATGCAGAAATGGCCCGTCCGCCAGCCGCGCCCCAGCCGTCAGCGGCTCAATCCCAACCAGGTACTGGTCACCGGCCAGCGCGTGGTGGATGCGTTTTTTCCGATTGCCCGCGGCGGCACCGCCTGCGTGCCGGGACCGTTCGGCACCGGCAAGACGGTGGTTCAGCACCAGTTGGCCAAATGGGTGGATGCCGATGTGATTGTGTATGTCGGCTGCGGCGAACGCGGCAATGAAATGACCGATGTATTGCGGGAGTTCCCGGAACTGACCGACCCGCACAGCGGCGAGCCGCTGATGAAGCGCGTCGTGCTCATCGCCAATACCTCCGATATGCCGGTAGCCGCCCGTGAAGCGTCGGTTTATACGGGCATTACCATTGCCGAATACTACCGCGACATGGGCTATTCGGTCGCCCTGATGGCCGACAGCACCAGCCGATGGGCCGAGGCGATGCGTGAAATCTCGACGCGGCTGGAGGAAATGCCCGCCGAAGAGGGGTATCCGGCGTATTTGGGCGCTCGTATCGCATCCTTTTATGAACGGGCCGGCCGCGTGGTGTGCGCCGGTTCGCCCGAACGCCAGGGGGCGCTTTCGGTAATTGGCGCCGTCAGCCCGCCCGGCGGAGACCTGTCGGATACGGTCGTGCAGGCAACCCTGCATGTCGTCAAGGTGTTCTGGTCCCTGCAGGGGCGCCTGGCCCAGCAGCGGCACTTCCCGGCCATCGACTGGCTGACCAGCTACTCCTTTTACAAGCAGTACCTGCCCGATTCCTTCGAGGACAAGCAGATGGGCAAGGAATTTGCCGAGATGATGCAGCAGGCCATGACGCTCCTGGAACAGGAGTCCCAGCTGGTCGAGATCGTGCGTCTGGTCGGGGCCGAGTCCATCAGCGCCCAGGATCGGATGACGCTGGAAACCGCCAAGAGCATTCGCGAGGACTTCCTGCACCAGAATGCGTTTCACAAGGTTGATACGTTTACGCCGATTGAAAAGCAGCATGAGATGATCAGGCTGATTCTGCATTTCCACCAGGCCGGTCTGGCGGCGATAGAAAACGGCGTGGATACCGGCCAGCTGTTTAAGCTGCCGGTGCGTGAGGACATCGCCCGCGCCAAATACCTTGAAAACGACAAAATTGAACAGGTTGCCGCGATCAGGAACATCGTGGATGAACAAGTCAGGGGGCTGTACGCCGCGGCAGCGGAATAAGGCGGTCTTTGCCTTTTGACGGTTTGTATAAAATTGTATGAACGGGAGTTTGAAATGCTGAAAGAATATAAAACGGTTTCCCAGATTTCGGGGCCGCTGATGATGGTCGAGGGGGTGGACAACGCCAAATACGGGCACATCGTGGATATTGAGCTGGCTGACGGCTCTCTGCGTCACGGCCAGATTCTCCAGGTCGAGGGCGACAAGGTGCTGGTGCAGGTCTTTGAAGGGACTGAGGGCATCAATATCAGCGGCACGACGGTTCGCTTTCTGGGCAAGCCGATGGAATTGGCTGTTTCGCCGGACATTCTCGGCCGCGTCTTCAGCGGGACCGGCGTCCCCAAAGACGGCGGGCCGCGCATCCTTCCCAAGATGAAGCTGGACATCAACGGCAGTCCCATCAATCCCTACGCCCGGGACTATCCGAACGAATTTATTCAGACAGGCATCAGCACCATCGACGGGCTTAACCCCCTCGTGCGCGGTCAGAAGCTGCCGATTTTCTCCGGTTCAGGTCTGCCGCACGACGAGATTACCGCCCAGTTGGCCCGCCAGGCCACAGTGCGCGGCAAAGGCGAAGCGTTTGCCGTGGTGTTTGCCGCGATGGGCATTACCTTTGAGGCGGCCCAGTTCTTCATCAACGACCTGACCAACACCGGTGCCATTGAGCGTTCGGTGCTGTTTATCAATCTGGCCAACGACCCGGCCATTGAGCGCATCGCCGCGCCGCGCGTGGCGCTGACCGCCGCCGGATACCTGGCGTTCGAGGAAGACATGCACGTGCTGGTTATCCTCAACGATATGACCAACTACTGCGAGGCGCTGCGTGAAATCTCCGCCGCCCGCAAGGAAGTGCCCGGCCGCCGCGGGTTTCCGGGATACCTCTACACCGACCTGGCGACGATTTATGAACGGGCCGGCCGCATCAAAGGCAAGAAGGGATCGATTACGATGGTGCCGGTGCTGACCATGCCCGAAGACGACAAGACCCACCCGGTGCCCGACCTGACCGGCTATATCACCGAAGGCCAGATTATCATGAGCCGTTCGCTGCATCGCAAGGCGGTTTCGCCGCCGGTGGATGTGCTGCCGAGTCTGTCGCGTCTTAAAGACAAGGGCATCGGCCCTGACAAAACGCGAGAAGACCATGCGTCCCTCTACAACCAGTTGTATGCCGGTTACGCCCGCGGCAAAGAGGCCCAGGAACTGGCGACAATCCTGGGCGAAGCGGCCCTGTCGGCCGAGGACCAGAAGTACATGAAGTTTGCCAATGCGTTCGAAGCCCGCTATATCTCGCAGGGCTATTACGAAAACCGCGATGTGATGCAGACGCTCGACCTGGGCTGGGAGCTGTTGAGTATGTTCGACGATGTTGAATTGAAACGCATCGACAAGAAACTGATCGAAAAATATATGCCCCAATTCCGTAAAAAATAATTAACCACGAAGCGCACGAAGAAAAAAAATAAAAAATCTTCGCGACCTTCGTGTTCTTCGTGGTGAAAAAAGGAAATCGCAGGAATGCTTCAGAATGTGAACGCGACACGAATGGAACTCTTATCGCTGCGAAAGCGGGTGGCCCTGGCGCTGCGCGGGCATCGGCTGCTCAGCGAAAAACGCGACGAGATATCCCGCCGATTGGTGCAGATTGCCCGCGACCTCAAAGACCTGCGGAGCCGTGTAGAGCGGGATCTGCTGGAAACGACTCGGCGGTTTATGATGGCCCGGGCCACGATGGAGCCCGAACACATCCGAGCGGCGATGGAAGTGCCGACCAAAAAATTCCAGCTGACCATCAGTTTTGTCTCGATTATGAGCGTTCAGGTTCCCGCGCTGGCCAAAGACATCGAAGGCGATATTATGTGCTACGGGTTTTCGACCACCAGCGGCGAGCTGGATATCGCCCTGCGTGCCCTGGAACGCGCCTTTGACGGCCTGATTGAACTGGCCGAAAAGGAAAAACAGTGTCAGCTGCTGGCCCTTGAGCTGCAGTCCACCCGCCGGCGCGTCAATGTGCTGGAGCATGTCGTCATTCCCGAGACCAAAGAAACCATCAAATACATCTACGACAAACTCGGCGAGGCCGAACGCGACAACATCAGCCGCCTGATGAAAATCGCCGACATCATCCGCAGATAAGACGCCGCCGGGCCGGTCAGGTGTTTTTGACAGAGGTCTGTGCCGCCGGGAAAAACGCCGCCCGTTTCAAATAGTAAAGGGCCAGCCGTCCCCAGCGCATCCGCCGCGTCCGTTTGTCGGCCTCGCGCGTCAGCCATTTGTTGTTGCCCGCCGTAACAAGGGCATACGGGGCAATCCAGGACAAGCCGAAAATCCAGAACATCGAATACAGGATCGCCCACAGGGCCTCGCTGCTGAAGTTTCGCCGCCAGGCGTAAAACGCCGCCGGCACAGACCCGGCAACGCAGGCGCCGAACAAGGCATGGGACAGGAATAAGGCCGGATGCCAGAAAAAGCACCCCGTCAGCCCCACCAGCAGGATTTGCGGCACGATCATCTGGATAGCGCTTAACAAAAAGTTTGCCCTTGCCCCGGTCGCCGGCGTCCGGCGGAAACGGGTGAAGATAAAGGAACTCATCGCCAGCATCTCGCGGACATTGCTGCGCGCCCACCGCAGGAACATCTTGCACAAGCCCTTGTAGCGAACCGGCACAGTCGTATAGACGACGGCGTTGGATTGGAAGGTCACATGATAGCCCTTTTGCAGGATGGCGTTGGTCATGGCGCGGTCTTCGCCGATTCCGGCCGGCTGACCCAAAAAGGTCTGGTTCAGCCAGGCGTCCAGGACCTGCATCACCACCTCCCGGCGGTAGGCGGACAGCGCCCCGGGCGTACAGAAAACCGTATTGACGGCACTTTGGCTGGCGCGGATAAACTCAAAACTGTACGCAAACGAAACGTCCAGCATGCGGGGAATAATGTCTCTGTCCTGGTTAAGGACGACCACATTGCCGGCCACGCCGCCGACCGCTGCGTCGGCAAACGGGCTGACCAGGCAGCGGATTGTTTCCGGGTCGATCAGCGAATCGCTGTCGATGGTTACCAGCACGTCGGCCTTGCTGCGGATGAACCCTTCATAGAGCGCCCGGCGCTTGCCGCCGTTCTTGGCCATCCGCACCGCTTCAATGCGGCCATGGGACCCGGCCGCGGCTTTTTCCATCCATGCCCAGGTGTCGTCCACGCTGCCGTCATCGACGGCGATAATCTGCAGTTTATCGGCGGGATAGTCGCTTTGCAGTATGCTTTCGAGCGTCTTGAGGACCATGCTGCCTTCATTGTAGGCCGGAACAACCACGGTGCAGACGGGCAGCTGCGCATCAGGGCTTCCTTCAACGGGACGGTATCGAAAGAACAGAAAGACCCGCCACAGAAACGCGGCTAAGTTGATGACCAGCAGTGTCTGGCCGAGACGAAGATAGATCAGCCCGTACGGCTGATTGCGAAGAAAATCGACGGCCTGTTCAAATTGATCGCACTGCGTCCATGCCGTCACGGACGAAAGCAGAAATGCTGCAACAATAAGAGTTTTCATTCCCATTTATTTTACTGCCTTTTCTGGAACCCGCGCGTCGAATCTATGCAGACACCCCTTTATGCGGCTACACCCGCAGGGGGACATATTACGGCGTGGGGGGGGGTACTGAGGTACGAGAAAGTAATTCTATCATCTAAAAAATAAATTATCAATAAAAAATTGTCAAGGTGCAATAAATCGCCCGCTAAAGGCGTTCTATAAAAACACATTTATCCGCCCTGAAAACGGCAAAAAACGTGGAATTCACAGGGAAAAAGACCTTTTTATTTCAGGTAAATGGAGATTCAAGAAATCGCCATTTGTGAGCGTGAATAGAAAAATTTTCCTTTTTTTAGTTCCAATTCTGCCCTGTGCAATGTGATTTTTGCAGGCGCTGCTATTGCCCGAAGATTTCGTCAAAAATCGTCTGGGGTTCCGGCGCCGTGCCCTGCTTCCAGGACTTTACCAGTTCGCCATTGAGCAGTGCGACAACATAGGGACTGGTGATTTCCCATTTCTGCGCATCGGTCAGCGTGCCGAGGATGCAGGTTGTGTCGGCCGGCACAGGGCCTTCTGTGCTGTAGGGCGGAACCGCCAGAAACGCAATTCTGAACTCTTGATTGCCCTGTTCGGTCATCTCTTTATAATAGGCGCTGTATTGGGGAACCCTTTCGGCGCAGGTTGGGCAATCGTGGTGATACATCAGAATCACAACCATGCCTTCGGCAAGCTGTGCACGAACATCGTCTTCAACGATGTATTGCAGCCAATCCCATTGTTCGACCGCCGGGGGCTGCTCCTTTGGATCGGTGATTTTCGGAGCAATCTCCGTTGGCGCCTTCTCGTTGGGTTCGGGGATTACGGGGACCGCATGTGCCTGCCGCAAGGTCTCAAGCTGCTGCTGCAGCGATGCGGCATCACGCTTCCATCGGTCGGCTTCCTGCTGTTTCTTTTCCAATTCCTGTTTGACTCTGTGCAGTTCTAAGCGCAGCTGCGCATCTTTGTTTGGAATTTCTTCGACTTTGATGCATTTGGGCCGAAATGTTACCAATGCCGGCGCCGCCAGCGCCATCAGGCCAATCGTCGGTACGGCAACCGCCAACAGATAAAAGGTATTGGGCCATGGAGGCGGCAGAAGTTTAAGCCCTTTTGGCCAGAAGATTGCCAGCATAAGAAAGAAGGGGATGTCGATGGAAAACAATGTAATCCACGGATTTACATGAATCTGACCGAAACAGCCGCACGACTCGGCGCCCAGCATCGCTTTTGTCAGCGTCACAAAAATAAAACACAGATACGCCAGCGTTCCGGCGATCCAGGCGGCTTTGCGAAAGAGGCCGCTGACCATCCAGACGCCCAGGGCAAATTCCAGCGGGATTTGAATCAGCAGAAATTCGTAGGATTCCCAGAAGCCGGTTTTGTTGGTCTGCCACGAGGGGACACAAATCGACAGCATTTCGTGGAATTTCAGCACCGCCGCAACCATCAGCAGCAGTCCGGCTAAAATCATGATAATTTTATTTGCAATCCGCATAAAATTAGTCCTTAGTCCATAGGTTTTTGACGCAAGGAGCGAATTAAACCATCAGCACTAACTCATCGGCTAATTCAAATGCCTTGAGATTTCTGTAATTTCTCATACGGTAATTATAACTCCCGCCAACTCCAAAAACAAATACTTATTACCTGACCTTTGATGTCTCCAAAAAACCCCATGATGGCTCATGGACTATGGACTAAGGACCCCAAAAAGCATACAATGCCGCTTTATGCCAAAAGATAAAACGAAAAGTTTATTTGGGACAGAGTTAGACGACGCAACGAGTGCGTCGGGGCGGATTATCCGTGTGGCGCTGGATACCGGGGCGGATTCGCTGTTTGACTACATTCTGCCGGAGTATCTGGGGACCGTCCAGCCGGGTCGGCGGGTGCAGGTCCCGTTCGGCAAGACCAATAACTTGAAGCAGGCATTTGTTGTAGAGATTATCGACGATGCGGATGAAATCGCCAAGTGCCGGCGGTTTAAGCTCAAATCCGTCAAGTCCGTTCTGGACGATATGCCGCTGCTGGGTGAGGAATTGATACAACTAGCTCAATGGATCGGCCAGTATTATGTCTGTCCCTTAGGGCAGGTGTTCAGCGCGATGGTTCCATCGGCGGTTAAAAAAGATGCCGGCGTTAAAAAACAAAGTATCGTGTATTTGGCGCCGGCGGCTGCCGAACCCCGGGAACCTCTTTCCAGTAAAAAGCAAAAAGCCCTGCACGAAATTCTGCAAAACGCCAATGCCGTTGACCCTGACAGCGGAATTGAAAAGTCGGCCCTGCTGGAGATGGCAGAGTGCACGGAAGACCCGCTCCGGCAGCTTATGCGCAGACAGATTGTAAAAGTTGCCCGCAAAGAGGTTTTGTCCGTTCTGCCGGTCGTGCCGCAGCGATTGATGTATCCGGCCCACGAGGTCATTTTGAACGATGACCAGCAGGCGGCGCTGAACTTTATCGCCAACGAACTGAACGAAAGCCGTTTCGGCGTCTCGCTGCTGCACGGCGTGACCGACAGCGGCAAGACGGAGGTGTATATCCGGGCGATCCAGGCGGCCATCGCGGCGGGCCGGCGGGCGATTGTCCTGCTGCCGGAAATCGCCCTGACCGCTCAGACCGTCCAGCGGTTCAGCAGCCGGTTTGAAAAACTGGCTGTTCTGCATTCGCATCTGTCCGGTCCCCAGCGAAATGCCCAGTGGCAGAGCATCAAAAATAATCAGGCCGATGTGGTCATCGGGGCACGATCGGCCATCTTCGCCCCGGTCAGCAATCTGGGGCTGGTTGTCATCGACGAGGAACACGAAGGCAGCTACAAACAGGATACCGTGCCGCGCTATCACGGCCGGGACGTCGCCATCAAACGGGCGCAATTAGCCAACGCCCATTGCATTCTCGGCTCGGCGACGCCGTCGCTGGAAACGCTGCACAACTGCAAAACAAAAAAGCATTACACGCTGCTGATGCTGCCCAAACGGGTGATGGATTTGCCGCTGCCCGAAATGAAACTGGTCAACATGCTGACGGCGTTTGCGGATGCGCCGCATAAAGGCGTCCATCTTATCAGCCCGCCCCTTTGGGCGCATATCAGCAAAATCCTCGAACGAAAAGAGCAGGCGATTTTACTGCTGAATCGCCGCGGCTACAGCAATTTTGTCTATTGCCCGTCCTGCCGCCATTCGCTGACCTGCCGAAACTGCGATGTAACGCTGACCTTCCACAAAAAACCCCAATTGGAGGAGCGCAAAGAGACAATCCTCGGCAAACATATCATTGGCGGGTATGCCGTCTGCCATTATTGTCTGTCCAGGACACTGGTGCCTAAACAATGTCCGCTTTGCGGCGGCAGCATGACCATGATTGGCATCGGGTCGCAGCGACTGGAGGAGGAATTGCGGCGAGCATTCCCCTCGGCCCGTATCTGTCGAATCGACAGTGATTCCATGGCCGGAGAGGATTATTACAAGGTATTAAGGGACTTTTCCGAGCAGAAAATCGACATTCTGGCCGGAACGCAGATGTTGGCCAAGGGCCTGCATTTTCCCAATGTAACGCTGGTGGGCATTATCAGTGCCGATACGGCCCTGTTTTTGCCGGATTTTCGTTCCAATGAACGGACATTCCAGCTTATCAGCCAGGTTGCCGGCCGTGCCGGCCGCAGCGAGAAAAAGGGGACGGTCTACATCCAAACCTTTTTCCCCGACCAGCCAGCGATTAAATACGCCCTTCAGTATGATTTTAATTCCTTTATTGAAAAGGAGTTAGAGCACAGAAAGGCCTGTTTTCTGCCGCCGTTTGGCCGGATGGCGGTTATTGCCATGCGGGATATAAAGTTCGACCGGCTTAAGGCCGCCGCCGAACAGATGCGCCAGCGTCTGGACGGCCTGATCTGCACGGAAAACCACGAAATCACGCTTCGCGGCCCCCTGGAACCGGCCATCAGCCGAATCCAGCGGCAGCACCGTCTGCAATTTATCCTCCTGGCAAAGTCGGCGGCCGATCTGCAGCGGGTGTTTGAGCGGCTTCGCTGTATGGCGCCGCTTCGTCCGGCGGTGCAGACCCAGGTCGATATGGACCCGGTTGGGGTTTTATAGCTTGATTTTTTGCCGCCGATGCGGTATATTCACCTCTCTTTTGCGGAGAGTAGCTCAGCTTGGCTTAGAGCGCTGCGTTCGGGACGCAGAGGTCGCAGGTTCAAATCCTGTCTCTCCGAGTCCGTAACCCTTTTTGTTTCCACCGCTTGCGATATTACCCGTTGACTTTTCCCCCTCCCTGAGCGATAATAACGCTTCCTATGACAGATACTAATACAGCCATCCAGAAAGAAGAACCCGACCTCTACAAACGTTCCGTCAAGGGCGTCTATTGGGTCATCGCATCGCAGATTACCCTGTTTTTTCTGGGCTTTGCAAAGTCCATTTTTATCGCTAACTATTTTGTTCTAATTGACTTAGGTATCATCAGTATAGCCGTAATGCTGATGGAAATTTTGAATACTTTCACGCAAACCGGATTCGACAGCGCCCTCATTCAAAAAAAGGGCGATGTGCGCGACTATCTGAATACGGCTTGGACAGCGGGACTGACCAAGGGGATTTTTCTGTTTCTGGTTCTCTACCTTGCGGCGCCGTTGCTGACCTCATTCAAAATCCCCGAGGAAAAAATCCCCCTGGCTGTTTGGGTTTTTCGGGCGATGAGCTTGTGTTTTCTAATTGCCGGACTCCGGAATGTCGGGGTCATCTACTTCAGCAAAAATCTGGACTTTCACAAAACCTTTGCCTTGTCCGTCATTTCGGCCCTGATGGACATTGTGCTTTCTATCGGCCTGGTGCTTGTTTTTCGCAGTATCTGGGGAATCATCGCTGCCCGGCTGGCAACAGCGTGTGTCGATTGCGCCGGGAGCTATGTCTTGTCGTCCTACCGCCCGCGGCTGCATTTTAAACCGTCAAAAGCCCGCGAACTCTGGAAATTTGGACGGTGGATTTTCGGACAGAACATCACCGGATACTTTCTCGAAGGCGGGGATAATTTCTTCATCTGGTTCTATCTGGGCATCCAGCCGCTGGCGCTGTACCGGTACGCTTACCGTTTTTCCAATACGCCGGCCACGCATATTACACAGGTTATTTCACAGGTCTTTTTTCCCGCCTATTCAAAAATTCAGGATGATTTGCCGCGGCTGCGGGACGCCTATCTGAAAGTCCTCAAAGTGACCGCCCTGTTGTCCATCCCGACGTCCTTTTTAATCTTTGTCCTTGGCCCCGATTTTGTGAGGTTGTTTTTAAAAGAACACATGCACCCCATGATTTTTGTTTTGCAGATTTTAGCCGTCAAAGGCCTGTTGAACTCCATCGGGTCAACCCGCGGGCCGTTGTTTTATGCGCTTGGCAAAGTCAGGGAAAACTGGCTGTTCCAATGCCTTCGGCTGTTGGCCTTCGCCGTCACGATTTACCCTCTTACAAAACGATGGGGAATCGAAGGGGCGGCTCTGTCGTGCGTTTTCGCTGCGGTCGCAATCCGCCCGTTTATTTTCCGTTTCCTGTGCAGGGTCCTTCAATGTTCGGCATGGAGCATGCTGTTCCCTTCCATTCTTCCTCTCGCGGCGGCCTTGACAATGACGCTGGTCCTCTTTGCGGCAAAACACGTGATATTCACGCCAATAACGTATTTATCGTTTGCAGGGCTTGCTGTTATGGGTGTTTTTGTTTACGCGGCGGTTTTGGGAGTATTGGATTTTACTTTTCAGGGAGGATTTCGTAAGATAGTTCAGGAACAGATGCAGTTGGTCTCGCAGGAGATAAAAAAAAGGAAAACGTCAGCGATGTAAACAGGTTTTGATGCGTGAACGAATATGATTATTTCGCATAAATACAAGTTTATCTTTCTAAAAACTCGTAAAACCGCAGGTACAAGCATTGAAATTGCTCTGTCAAAATTTTGCGGCGAGAAAGATATAATTACCCCGATCACTCCCGAAGATGAAGATCTGCGGAAAAATCTTGGATATCGGGGGCCGCAGAATTACGCCGTGTCCTATACTCATTATTCTTTAAATGATTGGTATCGGAAGATGATTTACGGAGCAAAAATTGAGTTCTATAATCATATTCCCGCTTTTCAGGTTCGCCAATGGATTGGGGAAAAAGTTTGGAATTCATATTACAAGTTTTGCTTTGAACGAAACCCCTGGGACAAAGTAATTTCATTATATTATTTCTCGCTCAGCAACTCCTGCACAACACCTTCTTTTGAAGAATACATTAAAAAGGAAAGTGAAGACGCTGTTTCAAACTATCGCATTTATACAATTGGGAACCGGCTTGCCGTCGATGATGTCTATCTTTTTGAGAATCTGAATGACGAACTGGCCAAGATAGCAAAGAAGACCGGGCTGCCGGAAACATTGATTTTGCCGAGGGCAAAAAGCAGATTCCGAAAAGACAAAAGACCCTACCGTGAGATCATAGGGCAGAATGAAAAAGAATATATACAGAAAATATGTCAAAAAGAAATAGACCTTTTTGGATATTCGTTTGAATAATAACTGCTGACGAATCGGTTTTCATTTAATTTAACTTGTGAGGTATTGTTTACAGGATTATTTTGTCTGAAGCTGCAATGATGTAAAAGGGTTCGCAGTATCTCGCTCTGCGGGATTATAACCTTAGTTTTTTCCTGTGAGTTCGAAAGGCAAAGTTAGTCGCAATGGAAAAAAAGGTTTTGATAATCGGCTTGGATGGAGGTACCTGGACGGTGCTTAATCCGGCAATAGAGCAGGGATACATGCCGTTTTTGAAATCCCTGGTCGAAAACGGAGCGTCGGGCATTCTTGAATCGACGATTCCCGCGATTACCCCGGCGGCATGGGGAACCTTCCAAACCGGCTGCAACCCCGGAACGACGGGCGTATATGATTTTACCTGCTGGGACCAAACAACGAAAAAAACGTCTCTGGTCAATTCGACGAACCTTCCTCCTACGATCTGGCAAATCCTCTCGCAGAGCGGAAAGCGCGTTGTTTCCTTAAATGTTCCGATGACGTACCCGCCGCAGCCGATAAACGGCCATCTTATTTCCTGCATCCTGACGCCCTCGATGAAGTCCGGGTTTACGTATCCGCCCGAATTCAAAGAGGAATTGCTGCGCCGGTTTCCGGAGTATCAAATCCTGAATTTAAAAACGATCCCCAAACAGTGTCCCAGCGAGTCCCGGATTAAAAAGTTCATTGAGAATCTGGTGCGGATTATGACCGTCCATGCCGATGCGGCCTGTTATATCCTCCAAAATAAACCCTCGGATGTCATGATGGTGCATTTTCAGGAGACAGATGTGATCCAGCATCTCCTCTGGAAGTATCTTGACCCGGCGTGCCCGGATTCCGGCTTGTCAATCCAGCGCGCGGTTTTTTCGACATTTTTCAGCGCCTTAGACAAGCAAATCGAGCGGCTCGTTAAGACACTCAACGCGATGCACCGGGAATCGCTGACAGTGATTGTTTCTGATCATGGTTTTGAAGCCAACAATCGCTGCTTTAATTTGGGCAACTGGCTCATCGAGCAGGGGTATCTGGGGGTGAATCCGGAAATCTTGAACCACCCGGTCAAAAGGCAGATTCGGGCCAAAGCCGCCGGTCTTTTGCGGCTGATGCCTTTTCCGTATGCGCAGCGGCTTCGCGGCCGTCTGAATGCGAAAAATTACCTGATTGACTGGAACCGCTCGGCCGTTTATTCGGAAGGAACCAGCGAGGGCTTCATCTTTTTGCTGGAACAGGGGCTTCCTCAGCGGTTTGACACCGCCGCGCGCATCCGCACGCAGCTGCAGGCCGTCACTGATCCATTGAATCATCAGCCCGTCATCAAAAGGATATATCTGAAAGAAGAACTGTACTCCGGCGGCAAAATGCACCTGCTGCCGGATATGATTATCGAACCAAACGAAGGATATTCGATTCTGGGGCGGTATCAGCACAAAAAAGGATTGTTCACGTCAGTGGCTTCCGGGGAAACGCCCCTCCCCTCCGGCAAGCATCACAGAAACGGCGTCATCGTCGCTTTCGGAAAGGGCGTCAAGCGAAGCGCTTCGCTGCATGTGCAGTTAATCGAGATGCTCCCGACGATACTGTGTTACATGGGGGTGCCTGTGCCGTCCTTTATAGAAGGGCAGGCGCACGTGGAATTATTTGAAAAGGATTTTCTTGAAAAAGAACAGGCCCCAAGCGGCGGCTCGGCGGCCGAATCGCCTAAACAGAATACATTTGCATATTCTTCCCGTGAACGGGAATTAATAGAGCGCCGACTTAAGGATTTGGGCTATTTGCAGTAAAAATCGGAAGGACAACCCCCTGGGGATGCGGCAATCTGAAGTAAATAAAAAAGCCCCCTGAAACAACCGGGGGCTTTTTTTACTCATCAAGTGAATTCATGCCGTTTAGTCGAGCGCATCTTTAAGAGAGTCGTTGACAAGAACGGAGTCATCCGACCCCCACGGAGCACAGGTGGTGCCCTGACTTGTGGCCTTCAGGCCGCGACGGCGGCCGGCTTCGGTGGTAGTATCAGTCCAGTGGGTGTAGATGCAATCATATTTAACGCCGACATCCGCGCGGGTTTCGTAAGAATTATGTCCGTCGCCGTAAAGAACATTTTGGCCTTCTCGTCCGTGCGGTTGAGCGTTTTGGATCATAACCCACTCTTTTTCTACATTTTCATAAGTCCCCTCGGCGGGAACTGTCGTGCCGCCAATCGGCCGGGCATGGTCCATAAAGTTTGTCTTGTCGACAGTTCCGGAATTCGTCAATTTGTCTGAAAAATAGGGGTTCTGGTCGGCCATCATCGCAAACGCCGCGGAACGCGACCCATCAGGGGCATACTTTCCCTTGCTTCCGCTGCTTGCCATATTGGTTTGGCCAGCCGCATAGGGCTGATGATAGGAATAGCTGACGCATTTCACCGGGCCTTCTGGTGATGTAGCAAAGTCAGATGCGCCAAAATCCCAAAGCTGTACAATATCCTTATTGTATGCGTTTTTGCCGGAAAACTCCTGTTGGTCGCTCGCAGGGCAAACAAATGACTTGGGGCTGACATCGGCCTCACGAACCAGCAGATACAAGCTGGCTCCCACGGTAATATTCCCCGCGACTGTCCAGTCCTTATCTGCGGTTGCCGATGTCCCCTGCCAGGCGGCTGTCTTGGTTCCCAATGTATGCAGGGCGCCTCTGCCCTGTACAGCATACTGGTCATCATAGTCGTTGGCATAGACGGTTTGTGCGGTGCCCATACCCTTGAGGTTGGTCCCGCAGACGACGCGCTGGGCGATCTTCTTGACCTTGTTCAAGGCCGGCATCAGAATCGCCAGGAGCATTGCGATGATCGCGATAACCACCAGCAGCTCGATTAGTGTAAAACCTTTCTTTCTCATTTTCAAATCTCCTTTCGGGTAAGATTTACTCCACTTTTACCTTCCGGCCAAGCCGAAACATCAATAAGTGCCGTTTTTGCCCCAACGCAGGGCATTCGTGTCTGTAAAATCTTACCGGACAACAAACATGTTAGACCGGAGGCAATCGTGTTTAGAGTTCCTGCTTCAAGGGTGCACGCACACGGATGAACATGAAAAAGAAGATGAAAATCTGGAAGGACTCACACAAAGAAAAATGGCTTTAACTAAAATAATGGCAAAACTAAAATATATTAAATTTCTGCTTCGTGAATCCTGTCCGTATTTCTTCACTCAATTTCACTATACACTTTATCGCCGTTT
This sequence comes from Planctomycetales bacterium, assembly GCA_022615575.1. Lineage (GTDB taxonomy): Bacteria > Planctomycetota > Phycisphaerae > Sedimentisphaerales > Anaerohalosphaeraceae > 4572-13. Next base: position 43,294 of record JAKEGM010000071.1, read on the forward strand.
GTTAATGCTGTCAAGAAAAATTTAAAGAAAAATTCGACGCTTGAAAAATTTTGTGCATTTTATTATACAAGACAGCTCGTAATCGAACGCATCCGAAAGACGACGACAGAGGTTAAGAAATGGCTCAGGACATCCATCGCGAAAAGATTCTCCAAAAACTTCATAACACAGGGCAAGAACAGGTCTTGCGATTTTTGGGAGAGCTGCCTCAGGATCAAAAAAATACGCTGCTGCTGCAGGTTTCCGGATTGAATTTGGATAAAATACAGGTTTGTGTCGAAAATTATGTCAAAAATGAGGTTTCTGTAACGATTTCGGAGCATTTTGAGCCGGCTCCATCGTATCCGGCCAGCCCCGGGACGCCCCAAATGACCCAAAAGTATGCCCGCGCGCGGCAGTTTGGTGAGCGGCTGCTTCGGGAAGGAAGGGTGGGCGGATTCGTGGTGGCCGGCGGGCAGGGAACCCGCCTTGGCTACGACGGCCCGAAGGGCAACTATCCGATAAGTCCCATCCGAAACAAGACGCTTTTTGCGATATTTGCCGAAACCCTGCTTGCCGCATCCCAAAAATACGGAACCGCGATTCCGTTCTATATTATGACCAGTCCGCTGAACTACGGCGCCACCGTCGAAATTTTCGCCTCGGCGGACTACTATGGGCTTGGCCGGGACAATGTCTTTATCTTCCAGCAGGGGACGCTGCCGAACTTCGGCTTTGACGGCAAAATCCTTCTGTCCGCCAAAGACCAGATTGCCTCCAGCCCCGACGGCCACGGCGGCAGCTTGAAGGCCCTGTATGCAGCCGGAGCCGTCGCCGATATGAAAAGACGCGGCGTGGAGTATCTGAGCTACTGGCAGGTGGACAACCCGCTGGTCAAGCTGATGGACCCGCTGTTTATCGGTCTGCACGCGATGGACGAAGCCGAGATGAGTTCCAAGGCCCTTCTCAAGGCCGGCCCGCTGGAAAAAGTGGGCAACTTCTGCCTGGCGAACGGCAAGGTGACGGTCATCGAATACAGCGACCTGCCGGATGAGCAGGCCCTTCGCAAAAACCCCGACGGCTCGCTGGTGTTTGAGCTGGGATCTATCGGGATTCACATCATTAACCGGTCGTTTATCGAAAAACTCAGCGCCGGCGGCGATTTTGCCCTGCCGTTTCACCGGGCGGTCAAGAAAATCCCGTATATCGACGAAACCGGCACGCTTGTCCAGCCGGACAAACCCAACGGCGTCAAGCTGGAGACCTTCGTGTTTGATGCCCTGCCGATGGCCGGCCGGTCGGTCATCCTGCAGACGCTGCGGGAGGAAGAATTTGCGCCGGTCAAGAATGCCGCCGGCACGGACAGCCCCGACGTTACCCGGCGGATGATGGTTGAGCGGGCGGCGGCGTGGCTGGAAGCGGCAGGCGTCAAAGTCCCCCGCACGCCGGACGGCGCGCCCGACTGCGTGCTGGAGATAGCGCCCGGCTTTGCCCTCGGCCCGGAGGATATAAAGACCAAACGCGACCGCATTCCGCCGATTGCGCCGGGCTGTCAAATCTGCCTGGAATAGCGCATCGTCCGGCTGGCTGGCCGACGGACAGCGATTATTCGCCGGGGTACTTGAGCTTCCACTGGCGGCGGATGCGGTCCATTGTCTGCATAATTGCCAAACTTTCGCCCAACGGCATCAGGTCGCTTTCGGTCCGGCCTTTGCGGATGCACTCGGCGACATGGTCGGCCTCGTAATGAAGACCAAACCCCGGGTAGGCAAAATCGGCAACGACGGCTTTTTGGCCTTCAAGGGCCAGCGTCAGCCGATTGGGCCGGTAGAAACGGGCATCGACCGTTATCATTCCCTTTGTGCCGAAGAGGCGGGCCTGCGGCTTCATCGCAACCCGGCAGCTGCAGCTCAGGGCGGCAGTGGCCCCGTCGGCATACTCAAGCACCATCACGGCGTGGTCATCCACGCCGGTGCGGGTCTTATGGACGCTGGAGACGATTTGCTCCGGCTGGGCGCCGAAGACCATCGACGCAAACGAAACCGGATAAATCCCCAAATCCAGCAGGGCGCCTCCGCCGAGGGCCGGATTGTTGATGCGGTGCTTCGGGCCGGCGGCAAAAAATTCGCCGAAGTCGGCCTCCATCGCCAAAATCCGTCCGATGCGATTCCGGGCCAGCCATTGACGCAGCTGCAGCGTGGCGGGGAAACAGCGGCTCCACATCCCTTCCATCAGAAAGACGCCTTTTTTGCGGGCCGCATCAATCATCCGGCCAAGCTGCCGGGCGTTGAGGGCAATGGGCTTTTCGCAGAGGACATGCTTGCCGGCGTCAATGGCCGTCAGGGCGTTTTCCAGATGGTACGAGTGCGGCGTGGCGACATAGACGACATCCACCGCCGGGTCGGCGGCCAATGCCTCATAGCTTCCATGCGCGCAAGCGCCGCCGTGGTGAGCGGCGAACGTTTGGGCCTTGGCTTTCGACCGCGAACCGACGGCGGCCAGGCGGCCCGTGCGGCTCTGCGCAAGGTCCTGCGCGAACTTGGCGGCGATGCCGCCGCATCCGATGATTCCCCAGTTGAGTTTCTTTTTCACAGCAATCCTTCCGTCACGAGTATTGTCTTACCTGCGGTCGGCCGTATGCCGCCAGTAGTTAAACACGAAAATAAGCCACAGCTTGCGGGCGTTGTCCCTGGATTTATGGATATGTTCAGCGAGCAGTCGGGCGGCATAGTCGTAATTCACAAGGCCGTGGCCGTAAAATTCCCTGTCGGTAATGAATTGCCGGATCAAAGGCGACTTCCTCAGCCATGCCGAAACAGGAACGGTAAATCCCCTCTTTTTGCGATGGACAATTTCGCCGGGCAGCAGTCCCGCCGCTATATCCTTCAGCAGCCGTTTGGTGCGAAGGTACCGTATTTTATACCGGTCCGGCAGCGACAGCACCAGAGGCACAAGACGATAATCCAGAAACGGCGTCCGCACCTCCAGCGAATGCATCATGGAGGCCGTATCCACTTTTTTCAGAATGTCCTCCGGCAGATACCGCTGGAAATCATTCAGCTGCATACCCGTCAGGCCGCCGGACCCGAGAGGCCCCATGAAATCCTCTGCCGGGATAAAATTGTCCCCCAGCAGCGCCCGGCGGTCGCGGTCGGTAAAGGCGGCCATCCAGTCCAGATGCCGCCGCCCGGGGTCCGGATGATAATCTCCGGCGAATTTCTGCATCTTGAAGGCAAGATGCAGTTTCTTCTCCGAAGGGGGCAGCATGGCGGCCAGGGGCCGGCTCATCCGCACAAGGCCCGCGGGGATAAACCGCGCCAATTGATGCGCCAGGTAGGAATCGTAGCCGCCGAACACCTCGTCCCCGGCATCGCCCGACAGACAGACCGTTACATGCCGGCGGGTCATTTGCGACAGCAGGGCCGTTGGCAGTACCGAAGCGTCCCCCAGCGGTTCGTCCATCTGGCGGATGACGCGCTCAATCAGCGGTTCGTCGATTTTGAGGTATTCCACATGATGCCGCGTATGAATATGTTCGGCCGCAATCCTGGAAAACGGGACCTCGTCGTACGAGTCATCCTCAAAGCCAATCGAAAAGGTCTGGAAATCCCGCCGCTGGCGGGCGATCATCGCCGAGATGACCGAGGAATCCAGCCCGCCGGATAAAAAACTGCCCACCGGCACATCGGCGATCAGCCGTTTCGTAACGGCATCGCTGACAAGACCTTCCACCTCGTCCAGCCGTTCCGTCAAATCCCGCCCGCGGTGTTGTTCCACCGCATCCGGCAGAGTGAAATAGATGCTTTTGTGAATCTGTTTTTTCGCAAGGTCAAAAACAAGGTTCTCAGACGGCCTCAGCTTGCTGCAGTTTTCAAAAATCGTCATATCGGCGCCAATGTATTTCTGATAGAAGAAATAATTGACGGCCGTGTTGTTCGTCCGCAAATTCCCGGCGATGGGCCGGAGGGCCTTCAGTTCCGAGGCGAAGATGAAACGCTGCCCGTCAAAATAGTAATACAGCGGCTTGACGCCGAACCGGTCGCGGGACAGAAACAGAGTTCTTTTGTTCGCGTCGTAGATACAGAACGCCCACATGCCGTTAAAGCGATTGACGCAGTCGAGGCCCCACCGGTGATAGGACAGCAGAACAACTTCCGTATCCGTATCCGAATGAAAACGATAGCCCGCCGATTCCAGTTCCGTCCGCAGCTGGCGATAATTATACACCTCGCCGTTATAGACAATCTGCAGGCCCTCAAACGCCATCGGCTGATGGCCGCGCGTCGAGGTGTCGATAATGGACAGCCGCCGATGCCCCAGGCAGACCCGTTCGTCGCAGTAAAATCCCTCGTCATCAGGACCGCGATGGCAAAGGATGCCTGTCATCTGTCTGATTTGCTCTGCGTTATTCCAGTTGAATCCGGCAATGCCGCACATAAACAAGTTACCGCATCAGGTGTTCATAATGGTCAATATACTGCCGGGCCACCGCCGACCACGAAAATGTTTCGGCAATCGCCCGGCCCGCCTTGGACATCGCATCGTATTTATTCGGATCCGTCATGATGGCGCTGACGGCGGCGGCAAATTCCTGCGCGTCAGGATAAGCGACAAGAATGCCGTTGTCGCCGATAAGCTCTTCGGCGCCTTCGCAGGGGGTCGTTACGACGGGCAGGCCCGACGCAATCGCCTCGAGCATGGCATTGCTCATCCCTTCGTGCTGACTGGCCATCACAAAGATATCGTTGGCCCGATAGACCTCGGGCATCTGCTGCCGCCCGACCAGTCCCATCAGGACAACCCTGTCGGAAAGGTTTAAGTCCACCGCTTTTTTCCGCAGTTCGGCCAGAAGATTGCCTTCTCCGACGATAGTGAGCCGGACATCCAGTCCCTTTTGGACGGCAACGCCAACGGCATCGATTAACCAGTCGATGCGCTTTCGGGCAATCAGCCGTCCCACGCTTAGAAGATTGATGGGTCCGCCGGTTTTTCTCTGCGGGGCCGGATGGTAGCAGCGGGTATCCACGCCGTTGGGTATTACGGCAATATCCAGATTCGGCATAAAACGCTTGGCCAGCTGGCAGAGTCCCCGGCTGTTGGCCGCAATCAGAGACGCGCCGGACCATATCCTCCGGAAAAGCCCCGCCAGAAGTGCATAGTCCAGCCCCAGCCGCACATTGTAGCCGGGCACATCGGAACCCCGAAGCGATAAAATATAGGGAAGCTGCCCGGCCGTTCGCCAGCAAAGCCAGCCGGTGGGGAACGCAAAAAAAGCGTGGCACAAATGATAGGCATTTTCGCTCAGCAGTTTCACATGCAGCCGCCGCGCCTTCCAGAGCCATTCGACAATTTCCGGCCGGGTCCAGTAATGCATATTTTTTTTGCGGATGCCGACCTTGAAAATCCGGATGTTGGGCGCAAACGCTTCGATGACAAGCCCCGTCCCCGGATGGCTGGTCAGGACGTCAACCTGCATGTCCGCGCGGCGCGAATACTCGTCCAAAAGACACCGATGAGCGTGACCCGCTCCGCCGCCGATCGGCGGAAATTCATAATTAAGCATCAGGATTTTCATGGATTTGTTTTTTTCTGTGCGACGACATACAGATTCGTCTGAAGGCACAGCGGCAGACACTGAAAGGGAAGAATCGAAACGATATTGGCCAGAAAGGAAAATCGCCCTAACTTTTCGGCAAAAAAGCGAGTGGCCGGATTCATTTTGAAGAACCGGGCGGAAAATCCATGCTGCCGGAGACATTTGCTCAGCTGCCGCGGCGTATGCAGAGAGGGATGATAGATTTTCCAGCTTAAATTACGGCAGCGGAGCGTCTCAAAAACAGCATTCACATATTTATTCGGCGTTTGAAAGGCGTAATAGCCGCTTTCCCGGAGGACTCTTCGAATTTCCCTGAAGTGCTTGTCGATATTAAAAAGATGTTCAAGGACATCAAAACTTAAAATAACATCAAAGGATTCATTCTCATAGGGAAGTTCTTCCGCGGAATGAACTGCAAGGGGAATTCCGGCGAATTTCTTTTTGCCGTACGCAATGACGTTGGCGGCGATGTCGCTGCCGCTGGCCCGGTATCCTTTCAGCCGCAGATGATGCACAATCGTTCCGATGCCGCAGCCCAGTTCATGGATTTTGTCGTTTGGTTTGAGGATGTTCGCTTTTTCAAGAAAACGAAGATTGACATCGAGGTTACCGAGTTGTTCCCTGCCGCGGGACAAGGCCCATTCCCAGCCGTCAACATTCATTTGTTCGATATTGTCCGGTTTTTGCATGTTATTTTTTCTCGAACAGAACATGTTCGCCGTATTGGCCTGCGGCGCGGTACCGGTTCATCACAAAGTCCCGCAGGGGTTTCATCGCCTCATAGCGGCGGGCTTCATCGGGGCCGATTTGCTGTTCAAGAAATCCGGCATAAGACGAATCGAAGGCGGCAATCTCCTGCGGGAGATTGTTCAGAAGCCGCGGCGTGTCGTTGCCGAACATTTTTACCGGAACGATTGGCCATAACTCCATCGGCGGGCGATTAAAAGGGAAATGCCGCTTGCGGGTATCGACGATAAATTTCGGCGGATTTTTCTCAAAATCGCGGACCATCCCCTGCGCCGTCCCCGCCAGCTGCCAGGGCGGCATGGTGTGCATGTCGCCTTCGTAGGCCTTGGGCAGCGGGGCCATTCGCTGGGCGCGGACATAGATGCCGGGCACCCAGCCCCAGACATAGATGGTATCCTGCTCGGTGCTGTGGGTGCGAATATAATCGCCGACGCTCTGCCATGGATAGGTTGTATCGGCTTTAACGCGGTCAAGGGCATCGGCGAAACCGCGGCGGCGAGGGGCGTTGTTGGCGGTGTAGTCGGCGCCGGTGTCGGGGCTGTATCGCTGGCCGATAAAAATGGGAACCGACAAACCGGCCAGAACAACGGCGGCAGCGGCGCCCATCATCAGCCAGGGCATTTTATTGGTCGCCGCGGCCAGTGCCTGACGCCATTTCCAGACGGCAAAGCCGCTCAGCATCGCCGCCGACGCACACAGCGGCAGATAATACTGCTCGTAGGAATGGGGGCTGACCCAGACCATGGCCATATCCGCCAGCCACCACAGCGTCAGCAGCCAAACGATTTTGGATTGGATGCCGGCGGGCGAAGCGCCCTTTCGTAAAAGCGTCGGCATCCAGACGGTGATGGCCGCCAGAACCGAGCCAAGCGCCAGCAGGATGGGGACGCACAGGGCCTTGTAGTAGCGGAAAATCTGGGGGGCCAGTTTGCTGAAGGTGATCGCCTGCCAGCTGTATTCCACATAGCCGCCTTTGAGACCTGCCGCCAGGACCAGCCGATGGATGCCGCCGGTGCAAATGCGATAGGCCTTTGCGGGGATGGCGATCATTGGAATCTCGGACAGATAGCCGGCAATATCGCGGACAGCCGGGACGCCGGCATAATCCGATTGCGCGGTGTAGAAGCGCTCAGCCGCGCCGACGGTGGCTACGCAAAGAATCAACGCCATCAGCAGGGCTGTCCCGCCGCACACCCAGATGAACCGGCGAACCTGCCCCAGACGGCTTAACAGATGCACCTTTCGGGCATAATAAACAGCGCAGAACACGGTTGCGGCGGCGGACAGCAGTCCGATGACCATTTGCAGAGCAATGACGGGAAAAGTGTACAAAAACATATCCAGTCGTTTTTGCCAGATGAACAGGGATGCCGGAACGGCAAGGCCGGCGGCAATGCCGCCCAGAAACAAAAGACCGTCCGTCAGCAGGATTTTCCATCGATGGCTGACGCCGCGGTCAATCAGCAGATAAGCGAGGATAGCCAGGACGACAGCAGCGCCGGTGGGCTTGCAGTAGAACGGCAGCACGGCAAAAAAACCGCACACCGGCATCCAGCCGCGTTTGCGGGTGTCTTCATGCAGCAGAAAACTGCACGCCGCGCCAATTGCCAGGGCGATCATGTACTGTTCCTTGACGTTGCCGAATTTGGCAATGAGCGGGGCGGACAGATACACCGCCGCAACGGTCGTGCCGACTGCGGCCGCCGTTAAACCGAAGATTTTTCGCAGCGTGTAAAACATAAACGCCAGTGCGGCGAATTGCATGAGCGTTTGTATTATTTTCGGGCCGGTTTCGCTGAAGCCCATGAGTTTGACCCCGATGGCATTGACCAGCAGCGTTACCGGACTGGCGGAAGGGACTTCCTCAATTCCCAGCCGGGCGCCGGCGAGCAGATGCTGAGCCGAATAGACATAGGCGCCGCTGTCGAACGGGTCGGGCGACCGGAATTCAATATACCGGCCCAGGGCAAACGGAACGCCTCCCAGGAGCAGAGCAAGCAGAATGGCCGCCGGCCGCCCGGCCGGCATGCGCCTGTGCGGCGCGGCGTTGGGCGCCGGTTGCTGCGGATGCGGGATTTTTGTTCTGCGGCGGGACATAGACGCTCGTTATGAAGCAGGGGGCTGGGATTCGATGATTTTGTCAATGATGTAGATTGGCCGGTCCTGCGATTCGTGATAGGTCCTTACGAGTATTTCGGCCAGCAGGCCCATCAGAACAAACTGGACCGCCGTGGTCATCAGGATCAGCGAGACAATCAGCAGCGGGTTGCGGTTCATCGAGTATTCCCGAAACACCTTCATTGCCAGGACGGTAATGCCGGAAATAAAGGACCCGATAAAGCACAGAACCCCCAATCCGCCGAAGACATAAATCGGCTTGGTCGAAAACGAAGCCAGAAACTTAATCGTGATAAGGTCCAGGATGACCTTGAAGGTGCGGTTGAGGCCGTATTTGGTTTTTCCCCGCGTGCGGGGACGGTGGTTGACAACCATCTCGGCAACGCTTTCGCCGCCCCAGCGAGCCAGTGCAGGAATGAAGCGGTGCATTTCGCCGTACAGGCGGATGGGTTTGAGCGATTCGGCGCGATAGGCCTTGAGGGTGCAGCCGTAATCATGCAGCCGAACGCCGGTGATGCGCCCGATGAACCAGTTGGCGATGCGCGAGGGAAGCGTCCGCGTGACGGCGTTGTCTTTGCGGTCTTTTCGCCAGCCGCTGACGATGTCGAAACCCTCCCGGAGTTTGCTGACCAGCCGGGGGATGTCCGCCGGGTCGTTTTGACCGTCTGCGTCCAGGGGAACGATGATGGCGCCGCGGGCGTGCTTGAAACCGGCGCTGAGGGCGGCGGTCTGGCCGAAATTTCTGCGAAAGCGGATCAGCCGAACATTCGGCGAGTTCTTCTGTATATCTGTCAGAACGGCGAAACTCTTATCGGCGCTTCCGTCATCGACAAAGAGGATTTCGTAGTGAAAATCTTTTAAGGCCTGTACGATTTCACCATGGAGCATGGCCAGGTTTTCCTCTTCATTGAACACCGGTATCACTATTGATAACGCGGGTTGTTCAGGTTGTGTCATAACCGGCTCCTAAATATAAGTACCTGCGACAGTTCGGTAAATTCTACCGGTTGTCTCTGATTCTGTAAAGAGTTATCTTTAATAGACCGAAAAGACAGTTGCCAATCCGTTGGTTTTTGGTAAACTTTGCCGTTATCGGCATATTCAAAACAGAAATTAGGGTCAAAATTGAATTAAAGGACAATCAGGTATGAGACGGTACAAAACGAGGCGGCTGAGTGTTGTTTTTTTTGCGGTTTTTATGATGTGGCAGCTTGCAGGATGTCAGCAGGGCGAATCGACAACCGCCAAATTGGAGACCAAGCCAGCCCAACCGGCCCCGGTCGAAACCCCGAAGACGCCTGCCCAGACCGTTCCCGTTCAGGCGGCTCCGGCTACGCCGGCGGTTGCTCCTGAAAATGCGCCTGTCATCCAGGTCGGGAATTCATCGGTCAATTTTGGTCAAGTCGGACCGAACTCCATTCACAAGGCCACCTATGATTTTACCAATTCAGGGAAAACGGTTCTGTCTGTTGCCAATATACAAAGCACCTGCGGCTGTTCCATGCCGGCGCTGACTAAAGACGGCCAGAAATATCCGGCCCCCCTGAAAGAACCCATTTTATATGAGCCGGGCCAATCGGGACAGGTGGAAGTTACCTTCACGGCCCCGGCGGTCAAAGGGTCAACGACCAAGCACCTTTACATTGTCAGCAATGACCCCGCAAAGCCCCGTGCCGAACTGTCGCTTACGGCGGAAGTTATGGTTAAAGTGTCCGTCAGCCCGGAAAGCGTAAATTTGCGTTTCGACCAGGAAAATGCGGGAATGTCCACCCTTACGGTTAAAAGTACGGACGGACAGGAATTCTCAATCATGTCGGCCTCGATTGCCAACGGCGTGATGACGGTGCCTTTCGACGCCGGCGTTAAAAAGACCGAATTTGTTCTGGAGCCGACGGTTAATCTTGATAAGCTCAAAAAATTCAATACCGGAGTCATCCAGATTAAGACGGACCATCCTCAGGCGGGCATGCTGTTGGTCCGCTACACGGCTCAGCCGGAATACGAGGTTTCCCGTCCGCGGATTATCCTGCAGAACGTGGAACCGCAAGTCCCTATTGTTAAGGATGTTATCATTCGGAGCAATTATGATAAGGTTGCGGAAGTAGCATCCGTTAAATCCCGTAACGGCTATATGACGGTCGAAAGTCAGGAACAGGACGGCAAAAATGTCAAGATGATGGTTAAGATTACACCCCCCGACCGGGACTCCAGTGCTCGGCGGTATATCACAGATGAGTTAATTGTAACCCTCAAAAATGGCGAGGAATTGCCGATTCGCTGCAGCGGCTGGTTCAGGCAGAACTGATTTTAGCCGAAAAGCACCTGATTGTTTGAAAATAAACGGCATTTTGACGCCCCTTTTTGGACATTTTTTGGGGAACCGCATTGACGATAAAGTGTCTAATGGGAGTAATAGAAAGGCGAAGTTTGCCTATAAAGGTATTTTAAGACCCAAAACAGTCAAAAGTCGATTCCGGAGAGCAAGTGCTTAAAACCCTGCAAATAACCAGTTTGATTGCGGTGATTCTGGCGGTATGCGGAGTGGCCGGAATTGTTCTTTGGGGGCTGAAAGGGGACCCCGAGATCCGCGCTCTTATTGACAAGCCCGGCGCGATTGAGGAATTGCAGGCGACTTTCGGTCAGCAGCAAAAAGGAAAAGAAGACGCAGTATCTCCTTTGGTTTCGCAGGCGAAAAAATTTGCCCTGAGGATTGACCCGCCGCCTCCCCCGGAACCCCCCAAGCCGAAAGTTGACCCCGCGGTTGCTCGTGCTCAGGCAGCGGCGGCCGGTCCGCCGACTCCGCCGGTGCAGGCCTCTTTGAAGGTTGACCTGTTGGCCACTGTATGCTATGAAACGGCGCCCGAAAAATCCTTGGCGCTGGTGTCGGCCGGAAGTAAACAGGAATGGTTCCGCCAGGGGGAGAAGGTCGGCCAGCACGAAGTCAAAGAGATTCGCAACGGCAGTGTGATTTTTACGCAGGGAGGCACCCGGCCGCAGGAGGTCTTTGTCCCGGCCGAGACGGGTATAAAATCGCTGCTGAAAAGCGATCAAACAGCTTCGGCGGCGCCGCGCGGCCCCATCCCAGGCCCAAGCCCGATACCGACTCCGGCGATTGCCGCACCGAGTCAGCCGGCTGAAACCGCTGTCACGGTTTCGCAGGCCGGAGCCGCTCCGGTGGTTCGTTCTTCTGCAACTGCGGATTCGACCCGGGCGGATGTCGCGGAACGCATTCGTCGGGTACGTTCAGGAGTGTCCGAACAGGTTCCGCAGGATCCGAATGCGGGGGGTGAACAGGCGCCTCCGGCGCCGGCTCACCGGGAACCAACTCCGGAGGAACAAAAGGCCTCGGTTGAATCCGCCATTACCGGTATTGAGGGAATAATGAACAGCCAGACGGAAGGCCTTTCAGAAGAAGACCGCCGCAACGAGCAGAAGATATGGGCGGAACTGTTGGAAACGCTCAAAGCCGAGAAGCAGGCCCTGGAAAAGGCGCCTCCGCCCAAGGAATCGGCCCCGCCCGCGCCTCCCGCTGTGCCGCAGACCCCGACGGATAAGCCGGCCGTGAAATCGAAGGCGGCCAATGCCGCCCCTGCGCCCGTCAAACGGGTAACGGCGGATTCCGAGGACTCGGGTTCCGCGGCGGGACCCAAAGAAAACGACCCTGCCCCTCCAAAGCCGGAACATCCGGCCAAGCCAGTGGATGCGGGGTAAATGCCGAATGCCTGTAAATTCAATTGCCTTGGATTTGCATGAGGTTTAAACCAGTTAATTAAACAAAGACAACAAAATCAGTAAACGCTAAAGAAATTGTGGAGCCGGATATGCAGTCGTTCAAAACAAGGATTGCCGGACAGTGGAAACAATGGCTGATACCGATAGGGCTGTGCCTGCTGGCGGCGATGGGCATCGCCGCATCGAGCGACCCAAGCGGTGTGCTGCGCAGCCGGGTGTATAAACTCAAGCATATCACCAGCCAGCAGGCCCAGGAATTGTTTTCGCAGCTGGGCATCGGCAAAAGCTACAACACGCTGACCGGCGATGTCCTGATTGTGACCAGCGATGTCGGATCAGACCTGCTGAAAGCCACTGAAATTATCCCCCTCCTGGATCAGGATCCGCCGGCCCGGATTCGCGTGCTGATGGTCGGTACGGCTGCGGAACCCCTGCCTTCGCCGGAGGCGCTGACGGCGCGGCTTGCCAAGACGATGACCGTCGGTACAATGACCGACGCCCCGGTCAGCGGGTCCGCGAAGCCGGCGATTGTTGATGTTGTTGACACAAAACTGATTGCCATCGGCGCCGAGGATGTTTTGAACGAAATCGAAACAGTTGCGGCCGAATGGAAGAAAGAAAATCAAAAAACGGCTTTACCGACGGAAAACGCGGCGCCGGCGGAGGTGATTGTTGAGCCGAATGTGCCGGCTGAACCAAATCTGCCGAAGCCCCCCGGGCCCGAAGAACTTGTGCCGCAGCAGGAACCGAATGTGCCGGCTGAACCGAATCTGCCGACCGAACCCAGGCCCGAAGGGCCTCTGACGCCGCCGGATGCAAACGCGCCTTCGGACCGGCTTCCTGTTCCCCAGGTTCCGGCAGAACAACCCGCCCAGCCGGAGACGGAAGAGGACTTTTTAAGCGAGGGGCTGATGAAGGCCCTGGCGGATGCCGAAGAAAAGACACCGCCGTCCCCGATCGAAACCCCGAAGACGCCTGCCCAGGCCGTTCCCGTTCAGGCGGTTCCGGCCGAACCGGTTCAAACACCGGCTGCTGAGCCGACGGAATCATTGCCGGCTCCGATTTTGCCCGTTCCGCAGCCCGGCGGCGAAACGGCCGCAGAACCCAACGAAGCTGCGCCGGCACAACCGGCGCCAGACGAATCGGACGAGATGAAGGCGCTGCAGGAGTTTATCGAGAAGGTCCAGCGGGAAGAGGCGGCGATGGCCCAGGAACAGGCGCAAGCCGAGGCGAAGGCCGCCGAACAAGGCGATGAGCGCCCCGCGCAGGAGACCGACCGGGTCAATGCGCTTCAGGCGGAACTGGCTCAGCTTCGCCAAAAACTGACGGAGCTGGAGACGCAGGCCGCCGCACCCCGGCCGCAAGCCGGCGCTGCGGGGTCCCCGGAGGCCGCTGCGCCGACAGCCGCACCGGCCGCCAAGCCGCAGGAGAAGGTTCAGTCCCCCGAAGCGGCGCAGATTCCCGCATCGGTTGCCGAAAAGGAACTGGAAACGGTCGTTGATCTGCCGCAGGAGGTGGAACTGGAATCGCTGGTCGATCTGGTGGGCAAACAGCTTGGCCTCAACTATATGTACGACCCGGCAATTATCAGAGGCCAGAAGGTTCAGCTCAAGATTCACGGCGGCAAAATCAAGGTCAAAGACACCTACGCCCTGCTCGAATCAGCGCTGCGGTTTAAGGGATATATTATGACCCGCCGGGACCAGTTGGTGACCATTCTGCAGGCCGGCGAACTGGCTACCAGGGCCGAGCCGACCCTGCGCGGGCCGGACGAACCCATCCAGCCGGGCGACATTGTGGTCGCCAGTATGTTTGCGCTGAACTACATTGATGCGACATCCGCACAAAATATGCTCAAGACAATGAACCTGGGGGCCAGCTTTACCCCGCTTCCCGAAACCAACACCCTGATTGTGACCGATTATGCCTATCGGATGGACCGGATTCGCAAGGTTCTGGAGATGATTGATGTCTCCAGCGCGACCCGGGAGTATAAATTCCGCACGCTCAAGTATATGAAGCCCTCAGATATCGTCACCAAGCTCAAAGACCTGGTCGGCCAGCTGCAGGGTGTGTCGCTGCAAATCAGTACCTCTGCCGCCGCCGGTGCGCAGACCCAAATGCGGACGGTGACCACGCGCAATCCTCAAACCGGTCAGGTGGAAACCAAACAGGTTCCGATTTCGGCGCCGGCAACGGCTGCTGCGCCGGGCGCGGCGGCGCCGGCGCCCACCGCGGACACGGTCTTTATCGATACGGATGACCGCACCAACCGAATCCTGATTATCGGCAAGGCGGACCAAATCACGCTGATTGAGGAATTGGTTGATGTGCTGGATGTGCCGCAATACAACCTCAAATATGTTCGGGAATATATTATCCAGAATGTCGAGGCGGTCGAAGTGGTCAATGTGCTCAACGAACTGGGTCTGGCCAGCGTAACCGTTTCGATGCCCGCCCCGACGGCGGCGACCGGCCGGACAGCGGCATCGGGGCGCACGGCGCAGACGCAAACGCAGCCGCAGACGCCGGAGATGGCGATGTCGCCTCGGACAGGCGCGGCAGGCGCCGCCGGCACGGCCGGAGGCGATCAGCCCTATGTGGCGGTTCGTCCGGCGACCAATTCGCTGCTGGTCAACGGCACCGCCGAACAGCACAGCGCCATTGAACTGGTGATTGCACACGTGGATGTGGTGCAGAAAGACCAGCGGACCATCCGCCAGTACGAGATTCAGTATGTCGATACGCAGGAAATCATCAATACCATGACGGATCTGGGCATGATTGCTCCGCAGACGACCACCGGCACGACCGGCATGGATGGACGCGGGACGCGGGGTACGACGTCTGCCCGCAGTACGGCCGTTGCGCAGGCAATGCCTGTTGCCGAAGGGGTTGCGCCGCCGATGGTGCTGCCGACCGCCGAAGGCGGCTCGGGGGTGGAACTGACCGCCGAGTACCCGCAAATCGCGGTATTGGAAACGACCAACTCGCTGCTGGTCTATGCCACGCCGCGCCAGCACGATGCCATTGCCCTGGTGATTGCCCACGCCGACCGTCAACTGGATGTTACCACAACCCCCTACGTGGTCTATGCGCTGGAAAATCAGGACCCGGTGGAACTGGCCGAAGTCCTGACCAAGCTGATTCAGGAAACCGTGGAGGACGCTGCTGCGTCCAAGACCTCGACGCCGGAGTCCAAGATACAGGTACTGGTGGCTCCGACAGGCGGCGGAACCGCGGCAGGGACGCCGCCGACGCTGGAAGAACAAAAAATCAAGATTATCCCCGACGAGATGTCCTATTCGCTCATTGTTTATGCCAACAAGCGCAACCAGCAGTGGGTCGGCGAATTGATCAAATCTCTGGACGAATACCGTCCGCAGGTTCTGCTGGATTGCACGCTGGTGGTCATCAACCAGGACGAAACGTTCAAATACGATATGGATATCGTATCCAAAACCTATAGCGGACTGACGTTAAGGGAGAATTCGCCCATCGAAACGATTTCCGGTGATTTTAGTGAACCGGTTTACGGGGAAGCGAGATCAACAAGCGGCAATTTCACAGGGTTCCTTAACAGCGATATGGTGCAGGCCCTGCTGGAAATGGTACAGACGAAAAATTACGGCAGGGTGATGGCCCGGCCCAAAATCCTTGTCAATGACAACCAGGAAGGCGAAATCAAAACTGAAAATACAACATCGATTGCGCAGCAGAAAAGCATCATTCAGCCGAGTTCTGATCAGGGACAAACGATTACGACAACAGACGTAAGTTTCGCTGAATATTCAGAAGGCGTAACCTTAAAGATTAAACCGCATATCAGCAAGGGGGATATGCTGCGTCTGGAGATTACGCTTGGCCGGTCGGACTTTAAACTGCAGCAGGATGTAAAGGTTGCCGGGGAAACCTATCCGCGTCCGCCGGATATCCTTTCTACGGATGTAACGACCGTAGCGACCGTTCCGGACGGCACGACCATTATTCTGGGCGGCCTGGAGGGCGTTGACCAGCAGAAAAACACTACGAAGGTGCCGATCCTGGGGGACATTCCGATTGTGGGCGGGTTGTTTAGGGGTGTCGATGATATCGGGGCCCAAAGCAAGCTTTATGTGTTTGTTAAGGCCCATGTGCTTCGGCCCAGCGATCAAATCGAAGGATTAGAGGACATCCGTCGCGTTTCCGAAAAGAACCGCAGGGCGTTTGAAGAAATGGAGAAGAAGTTCCAGGAACATCAGGACTGGCCGGGGATAAAGCCCAAGCCGATGGACCCGGTAAAGGTTCTGGAAGAAGACGAAGCTGGTTTGACGCCGGTGGAAGAAAAGTGATAGGGCCAAGGGCGAAAGGAATGAGCCTTCGGCTCAGATAACGATGATGGGCTGAAGCTCATCTGGTGTTGCGATATTATGAAAGAATTATTAATCCAAGCAGCCGAGCGGAGCGGGATTGTCAATGCCCAACTGCTTCGGGATTTTTTTGCCGAACACGCTGGCGATACCCAGCGCATCGACCAGCTTTTGCTGACAGCGCCGACGTTTACGGAAGACGTGGTGCTGCGGCTGTTTGGCGAGGCGCTGGGAATCCCCTTTTTTGAGGAGATCAGCAGCAAGGATGTGCCGAAAGAGTTTATCGAGCATATCCCAGCGCCGTATGCCCAGCATCATTATGTCATCGGCATTCAGCCCCAGGGCAGCGGCGCCATTACCGTCATCGCGGCCAACCCGCTCAACGCGACAGCGGTCGATAATGTCTCCAAAATGCTTCGCCGGCCGGTCGAAATGGGTCTCGCTACCCGCGCGGCGATTACCTCGGTGATTGACGTGGCCTACGAGCAGAAGAACACGGTTATCGAGGAGGTCGCCGAGGAACTGGACGGTCAGAATCTGGACCAATTGGCCGACGAGGTCGGCAGCTCCGAAGACCTGCTGGACGTGGTCAACCGTCCGCCGGTCATCCGGCTGGTCAACGACATCCTGTTCCGCGCCCTGCAGATGCGGGCCAGCGATATTCACATTCACCCGTTCGAGACCAAGATCGTCGTGCGCTACCGCATCGACGGCATCCTGTACGACACGCTGACGCTGAACCGCAACGTGCTGCCGCTGGTGATTTCGCGCATCAAGGTGATGGCGGGGATGGATATCGCCGAACGCCGCATGCCGCAGGACGGGCGCTGCAGCGTCCGCATCGGCCAGCGTGAAATCGACCTGCGCGTCAGCACCGTGCCGACCAGCTACGGCGAACGGGCGGTGCTGCGGCTGCTGGATAAAAGCAGCGGCATCCTGACGCTGGAGCAGTTGGGATTTTGGCAGGAGGATAAAGAGGTCTTTGACCGAATGATTAACCGCACGCACGGCGTGATTTTTGTGACCGGCCCGACCGGCAGCGGCAAGAGCACCACGCTGTACGCCTGCCTCAACCGCCTGGATTCGACGGTCAAGAACATCATGACGGTTGAAGACCCCATTGAGTATCAGCTCGAGGGCATCAGCCAGATGCAGGTGGCGCCCAAGAAGGGGATGAACTTTGTCAACGCCCTGCGGCATATCCTGCGTCAGGACCCGGATGTCATCATGGTCGGCGAGGTGCGCGACCAGGAAACCGCCGCGATGGCGATTCAGTCGTCGCTGACGGGGCACCTGGTGTTCAGCACGCTGCATACCAACGACGCCGCCGGGGCCATCAGCCGCCTGCTGGATTTCGGGGTCGAGCCGTACCTGGTCAGCTCATCCATGGTGTGCGTGCTGGCCCAGCGCCTGGTGCGGCGGATTTGCCCGGACTGCAAACAGGCCTATGACCCCCCGGATCACGAACTGCGCGACCTGGGCATCATGGAAAGGAAAAAGACGCCGTTTTACATGGGAACCGGCTGTACCAAGTGTTTTGATACGGGCTACCGGGGGCGAACGGGCATCTATGAGCTGATGACCATCAACGACGACATCCGCGAGATGATTTACAGCCGCCAGACCGCCGGCGCCATCAAGCGCAAGGCGCTGGAGTACGGCATGCAGACGCTGCGGATGGACGGCGCCCGCAAGGTCCAGACCGGAACGACGACGCTGGCGGAGGTGCTGCGGGTGACGCAGTCGGATAACGTCTAAGGATTGTATATTGTATATTGTAAATTGTATATTGTATATTGGTGAAGAAGTATTGTCCTGTGAATAAGGAAGAATTGAAACAACGGACTAAACGCTTTGCTCATCGATGCGTGAAATTATGTATGGCGCTGCCGAACACAATCCTTGGACGGCATATATCGGGACAACTTGTCCGCAGCTCGACGGCTGTCGCTGCAAATTACAGAGCTGTTTGTATGGCCCAATCAAGAGCCACTTTTATTTCAAAACTTGCAATTGTCATAGAAGAAGTTGATGAATCGTATTTTTGGATTGAATTTGCGTCGGATGAAAAATTAGTCAAGCCAAAACAAATTGCTGGCTTGCTGGAGGAAGCTCAAGCGTTAACGGCTATTTTTGTGGCTTCTCAGAATACAGCCAGACGTAACAAGAAGTAATATACAATTTACAATATACAATTTATTCATTCGTTTATGCCGAGATTTGAATACATTGCGATTAACGCCGCCAAGAAGGCGGAAAAAGGCACGGTAACGGCCGAAAGCGCATTGGCCGCCCGCAAGCATCTGCGCAGCCGGGGTCTGCATCCGACGGACATTACGCAGATTCGGATGGAAACGGCCCAAAAAACCTTTAAGGACTTTTTTGCGCGCAGCGGCAAGAAAGAAGTGGCCGGCTTTACCAAGGAGCTTTCCACCATGCTCAACGCCGGCATCAAGCTGACCGACGCACTGAGCGTGCTGACGCTGCAGGTGACCAACCCCCACCTGCGGGCGACGGTGACGGAAATCCGCGACCGCGTTGTGACGGGCGAATCCTTCGCCGATTCGCTGGCCGAGTACGAGCAGTTTTTCGACGTGATTTATGTCAGCATGATGCGCGTCGGCGAGGCCACGGGCACGCTGGGCGACAGTTTGGCGACCATCGCGGCGTTTATGGACAAGCGCCAGCGGCTCGAAGCGAAAATGACAACGGTGATGATGTATCCAGCCATCCTGTTTCTGTTTTGTATTATCGTGGTGCTGGTGATTACGATTGTGGTGATTCCCAAAATCACCGAGCAGCTGGTCAAAACCGGCCAGCAGCTTCCGTGGATTACCAAGGCGATTATGAAGTTTTCCGCCCTGCTGACGAGCTGGTGGCTGCTGGTGATTATCGCGGCCATTGTCGGGCTTGTCCTGCTGTATAAGCGGCTGATGAAAACCGACAAAGGGGCTGCCATGCGCGACACGCTGCTGCTGAAACTGCCCGGCATGGGCAAGCTGCTCAAGCAGGAAATCGTGGCGCGGTTCACCTCGACGCTGGCCACGCTGCTGGGGTCGGGGCTGTCGATGGCCGAATCGCTGCGGGTGGTCAGTCAGGTCACCGGCAACATCATTATGATCAATGCCATCCGGCAGGCCCGCGAGCGCATCCTGTCGGGGGCGGATATTTCCACGCCGCTGCGGGACAGCGGCGTGATTGACCCGGCGATTGCCCACATGGTGACCATCGGCGAAAAAAGCGGCGAACTCGAACAGATGCTGCGGATGATCAGCGACAACCTTGAGGCGGATTCGGACCTGCGGATCGAGCGGTTCAGCCGGATTATTGAGCCGGTGATTATCGTCTTTATGGCCGGCATTATCGGCGTTATCGCATACGCGACGCTGCTGCCCCTGTTTAAGTATTCGGTTACGCAGTTTTGACGATTGAGAAGCGGATATTGAAAACAATATCCCATATCAAATATTCAATATACAATTTTATTGAGAGGTTGATTATGAAACAAAAAAGAAAGAGCAACGGTTTTACCCTGGTGGAACTGATGGCGGTACTGCTGATTATCGCGCTGCTGGCGGGGCTGGCGGCCACCAATTTCATGGGCCAGACGGACAAGGCCAAGCAGATTACCACCAAGGCCGACCTGAAAACGCTGCACAATGCCGTCAATATGTTCAAACTGGATACCGGCCGGTATCCCAGCGAAGATGTCGGGCTGATTGAGCTGATCGAGCAGCCCACCGATGTCGAGGGCTGGAATATGGAGGGGTATCTGGGGACGACGTCGCTGCCCAAAGACGCCTGGAAAAGCGAATTTATGTTCATGCTCAATCCCGAAAGCGGCAAGCCCTTTGTGATTATCAGCTACGGGGCCGACGGCAAGGAGGGGGGCGAAGGTTATGACATGGACCTGTACAGCACCGATACCGAATAATTTTCAATCTTCTGAGGTGCAATTTTCAAATTTGAAAATTGCACTTTGAAAATTGAAAATGAGGATGTTCATTGGTGGCAACAAAAGCGCACAAAGCATTTGTTCTGGTTGAGATGCTGATGGTGATAGGGCTGATTGCCCTGATGGCGGGCGCGGCGATGATCAGCTTCGGGGCGATGTGGGGCAACCTGCGGTTCAAGCGTCAGGCCGAGCAGCTGGTGGCGGCGCTTCAGATGGCCCAGAACGCCGCCGCCGAAAGCGACCGCCGCTACGCCGTGGTGCTCGATTTTTCCGAGCAGGCGTATGTTTTGAGGGAGTTTGAAACACTGGATTTGCAGATGCCGGACCCCCAGGAAGCGATTATCCAGACAGTGCATTTTACCGGCGCCCTGACGCTGGATTATGTGCTGTACGACGACCTGGAAGATACGCGGGATGCGGAAAATGTCACCGAGGCCCGCTTTTTAGCCGGCAAGTCCGGCTGGCAGTACGGCGGCAAGATTGCCCTGCTCGACGAGGACGGGCGGCCGTGGACGATTGTCGTGCACCGGTTCGCCAAGCCGGTCGAGCTGTTCGAAGGCGATGTGGAGATTTTCCTGCCGCAATACCGTGAAAACGTGCCGTTTTAATGCAAAATGTGAAATATTAAATGTCCAATGTTCAGGCGTGCGTTAAAACCTGTTCGCCGGCAAACCGGCGGTTTTACCCTTGTCGAAGTGGTCGCAGCGATGATGCTGCTGGCCATTCTGCTGTCGTCGGTGCTGGTGCTGATGAACCGCTATACTGGGGCGGTCATCGATATGCATCTGCGCCAGCAGGCGTTTGAACTGGCGCGGGCCAATATGGAGCAATTGCTGTCCGAGCCGAAACTGTCGGATGTCAGCGAATACGGGACCAGCGATGCCAATCCGGATCTGGAGTGGGAAACGCTGGTGGAGCCGTTTTACGAGCCGGTGACGGAGCGCATGTGGATTCGGGCGGTCTGCTCGGCAAGTTTTCTCGACAGCAAAGGCGAGCCGCAGGACGTTGAACTGGAACACTGGATTACCAATCTGACCGCCGCTCAGGTCAAGCAGATTCTGGCCCAGCGGAAGGTTGAAGACGCCTATATGGAACTCCTGCAGGACAACCAGGCCTCCGAGGTTCAGGAAACGACCCGCGCCTACCTTCAGCAGGAGGGTCTGGATGTAGAGGCGTACGACAAATTGCTGACCCAGCAGCGGCGGAAAAAACTCGAATACATCGCCCAGAACGGCTTTGACGGCTATGAGCAGTATCTGACGCAGCTTGAGGAGGAGGAAAACCTCTTGCTCGAAAAGCTCGGGATGAATTTTGACGGCTATAACGAGTTTGCCCGGACGTATGTGCCCGCAGGCGGCAGCGGCGAATCAACCGTGCCGGACGGGGACGACACTCTGTCCGGCGCCGACGAGGGGGGCGGAGACCTGACGGATACCCCGGCGCCCCCGGCGGATGCACCGTCCGATCAGCCGGCATCGGATATTGCCGATTTTGACTGGAGCAATGTGCCGCCGGAACTGGTGCCGGTAATCGAACAATTGCTGGGAACCAAAAAGAAATGACGCACAGCCGACATAAAAACGCGTTCACGCTGGTCGAGACCCTGGTTGTCCTGATGCTGGCGGCCCTGATTTTGACCTCCGTTTTGGGCATTTATCAGCAGGTGCGCGGCGCCGCCGTCACCATCCTGGAGCGGATGGAGGAAGACCGTCTCCAGACGGAGATTTTGCAGAAGATTGCCGAAGACATTGACCGGCTGGCGGCGCCGGGGTTTGACGCCGTCATCACGTTCGGCACCAAGCTGGACAACGGCTATCGTTCGGCCCAGCTGACCCTCGAAAACAGCTACTACGGCAATAACGACAAAAAAGAGACCTACGAACGGATTGTCTGGCAGACATCGTATGACCCGATAGGGAAAACCCTGATTTTGTACCGGATGCACGATGGGCTGAATGTGGAGGACAAGGTGCTCGAAACCGACGCCGAATCGTCCGCCAGTGCGGGGCTGTATATTCCGGTATCCGACGGCGTAACATTTTTTGACATACAGGCCCTGGAGGGCGAGAATACCGCCGACCGGTGGCAGTCCGAGACGCTGCCCAAGGCGGTGCGGGTGGGGATTTCCTTTGCCTTGCCGCGGGAACTTCCGGACGGCAGCATCGGCGTGCCCGAAGAGGAGCTCTTTTACCGGACGATAGCGATTGACCGGACGCGGGCGATTCCCTATGAGTTTATCAAAAAGAAGTTCGACCTGCCCGAAGAGCAGGACCCCAATGATCTTTTGAACGAAAACGACCCCAATGCCCCCGCGGATGCGGCGGATAAGGAGTCGAACGGCAAAAACGGATGAAGATGACTCTCCCGACAACCCGTTGGCTTCCGAAGAGCGGCCGGCCTGCCGGCTTTGCCCTGATGGTTGCGCTGATTGTGCTGGTGGTCTTGTCCTCGCTGATGACGGGATTGGCGCTGCATTTGACAATGGCCAAACGGCGCCAGCAGTATATGATTGAATATCAGCGCGCCCGCTACGGCGCGGATTCGGCGATGAAGTATATTTTGACGGAGCTTCCCCAGCGGAACTTTGCGGTTCAGAACCGCGTCGGCAAGCCCGATTTTTCCGACCTGTACTGGATGAACGACGCCGAGTATTCGCAATTTATCGCCAACTGGGCGATGACGGCCACCGTTGAGGATGTCGAATCGGTACTCAAAGACGGCGTCTCGCTGGGGGTGTCGGATGAAATGAACGCCGAAAACCTGTTTTCCAACCTGATGTCGCTGTTTGGCGCAGGCGGCACATCGGACCTGCCGGAAAACCCCGCGCCAGACGCAAACAGCGTTGAAACGGACTCCGGCGACCCCAATGAAGCGTTTTACGGGGGCGAGCTGGACCCCAATGACATTGAAATCCCCGGCCCGTATGGACCGAGCTGGCCCTATGTGATGGAACCGATTGAACTGGAAATCGGCACCTGCCGGGTGACGATTGTCGTGGAGGATGAAAACGCCAAGATGCCGCTGAGCTGGCTGGTTACCAATTCCAGCGCCGCCAACAAGCAGGCCGAAAATGCCCTGCTGACGTTTTGCGAATGGATGGCCCGCGATATGCAGGGCCTTGGGGAGCTTCAGGAAACCATTCAGACGGCCATGGACGAGGTGTACAAAAGAAAGGCGTTCAAACTGAACCCCAGCCCGATTATTCTCCGGCCGGCCGCCGCGCAGCCCCAGCCCGCCAAGCCGGCGGGTCCCCCCCAGACGACGGCCGCGGGCCGGCGAAAGGCGGCACGAATCCTGACCCAGCAGGGAGGGTCGCAGCCGGCTCCGCAGACGGCGCCCCGGGAGCGGCGCCCCGTGGCCCATACGACGGATTTTGCCAAGCTGTTTCACAGTTCGCTGCTGAATCAGGAGGTCCTGGCCCGCCCCCTGCCCGATATGGGCCAGCGGCAGGAAAGCCCCCTGAAGTATTTATCGCTCTGGGGCGCCCAGCGGGTGAATATCAATACGGCCCCGCGCCATGTGCTGGAGGCGACCTTTACGCTTGCCATCGACCCGCTGGTGGCCAGCGAACTTGCCCATGCGGTGATTGAACAGCGGAAGGAAAAGCCGTTTCGCAGCGCGGCCGAATTGAAGGAACTGGGCCGGCTGGATGCGGGCACCATGAACACGCTGCAGAATTATATAACGACGGCCAGCACGTTCTTCCAGGTTCGGGTTACCAGCCGCAGCGGCAATGCCCGCGCGGTCGCGGTGGCCACCGTCGTCAAGGAAGGAAAACAGATGGAACGGCTGGCCATTTTATATCAGTGAAAATGACAAACGGAATCCTGAAACGGGAGTTAATCACGTGGATGAAAAGGGAAGCTTAGGACTTTTTCTTTCGAGAGACAAAGCGGCGGCGGTCTGGGTGTCTTCGGGCGCGGATGCCTCGGTGCAGGGTGTCCTGAATGTTCTGCCCCGGGGGGAAGGCGAACCGGCGACGCTTGCCCTGCAGGCGGCCCGCGCTGCGGTGCAGCGGGGGCTTGCGTTTGACGAGGTTTTTCTGGCCGTGGATTGCGGCTATTATACGCGGCACAATCTGCATTCCGAGTTCGACGATTATGCGCAGGTGGAAAGCACCATCAAGTACGACGCCGAAGAAGCCGCCGCCGCGGATGCGATGAACCTGGCGACGGCGTTTGAAATTACCGGCAAAGACCCCGCCGGTTCAAAGGTGACGGTGTATGCGGCGGACCGCCAGCTTTTGACGGACATCCTGATGGATGTGCAGGAAGGCGGCCTGGACCCGACGGCCATTGAGCCGGATGCCGTGTGTCTGGGGCGCGCCCTTTCTCATAAAATGCGCATGGCCGAACGGACGAATACGCTTTTTGCCGTCTTGTCTTCGGCCAGTTGTTATCTGTTCCGGCCGCAGCCCGGTTACGCCCCGGCCGTTCGCACATTCCTGGTGGGGCAGGGGCAGAATGTCGCCGCCGTCCTGGCGCGGGAAATTCTGCTGCTTGGCGCCTCGGAGGCCCCCCAAAGCGCGCTGACGTCGCTGGTTTTGGTTGGCCGAACCGAGACGGTTGATACGGCGATTCTGCATCAGCGCACCGGCCTGGAGGTGACGGCCGAGACCCCGGAAAAAGACCTTGCCCTGGCGGCGGACGCCGACGGGGTCCTTTGCCATGAACTGCTGGCCGCCTACGGCGCGGCGCTGGCGGGCCGAACGCGCGAGCCCAAAGCGGATTTTCGCCGGGATTTTATGCCGTTTCAGGGACGCCGAAAGGCGCTCGAAGGCAGCTTGCGGAAAATCGGGATTGCCCTGACGGTTCTTCTGGCCGCCGCCGCCGTGTTTTTCCAGATCAAGGCGTTTCAGATGAAAAGCTATGCCCGGCAGTTAACCGCCAAGACGGCCAGGCAGTATGCGGCGGTTATGGAGGGAAAGTCGCCGCCGCCGGGAGCCAGGCCGACCACCAAACTGAACACCGTTTATTCGCAGATACAAAAGGAACAGGAGGGGTTCGGGCTTGGCGATGAAACATTGGTGCCCAGCAAACTGATGTTTTTCTTTGAGGCGCTCAACCAGATGCCGTCCGCGGTGGACATCCGCGTCCAGCAGATAACGATTAACGAGCGTTCCATGAAGGTCAAAGGGGACGCCGGCAACCGCGCCGGAACAATGGTTTTGCTCAGCGAAATTAAAAAACATCCGCGGATTTCGCTGGCATCGGAGCGTGTTGCCCCAAACCCCGACGGGCGCGATGCCTTTGAAATTACCCTGGAACCCAAAAAAGCCGAGGCCAAACCATGAAAAAGATGCTCAAAAATCCAACCCTGTATTATATCGCGGCTCCGGCCGCGGCGGCGCTCTGGGTGCTGCTGGCCGGTTTTGTGTTTTATCCCAAATCGGTTGAGGCCTGTCAGGATGCCCAAACGGAACTCCGGAAGACCGAGGAGCTGATTCGAAAGATGGTCGCCCTCAAGCCCAAACTGCTGGAGAAAATCGACAAAAGCGGCAAAGCCGAGGTCTTTGATTTTACCAAGACCATCAATGAATCGGCCCAGCTCTTTTCCATTTCCCCGTCCAACTACACCTCCAATGTCCGCGGTCAGGTCAATCGGGCGGGGCGGCCGAGCCGGTCGGCGGCCGTAACGATTAAAAGCATCGACATCGAGCGGCTGGCGGCGTTTCTTTCGTCCCTGCTGGTTCGCTGGTCGGACCTCAAGTGCGAATCGCTGAGTTTGGACAAAGGCAAAGCCGGCAAAAACGACTGGAAGGCCGAAATGACCCTGACCTACTATTATCAGTAGCGAAAAACAGGGTCCGGCGGGGCTGTCGCCTCAGGAGGACGCTCATTTTCCAATGAGCAACCCGCATAAGCCGCCAAGTTTTTTACTATGGGTCAATTTCAGAATGCCGCGCCGCCGCAATTTCGTCTATCCGGCGGATGCGTTTTTCCGCTTCGGCAGAGTCGGCCGGCTGCGGCGGCATCTGCTTTGGCACAGGGAGTTTTCCGGTGAGCGTCTGGCCGGCGTTTAATTTTACGACGAAATCCGGGCCGACCTTTTTGACCTTTCGATTAAACGCAGGTTCCAGGCCGTTGAAGTTATCCCGCAGACGCAGCACGCCGTCGACGGTTGCCTCGATCTCAAAACGGCCAGTCGTGTTATTGGTGCGCTCGGCGGAAACAATAAAGCCGCCCTCTGCGCGCAAGTCGCGAAAACGTGCGTTATGCCATGTCCACGGCATCGCCGGGAAAATACGGATGACCGGAGTCGGATCGTTGAGGATGTTCACCGGCCAGCTCTGCAGGACCATGTCATGGACCGCTTCCATCGCCAGGAAGTTGCCCTCCAGCGTGAACGGCCGGTATCTGAAACCGGACAGGTCCGCGCCAAGCTGATCGCCGTTGGCGTGGAACCCGTTGCGCAGGATGAACGCGCGCTCATAACAGGTCAGGTACTGATACGCCAACTCGGCCATGTTCGCACGGGCCAGGGCGCAGGCAAACCATGAAAAACTGTACCCGGTCCAGGCGCGGGTTCCAAGCTCGTCCATTTTTTCAAGCGTGGCCTGAATGACCTGTCGATCCCTGTCGGAGCCGTCGATGTTGAGCGTACCGAACGGATGAACCGCCATGGCATGGGCATGGTGGCGATGGGACTGATTGAACGGCTCGCCGGCGCTGAACATCAGGACATTGCTGTCATCCACATGCAGGCCGTCGAGTTTGCCGCGCAGCGCTGTCCATTTTTTAACATCGTCGCTTCTGCCCAGCACGTCGGCCATCTCCGCCATCGCCTCGAACGCCCAGATCAGCATGGACAGGTCCTGGTTCGAGTTCGGCTTGAGATACGCCCTTTTGGAGTTGTCGAAAATCTCGGCTGAACTGGAAAGCTCAAAATAAAGTTTGCCGTCTTTTTCCTCCAGCAGTTTGACGATGGTGCCGACGATCTCATCCATCCACGGATACGCCCGATCGCGCAGAAAGACCGGGTCCATCGTATGCTTCCAGTGCAGGTAAAAACTCTGCCCTACCCAGACGGCATAACTGACGGACAGCGAATACTGCGGCCAGCCGCCCAGCGGTTTGCCGTTGAGGGACATGACTGCCGGGATCGCGGCACCGTCAACGCCGAAAAAATCGCGGGCAAAGCTGCGGTACTCCGGCAGCAGGTTCCACATGTGATTGATGAAACTCAACCCCGCATCCGTCAGGCCCGCCTTATGATAGGCGATATAGGTCATCTGGGTGTTGAGGTCATGGTGGAAATCGCCTTTCCATGGGGGCAGGCCTCCGGAATCCTGCGTCCAGACCCCCTGCAACGGCATTGACGGCGCATCCGGGCGGGAGGCGGCGCCGTAGAAGTACTTGCACAGATTGTAGTGCCGCTGGAGTCGCTCATCGGGAACACAGACCTCGGAGATGCTCCAGAAATCCTTCCACCATGTCCGGTGCTGCCGGAACATTTTTTCAAAACCGGCGTCCATGACTTTTGAAACGCGCCGTTTTGCCAGGACAAGCGGATCCGGTTCGGCGGCATCTTCCCGATTGGTTGTTATCGTCGCGGCGACCAGCGTCTGGCCGCCAAGGCGTTTGGAAGCGGTCAGCGTCGCATACACCAGTCCGCCGGCGGCTTGCTGCACCATCCAGTTCATCCCGTCAGCGGAACCGAATTCGGCCGGTTTATAGTTCAAATTGTCAAGGCCGTCGGGCCGGAGGAACTTGCTGGTTACGTCGGAATCGCCGATGCGGATCAGGGCGACGCGCTGCTCGGCACAGAAGAAACACTCCAGCGTGCTGCCGTCGGTAAACGTCACGGTGCCGAGGGCCTGTTTCATGTCGAGCGTAAACGCTTCGGCTTTCTTGCCGTCTCCGAGGGTCAGCACCAGTCGGCCGCCCGGCAGCTTGGTTGGAGCCGGATGGCTGTCGTAGGCGTTGCTGTAGCGCCGCATAAACTCCCCCCAATCCTCCCGGATGAGCTTTTTCATGTTCGCATAGTTCCAGTCGCCTTCGAGAATTTCCGGCGCGGGGGTTTCATCCCACAGGTCGCCCCGGTCCAGCGAAAGATTGATGGCGTTATCCTTTCCCCAGAGCAGGCCGCCCAGCATGCCGTTGCCCAGCGGAATCGCCTCGTCCCATGTCGTAATCGGCGCTGCGAGGTTAAGTTCATACGCGCCCGCCCCGTCGGCCCGTCCGTCCGGCGAAAAAGCAAACAGAACGGCCGCCGCAAGGAATACTTTGAAAATACAGATTCCTGGACATGTCTTTTTGAATGAGTGCATTGAACGAACTCCTTTCGCTGTGTGATTGACGTTTTATGGACGGTCATCTTTTCTGCGGATCGGCCCCATTTTTCTGTACCCGTTGTTATGAGCGCATAGCCGACCCGTTCTCTCTGCATTGTGCCTGTCCCTATTTATATTGCCTAAAGGGTATATCATTCGGTTATCACAAACCATGTCAGGCTCTCGGCGGAAATTTCGACAGGAATTGTGATATTGTACTGCCGGTCGAGTTTATAAACCCTGTCTTTGCCGTCCGGGTTCCGAAGCCGTGCTGTTTCCGTAAGGCCTGTGTAATACATCGGCAGCTTCAGGTTTTTCCTCACGGGGCTTTTTGCGGGGTTATAGACCATTACAAGGGCTTTTTCCCTGAGCTGTGAATTGACGTGCATCATGCAGTCGATATCCTTTCCGTCGGCCCTTCGGATGTGAATGATATCCGAGTCTAAAATTTGCCGGTGGCTTCTGTAAAAATCGACCCATTTTTTGACGACCGCCTTTGTTTTTTCAGAGTCATAAAGCCGCGGCCCCCGATAACATGCCTGCACCCCGGCCCCGAAATTGTTCGCAAGATGGGCCTCATAAGCGTCAAGATGCTCTTCGAGCGGCTCAATCGTCGCCGCCGCTCCGCCGCCGTGGTACTGGGTCAGAGGCACAAACATCCATCCCATGCTCGGTGTCTTTTCCCATGTGCCGTCGTAGATGTTCTGTCGGCCGTGGATGATTTGCTGCGCTCTCGGCAGCGACCAGTTTGTTTCACGGTAGCCCATGCCGCTCTTGTTTGTACCGCTCAGGTAGTAGTAATCCGGCACGTTGAGATAAATTCCCTTACCCCTGCACCATTTATAGAAGTCGGTTATTGTCCTGTGTTGTGTGTGCTGGGAATCTGCATAACCGGCATGTCCGGGATGTGCTGTCGATGCACAGAAATCGCCGGGGTACGAGCCGTCATGCTCAAGCAGGTCAAACCCGGTCTTTTCATAAAAAGCGTACAGTTTACGGAAATATTCCTGTCCCCATTTGCTGCCGATGCACGGCGAATTGCCGAATCTTGCAAAGCCGCCGGGTTTTCCTGTGGCAGGATTCACAACATCGTCCTGGTCGCTGACTTGCCGTGAGGCAAGAAGTGAATAACCGCCAAGTTCGATTTCTCTGCTGTGGGCGTAATCAGCCAGTTCCTTCAGTTCGGCAAGGTATTCAGGATTTTCGCTTTCAATATTAAACCCGCTCCCAAATGTCAGAATGACCATTTCAAATCCTGCCTCGGCACACTGGTCGATGGCCAGACGGACACTCTTCGGCTCGGCGCTTCGCACGTGCATTAATATCGGATTTTCAGTTACCCACGGGGCGATTGTGCGGTACATCCGTCTTACTGCAAGCCCTCTGCGCTCCCGGTCTGTGCTGTCATAAGGAAGTTCAAATGTCCTGAAAGAGACAAACTTATCGCCGGGCTGAATCGTTATATCAGGCCCGCCCGGCAACGTGCAGACCAGCAGGCAGGGGGTTTTGCACAGATAGTTGACCTGCGTTTTGTACTCAGGGTCGGGCACGAAAAGACAGGTTTTATTTGCGCCTGCTGCATTCATCCCGCCGAATGCGTAATCGCTTTCGACATGCATACCCGGCTCAGCCCAGTAAGGGGACTCATCCACGGGGGATTCGCCTTCAACGATGGCAAGGATTTCGCTCTTGAATGAGTTGAGTTTCACCGGCTGCCCGGAGCCGTTTTGAACCTCAATCCATTTGCAGATAACAGGTATGCCGTCGTACATTTCATAATGTACCGAGACGGTAATGTCTTTCGGGTAAGCCGTTGTCTGTCCCGTTTGTTCCTGTTCACCAAAGGGCTGCCGCGGTGCATTCGGTTGGGGTGGTTCTTTGAAACAAAAGTCAAGCCTCAGAGAAACACCGGCCGGCGGCCAGGGCATATCGGTGCTGTACCGTTTTCTCTTCCATGAAAAAGGCTCTTTTGTCTTTCCGACGGCAAGGCCTTCAAGCCCAAAAGCGTTCGGGTCCGAAGTCAGCTTATCAATCCATTCGGGCAGCAGGTATGCATAATTCGGCTGGCCCTTCAGTCCGCCTATCTCAAAGTGCCGGCCGTCCAGTTCGAGTACCGCTTCCGGCTTTACCCCGCGCAACATCGATTCGCCGGTCATCAAATTGTCCAGGGCAATGGTGGCCGCATTCGGTTGAAGCCGCCAGACCCGGCGAACCAGCCCATTGCTCAGGACAACCTCATGGGATTGCTCATTAACCTTAACTTCGGCTTTATACGGTGATGGATCTATCAGCCAGTCGCCATTTTCACGTTCAACAAAGGATTTCGAATCGGCACATAACGTGCAGGAGGACAGCAAGCAACTCAATACAATCATCAGGGATAGGCCGAACAGCTTGCCGGCAAGCTTAATACAAGATATCCGCGAAGAGATAAAATAGGGGGCCAGGCCTGTCCTGCTGGATGATTGCTGAATCGAAACATTGTGTTCTGTCACAGGTAATTCTCCATTATCATATTTCGATATCCTGTATTTTCACTGCTGTCCCAATCCTGTTCGGTACGGCATTTGCTCTTTGTTAACTTCATACAGTGTTCTTGATCCTTGCGGGCAGTTTACCGGCAGCGGCGGTCTTGGGCAAGGTATTTTTGCGCCGCGTTGACCGCGGCCGGAGCGCCGGTGCAATCGGCCCTGGGCGGAGTTAATCCTGTTTTTGCAGACGTCCGATATGGGCCAGCAGTTCAACAAAGCAAGCTAAAGCTTGAACTCTTACAAGGCGTTCGCATTTGACTAAAATGTTACAAAAATTATTTCTGCCCAAAACAGCATACCCGTTGTCGGGGAAAAATACCCTGCCTCACAAGTGTAATCCCGCATAGCAGGCAAAGCAGACACATAAAAGCGTCAATTTCGCTGGTACCAATAAAAACCGCCAAATTGTGTGCAAAAAGGGCGAAAACAAAACTCCTTCAACCGAGATAACACGCTATCCTTTGAAGTTCATAAAAAAACTGCTCAGGGATTGCCGCTGCCGGTACGGGAAAACCGGTCAATTCTTTACAAAAAAACGCAAAAAACTGACCCCTCGCTGGGCATAATTATGGTACAATAAAAGCCGTACATTTGATGGGGGCATACGGCGCCGCAAATGGATGAAGTTTGGATAAACGGAGTCATAGCTTTGAGAGGAGCAGCGTTTTCAGTATGGCCAAGGTAGCGAAAGCATTGTGCGCAGCGGCGGTATTCTTGCTGGCGGCTGTCCCTGCGCCTGTTATGGCTGTTCCGGCATGTCCGGAAGGAGCGCCGGTAACGCAGCCGGACGGGACAGAAATATCGGTCTATCTGCGCGGGGATGAATATGCGCACTGGAATGAGAGCAGAGAGGGCTATCAGATCATCAAAAACGGCAAGGGCGAATGGGTGTATATGGTTGAGAAAGCCGGTGCGGCAGCGGCCAGCGAGCACGCCGTGGGAAAGGCCGACCCGGAAGCGGTGAATGCACTAAAACCGGATACGATGAAATTATCCGAAAGGGGAAAACAGAACCGTGCCCTGAGGTCCGCCGCGCAGGGAACTTTTGACCAAACACAGCCGTCCGCCGCACAGGAAACACCGAGCCTTACACAGACAGCGGGAATAATGTATAATCTGGTGGTGCTGGTCAATTTTTCTGACCTGACCATAGCGTATCCCGCGCAGGACTACGACAGTCTGTTCAACCAGATCGGGTACACGGCCGACGGCGCCGTCGGCTCGGTCAAAGATTATTATCATGAGGTATCGTACAATGCCCTGACCGTGCAATCGGTTGTGCCGGAGCCGGTAACGCTGGGCAATGGCTACGCCTTTTACGGAGCCAACAATCCTTTCGGCGAGGATGTTCGTCCCCGGGAAATGGTCGCCCAGGCGCTTGCCGCATTGGAAGCGCGAGGGTTTGATTTCGGCACCGTGGACGGCGATGGAGATGGTCAGATTGATGGATTGACAATCATTCATGCCGGCGGCGGCGAAGAATACGGCGGCAATGACCCGGACTATATCTGGTCGCACCAGTGGGCGCTCAGCAGCCCGGTTACGTATGACGGTGTGACGATGCAGTCGTATCATACCGAACCGGCACGCCGGGGCTGGGACAGCTCTCCGTCAACCCAGGGGATAACGCGAATCGGCGTCATCTGCCATGAAACCGGGCATTTTCTGGGGCTGCCGGATTTGTATGACTACGGATATGACAGCGAGGGGGCAGGAAACTTCTGCCTGATGGCGGGCGGAAGCTGGAACGGCAGCTACGGAACAACGCCGGCGCACATGAGCGCCTGGTGCAAGTGCTCGGCGGGATGGATTGCGCCAACCGTGATTTCTGCGGATGGCCTCTATTCACTGGGACAGGCGGAAACCAACGCGAAGGCCTATAAGCTGCAGGGAATCTTTCCTTCGACCCAATATTTTCTGATCGAAAATCGCCGGGGCGTCGGCTTTGATGCGGGACTGCCCGGTTCACTTCGCGGCATCCTGATCTGGCATGTGGATGAAACTCAGCCGGATAATGACAACCAGACGCATTACAAGGTGGACCTGGAAGAAGCCAGCGGCATACAGCATTTGGAACTGAACCAAAATGCCGGCAACGATTTGGATTATTTCCGATTCGGTAATGCAACGGTCTTTAATGAGACGAGCGCACCGAATAACGTAAGCTACAGTGGACAAGCCCCCGGACTCAATATCACGGATGTGAGTTCTGCCGGCACAACCATGAACTTCCAGGTGGGCGACTTGCTGGTACCGATGCCGCCGGTTGCGGCTGATGTCAATGAACGGACAATCCTTGATACCTCGATTACGGTGACGCTGGACGCAACCGATGACGGGCTGCCCTTTCCGCCGGGGGCACTGAGTTATATCGTTGCCTCGCTGCCCAATCATGGTACACTGGCCGATCCGAGCGACCCGAATACGGCGATTGTTTCGGTCCCCCGGACGCTGTCCGGCAATGAAGTCATTTACACGCCGCGTCCCGGCTGCGGCAGGCCTGCAGTATTTACTTATCTGGCCGGCGACGGCGGCACCGCACCGGAGGGCGGCGAGTCCAATGCTGCGACGGTGATGGTCAGCATTGCCCGGTATAATGTCATCTACTCAGCCGACATGGGCACCAATCCCGGCTGGGGATACGAAAGCGATTGGGCCTGGGGCACTCCCGCTGGTTCCGGCGGCGCCTACGGCAACCCGGACCCGGCTTCCGGCCATACCGGCACTGGCGTCGTCGGCTATAATCTGGCCGGGGATTACAAAAAAAACATTCGAACCACCCAATGGGCCGCAACTCCTGCGATTGACTGCACCGGCCGGGCCGGCGTTGCACTTTCATTCTACCGATGGCTCAATGTCGAAGGTCCGGCGTATGACCATGCCTATGTGCAGGTTTCCAATAACGGCAGCACCTGGACGACTCTCTGGCAGAATACGTCCGAGGTTACGGATTCAAGCTGGACATTACAGACGTTTGACATTTCTGCGGCGGCCGATAACCAGCCGACTGTTTATATCCGCTGGGGGATGGGCACTACGGATGGTTTCAAGCAGTACTCGGGCTGGAACATTGACGATGTGACCGTGACCGAAACAGTGCCGGCGACAGAGGCGCTGGCCGGGGATTTCGAACCGGACTGCGATGTGGACGTTGACGACCTGATGCGGCTGGTCTATGACTGGCTGGCCGCCTGCGGGGATTGCGGGGGGACTGACCTGGTCGCTGACGGCATCGTGAATCTGACCGATCTCCGCGTCCTGGCCGACAACTGGCTGGCCGGATTATAGATCCCGTTACTCTCATAGAACATTATTAAGTGCCCTGCGTTGCGGGAGGATTCACTTTGCCGGTGATAACAGGATTATGACACTGTCCCTCGTTTCCCATGATATATTTTCCGGATGCAAAAAAGTTATAAACGGCCCTCACAGGACAATTGCAGGAAATAAAAAAGGCGAATCGCCAATCTGCGAATCGCCTTATCAAACCAATCATTGATTTTAAGGTAGAAGATCTATTTTTTGGGGGCAACAGGCTTCTTATAGTCACCTATCGGGTCCAGACAAACATCTCCGGGCGGCGTTGCTTCAATCGGAGCGACCGGAAGTTCGATTGTCTTTCCCATAAACTCGGCATTTGCAAATCTTTCACGGCCAAGCTCTTTACCGGTCTTCCTGAAGAATGGGAACAGGTCCTCACCGACAGCGATACTCATATCCTCGATAGATTCTTCCCAGGTGAGTTTTTTCTCTGGCTCATCCTTCCATCGCTGTCCCTGTACCCAACGCCATCTCGGATACCATGTCGTCCCGTACCTGTCATCGAGCTTCTGCCAAACATACCATATCATCATGCGGTCCCAGCCGGTTTTCCATTTTTCGAGATTGGCAGGTTTGAATTTCTGTTCAGGGGTCTTCTGCGAACCGTCATAATCTTTAACAAACACACTGTTGCACCCGCGATTCGGCCCCTTGTCGCCGTTATACTTTGCGTTTATTTTCCCCTGGAACCAGCCGGCGTGTTCCTCACCCCTGTTGCCGCCGAACGGATGGTCAGCCGCATCGCAGGGTCCTGCCATCGTATGAGCCTGCTCATGTGCGAATATGCTGCGTATGCCGTTTGCACTGGTGGAGATGGTCGATGCTTCCTTGGGCAGATAAGCGTTAACTGCCCAACCCCCGCCGCTGCCGCTGCAAAGTATCAGGTACATAGGCTCATCAGGCTTCTCCGAAGGCAGCCA
>JAKEGM010000072.1 GCA_022615575.1 Planctomycetales bacterium
ACCGGCTTGAACGCATCGAATCGCTTTTGCAAAAACTTGGTATGCCGACGGCGATTCCGGCTGCTCTGAAAAAAGAGCAATTGCTCTCCCTGCTGAAGACAGACAAAAAAGCCGTCGGCCAATGGCCGCGGTTTGTGCTGCTCGAATCGCTTGGAGCGGTTTATTGTCAAAACAGCCAGTGGGCGTGCGATGTGCCAGAAATAGTGGTCAAGGATGTAATCAATCAACTCTACAAATGATATTCAGGAGATTTATGCGATACAGTCAGACATTGATA
This sequence comes from Planctomycetales bacterium, assembly GCA_022615575.1. Classification (GTDB taxonomy): domain Bacteria; phylum Planctomycetota; class Phycisphaerae; order Sedimentisphaerales; family Anaerohalosphaeraceae; genus 4572-13. The sequence continues at coordinate 278 of JAKEGM010000072.1, forward strand.
CCCACCGTCAAGGAAGTGCCCGCCGATGCGGAGATTATCAGCCACCAGCTTATGATTCGCGCCGGCCTGATGCGGAAATTGGCCAGCGGGACGTATATCTATCTGCCCGCCGGACAGCGGATGCTGGCCAAGGTGATACAGATTGTGCGGGAAGAAATGAACCGCACCGGCGCCCAGGAAATCATTATGCCGGTTGTTCAGCCGCTGGAGTTGTGGCAGCAGACCGGCCGCGAAGTCGATTACGGTGAGACCCTGGGCAAATTCATCGACCGCCACGGACGGGGCAATGTGCTGTCGCCGACGGCCGAAGAGGGCTTTACCTTTCTTGCCGCTAATGAGATTAAATCGTACAAACAGCTTCCGATGAACCTCTACCAGATCAATACGAAGTACCGCGACGAGTTTCGTCCGCGGTTCGGCGTGCTGCGGTCGCGCGAGTTCATTATGAAGGACGCCTACAGTTTTCACGCAAATGAAGAGTGTCTGCACAAGACGTATATGAATATGTACTGCGCCTATTGCCGTGTGTTTGAGCGGTGCGGTTTGGAGTATGTGATTGTCCTGGCCGAATCGGGCGAAATGGGCGGCTCCGGGTCGCATCAGTTCACCGTGCCGTGCGCCAATGGCGAGGACATCATCGTCTATACTGCCGATGACAAGCAGGCCTGGAACATTGAAAAAGCACCGGTGGACCCGCTGCCCAAACAGCCGCCGGCCCAGGTTGGGCCGGTCGAGGATTTTTACACGCCCCGGGCCGGAAAGATCGAGGACGCCTGTGCGTATATGAAGGTCAAGCCGCATCAGCTTATCAAGACCTTGGTTTACAAATGCGGCGAAGGGGCGATTTTGGCGATGGTTCGCGGCGATCATGAGGTCAACCCCGAAAAATTGACCCGCCTGATGGACGGGGTGCATATCGAAATGGCCGACGAGGCGATGATAGTAGAACTGACAAAAGCGGCGGTGGGGTTTGCCGGGCCGGTGGGGCTGTGCGATAAGGCGGCCAGGGTTTTTATCGACCACGGCGTAGCGGGGCTGGCCGTCGGGGCGACCGGGGCCAACAGGACCGATTATCATATTATGAATGTTGTGCCGGGGCGGGATTTTCCGCTGGAGGGGGCGAATATTCAGGTGGCCGATATTCGCAACGCCGTCGAGGGCGATACCTATGAAGGCAAAAAGCTTTTGTTTAAGCGGGGCATCGAGGTCGGGCAGGTGTTTAAGCTGGGCGATAAGTACACCCGCAAGCTTGAGAGCAGGTATGTGGATGCCGACGGCAGGGAAAAATATCCGCTGATGGGCTGTTACGGTATCGGGATTAATCGGATTATCGCCTCGGCGGTTGAGATCGGCCACGATGAAAACGGCATGATTCTGCCGATTACAATCGCCCCGTGGGAAGTGATTGTGACGCCTGCCGGCCAGGAAGCCGATGTCATAGCCGCTGCGGAAAATATCTACAGCGAATTGCTGGCTGAAGGCGTGGAAGTCCTGCTGGATGATCGTGATGCCCGCGGCGGCGTCAAGTTCAAGGATGCCGACCTGCTGGGAATTCCGATTCGCATAACCGTCGGCAAGAAAACCCTGGCCGAAGGCAAAGCCGAGTGCAAACTCCGCAGCGAGTCCGACCGTACAACTCTGCCCATCAGCTCTGCCGCAGGAGAAGTTGCCCGAAGGGTCAAAGCCCTGAAAGCCAAACTCAACGAACCCAAAAGGTGATCGGCAGGAGGGGTCAAAGCGGCTCGCTTTGGCAGCTTCACGAAAGTTTCGCACCTGCGGCTGCCCGGCACTTTCTGCCTCTTTTGAACGCATGAGGAAAAGATGCCTAAACGAAGCCAAAACGCTGGATGTTGTTCATGTCAGTCCTCAGGATGTTATGGATCGTCGTACCTTTCTCAGAATGACGGGGACGGGCGCAATCATGGCGGCAGGTATGAATGAGATACCTGCTATGGTGGGGGAATCAGGATACCGGGGGGTCAATTAGTATTGGCTGACGTCTTGGCGAGAAAGTTGCAGTCGGCCTTGTTCAATTGGCCGTCGGGTTGCACTTTGAGGGTATCCGTAGCCAGATACAGGTTCAGCGAGGCGACGGCATATTGGACCAGCGCCTCCGTGACGGCGTCTTGGGATTTGTAATAGTCCTCCTGTGCATCGAGCACATCCCGCATATTGGCCCGGCCGACCTTTTGCAGACGGAGCGTGTTTTCCGTGCGTTTCTGGGCCAGATCCTGTGATTCGAGCGCGACCCGGTACTTTTCATGCGCGGTGCGAAGATTGCGGAACGCGGCCCGCACCTCCATGATCGCCGTATCCGTGACCCCCTGATAAGTCCGCTGATTCTGCATCAGTTCAACAAGGGTCAGCCGATACTGGTTTTTTTCGGCCAGCCGATCCAGAGGTAAATCCAACCGGAGACCCACGCCGTACAAATCTTCGGGGGACTCTAAATCTTCCACCATGTTCCCCCCCGAAGTGATATTGGTTTGGCCGAACAGTGACAGATCGACGCCCAGCATTTCGGCGGCGATTTCCGTATGCCGCTGGGCATCCAGGACACGGTCGGCGGCATTGGCCAGATCAAGCCGCTGATTGAGGGCCGCCCGGATTGCGGCTTCTTCCGAAAAATCCATCTCCGAAAAACCGGTTTCTCTCAGGGCGTCCAGTTCCCGCGTATCCAGGATGAATTCCGTATCGGGCCGGATGGCTAACATTGTTTTCAACAGATCCAGCGTTTCCCCATAATCATTGCGGATGTCATGATAAATATTCAGCGCATCCAGCTGGTCCTGAGTGGCCTCTTCCACTTCAAATAAAGGCACTCTGCCGACGGCGGCTTGTTTTTGGGTCTGGCGGCAGACCTCTAAAAGCGTCAGGTAATACCGCCGTGCGTTGTTCATCCGGTCGTAGAGATGGAGAGTTTCATAGTAGGTCTGAACGACTGAAACGATGAACGTTTTACGATAACGGTTAAAATACCGAATCTGATAGAGCAAATCCTGTTCGGCCTGAGTTAAGGTTTCGAAGACGGCTTTGTGGCTGGATCCCCGCAGCAGCGGCTGTGTGGCGACGGCTGAGAAGACGGAGGAAAAACCGCTGTCGCCATCGCCCGACAAGAGATCAACCCAGCCGATGGTCATTTGGGTTCCCACTTGGGCGCCAGTGGCCAACAATCGGCTCAGGCCGAACCCAACCCCCGACCCTACACCCTCAACATCCTCCGGGTTGTCTTGATAGTTGTCCTGGCGGACATAGCCCGTCTGTCCAAAGCCAATCGGGATCGGCTCGTAAAGATGCTGAATTTCAGTGACCCCTGTCGCCAGGGTGTACAGGTTGTCCCTTTCGAGAAGATATTCACGGTTATTGGAGACGGCCATGGCGGCCGCCTGGGAAAGCGTCAAAACGCCGGTTTCCGGGGGTTCCACACGGGCGACCTGTCTGTCGTTGGGGTCATCAACCCGATAGTAATCGTTCTGCTCCATGCCGGCCCTGCTCATCGCCCGGTCAATGGCCCTGTAAGCGCGCCGGTCCGTATCGAGAGCGGCCTCTTCGGGGGTCGGGCCGCAGCCGCACAATGCCAGCAGACCTGCCAGCAGGAAAACGGTTTGATTGATTGTGCGTGGCGTTTTTGTCATAGAGGCCGTCAGGGTCGGATTTTATGTGCCTTTGATGCCGACAATTTCATTGGGCACCAGATTGGTTCCTGCCTGGATCGGAATAATCACAACCTGTCCCCATTCAGGAATGCCGGGGCTCTGCCACATTCGCTCGGGAAGCGGCTCGATCGAAGGGCTGATGCGGACGATACGGGAGGCGATCATCTGGGGCGGGTTGTTGCGTGTAATGATATGAATGGGCATATCCACCTGAAGACGACGGATTTGCCGCTGGGAGACCCAGGCGGCGACATAATCCGGCGCGGGTTTAACGATGGTCATAATCGGGATATCCCGCATGACGGCCTGGCCGGGCTTGTACAGCAGGTTGCTGACCACGCCGTCGAAGGGTGCCGTCAGAACAACAGTGTCATTGGGCCGGATAAATTCGTTGAGCAGTTTTTCCTGAACGGAAACGGCCTTGATAAATGGCTCCAATCGCTGCGTCAGCAGAGCCGGCAGAGGCGCCGATTGCGTGAACTCTTCCAGACGAAGCCGGGCATGGGCATAGTGTTCCTCGGCCTGAGCAAGAAGGCCTTCATTGGTCTGAACGGTCTGGCGTGCCACTTCGCACTCGCTTTTGATTTTCTGGACTTCGTATGATTCAATGGCATTGTCCTTAAACAGGTCCTCGGCAATCCGGACTTCCAGTTCAAGGTCCTTCAGCAGCGAACGGCCGGGTTCCAGATCGGTTTTAATCTGCAGAATGCCGAGCCGCGCCTGTTCAACATCGACCGCCAGTCGCCGCTGTATCTCATAGGTGTCACGGTTGCGGTCAATCTGTTCCGCTTCAAATTCGGCCTCCATCGCGGCCAGTTCGGCTTTGAGATGTTCTAGCTCGGCCTGGGCGGTGGCCCGCCGAGATTCAATCAGCGTCGTGTCATATTCCGCCATGCCGACCGTGCTGATTTGGACGACGGCCAGCGTATCGCCTTTTTTGACTTCTTGGTACAGTTGAACCGGAATGGATTTGATATAACCGGATTCGGCGACAGTCATCATCTGCTCCTGAGCGATGGCCATGCCGGTGAAATCCACAGGAGCGCCCTGTTGAAGAAACAAAACCGCCACCCCCGCCACCGCCGACAACCATACTAAAACCGGCAGCGTTTTTTGAAATAATCGTCCTGATTTGAGTGTCAGTCGCATTGCGTGTAATCCCCGATTAAATTTCCAGGAGTTGTTCCTGTACCGTTAAGCTGATATTTTTAACGCCTTCAATCCGCTGCAGTTCGGTCAGCATTGCTTCGTTTTTGGATACGTTTTTAATCATGACCTGATAGGCGTATTCCACATCCAGATTGCCGAAATCGCCGTCCTGCGCCGAAATCAGCGTGAAGTGCCCGCAGAATTTTTTCAGCACCGCCATGATGGGGTGGTCATTGCCGAAATGGCCGCTGAAGCTGAACCGTAAAAACGCGTTGTGCGGCGTGTGCGTTCCGAAGGACGAGGCATGCAGATACAGGATAATCAAGCCGATTGCAAGTGTCCCGATAATCGCAATGGCGTACCGCTGCGACCCGCACGCCATTCCGATGACCAGCGAGCAGAAAATAAAGGCGATGTCGCGCGTGTCCTTGATCATGTTGCGGAAGCGGATAATCGACAAGGCCCCCATCAGTCCGACCGCCACCACGAAACTGCCTGCAATGGTGGACATGACCATCGCGACAATCACGGTGATCAGAATAAGCGATTGAACAAACGAACGCGAATAGGAAAGTCCGCTGTGCGTAAAGTAATACAGCCACGCCAATAACTGTCCCAGCACAAACGCCAGCAGCAGCGACAGCAGCACGCTCTGGACGGAAAAAGTCGGACTGAAGGCCGATGCATTTTCGATAATATTCAGAATATCATTCATCGTAGCACCATATCATTTGCTCCATGTTCGGGGCACAAAAAGCCAACTGGCAGGATTGTTTTATGGACGAGCAGTATTTGGACATTGTTGTTTGCTTCAAATCAAAGATTTTGACCATATCGCTCAGCCACGCCGGGTATCGGGCCGTGAACTTAATTTCCAGGATCACAAAGTCGATTGCGACAGAATTCCATCCGGCTCCGTTCAGACAAACCATGGGCTGACGGGTTATTTTAAAACTCAACTGCCGGTCAAACGTGACGCGTACCCGGTTATTGGAGTCTCCTTCATAGGCCTGCCGCATATACCGGACCATAACCACCGGCTGGGCGTGCAGGGACACAGTGTACAGCATAAACTGCTGGAAGGCCTCCTGGTCTTTCGCATAGGCCAGGGGCGGCGTATACCGGCTGCTCAGGATTTCTCCGATCGATTCTCTTGGTACAGCGACACGGTTTTTCATGATGACCGTGTTAATGCGCCGTTTGACCTCGAGAAAAACAGGGGACTGGGGATTATCGTCATACCCGCGGATGCGAAGCTTAAAACGGTTTTTTTTGCCCTGCAAGGTTTCATTGCACAGCGCCAGCGCTGTGGAGTCCAGATAAAGGCTTGAGATAGGGTATTGGTGACCCGGCCGGTTTTTGGCGTGCCGGTCTGGATGAATGTAGGCCCGGACATACTCCGCCAAGGCGCGGGCCTTGACTTCCGGGATGCGGTATTTCAACTCGTACCGGCAGAGAAGGGTGGTATCGGGCGATTGCGGCATGTGCAATTGCGCTATCGGCGCGGCCGGAGGTGTCTTCGGCAGAATCGCATCCGTCGCAACAATCCCGGCGGGTCTGCGCCTGACGGCATCCACGCTGGATGACGACAGGCGTGCCTCTACTAAACCATCATTTGCTTTTTTGACGGTCATGACCCTTATTGCCAATCCACATGCTCTCCCTTTTTGCAACGAGTTGTACCTGGCATGTCGACGTAATACCCCCATGCCTTTGGCGTCGTCATCAGATATCCGGCAACTAAATTCCCAATTCTTAAGTGTATTATAATCAATTTTGAATATTTTTGCAATAGATTTTGTGAAAATCATGACGAATTTGGAGTCAAGCCGTCTTGAATCAGGTATCCGCTCCGGTTCGGTTTCAGTCCCTGCTGCAGAGCGGCAGCATCACAGAGGAATGCGATTGCCGTGCCATACTTTGCAAAAAGATGGTTTTTTCTATGAAATGAACTTATTGCTTGCCGATACGGGTCTTGACCTGTTGCCGGAGCAGTTTTCGGGCTTTGACCCGCAGGGCGGCGTTGTTGGCCCGGCGTTTTTCGTCTTCCGTTTGGGGGTTCAGCGGCGGTGCGGGAATGGGTTTATGATTGGTATCTATCGCGACGAAGGTCAAGTAGGCCTTTGTTGCAAGGATGCTCTGGTTTGAGATAAGATCTTCCCGCAGGACCTTCACGCCGACTTCCATCGATGTTCGGCTTACATAATTCACACACGCACGCAGGACAACTTGGTCGCCGATGCGAACGGGCTGTTCAAATGACATGGAATCAATGCCGGCCGTAACGACCTCCGTACCGCAGTGTTTTTGGGCTGCCATTGAGGCAATCATATCGATCCATCCCATAATAACACCGCCAAAGGCGGTGCCGAAGGGATTTGCGTGCTGCGGCATGACCAGATAACGTGTTTCGACGGCACTTTGAGCCGGGTTTTTTATGCTTTCTGCCATAGGATTGCCTCATTATATCAAACATATTGAATCGATGGTGGATTTAGTTTAGCGTATCTTTGAGAACAGAAAAGAAAAAACTGAAAAACCCAACGGCGGGATTCATTCTGTGCCATGCTTTTGATTGTGAAAATCACAAAAAGGACAAACAGGACATTGAAATCCTGTTCTGTAAAAAAACATGAAAAATAACTTGACAGAGGCAATAAATATTTTATACTGATGTTTGAAACATCTGTTTGAAACGATTGTTCGGAATGAAGCGGTGTATATGACAAAAGATGATGTGAAAATGCCGGTGTATTCCGACCGGGATGATGTCCAAGGCCGTCTTTTGGATGCGGCCGAAAAATTATTCTGCGAAAAGGGCTTTGAACAGACCTCGGTACGCGAATTGACAACAGAAGCCCGCTGCAATCTTGCTGCCGTCAATTATCACTTTGGAAGCAAGGAAAATCTGTATGCTGCCATGTTCCGCAGGCAATTTGAAACGATGATTCAAATTAATATGGACGCCATTGAAGAAGTGATGAGCCGACCGGGGGTTACGTTGGAAAACTTGCTGAGAGCAGTGATTGAACCTCCGATTCGTCGAGTTTATGAAGGCGAAACGAACTCACGGGTTATGCGGTTGCTGGTCCGTGAGGTCTTAAATAAACGGATGGATCCTGAATTTATCGTCCGGGACATAAAAGATAGAATGTTTGATCGGCTGGGCCGTGCTTTCAAGCAGCTTGTGCCGGGTTTGCTGTCCGATAAACTGACACTGATGGTATGCAGCGTTGATGGTGTACTGCTGCATCCGTATTTGTTTATGGATTTATACGAGAAAGTGGTTCCAGGCTTGACAATAGACGGCCTGATTAACCATATGGTATGTTTTGCCGCCGCCGCAATTCGCGGCTATGCGGAAGGGAGTCATGGATGAAAAAAAACGGGCGATCTTTTTTCGAGCGGCTGATTGTGCTTAGCATCTGCTGGCTGGCGGGCTGCACCGTTGGGCCTGACTATCAACCGCCGACGGTGGAAACACCCCAGGCATGGACGCACCAGGAACAGGTGCAGCCGGCTGTTTCGGAGGCCATCCTGAAAGAATGGTGGGCGGTTCTGAATGATCCGGTGCTGAATGGTTTGATTGAAAGGGTATCATGGGGAAGTCCGGATATTCGGGAAGCATGTTATCGCATCGAAGAATCCCGTGCCCTCCGGGATTACGTGACGGGGAGGTATTATCCGGGGGCGGAATTCAACGCCTCCTATACACGAACCCGGGACAGTGCCAACACCGCCTTTACATTTCCCGATCTCCTTGAAGAGCGGGGGCGGTATTCGACCGGTTTTGACGCAGCGTGGGAACTGGATTTGTTCGGCGGCATCCGGCGCTCAGTCCAGTCGGCCCAGGCATTACTGGAAGCATCCGTGGAGAACTATCATGGCGTTCAGGCAAGCTTGTACGCGGAGGTGGCGGCCAATTATATCGAACTGCGGACCAATCAGATGCGGCTCCAGTATGCGTTAGAGAATATTCAGGTTCAGCAGGAAACCCTCAAACTCACAAAGGACCGTTTTCAGGCGGGGCTGGTTCCTGAACTGGATGTTGCCCAGGCCCGGCAGAATCTTGCCAATACCGAGGCCCAGGTCCCTTCTCTGCGTTTGGCCGAAACGCAGGCATTCAATCGCCTGGCGGTTCTGCTGGGGCAGTATCCGCAGGATTTTGACATTGACCTGAAAACCCCCGGAACGATTCCGGTTCTGGCGCTGGATAATCTTCCTGCCGTTCTTCCGGCGAACCTGCTGCGCCAGCGACCGGACATCCGTCGGGCTGAACGTCAATTGGCGGCCCAAACCGCCCAAATCGGTATTGTCGCCTCCGAGTTGTATCCTTCGTTTTCGCTGGGGGGATCTTTTCATCTTGCGGCGGAGCAGTTTTCGGATGTCGGCGATTGGTCAAGCCGGAGCTATAGCTATGGACCGGCGCTGCGATGGCGCGTTTTTGAAGGCGGTCGCCTCCGTAATCTCGTTAAGGCCGAAGAATCGCGTACTCAGCAGGCGATGGTCAGTTACGAGCGGACGGTTCTGGCCGCCGTTGAAGAGGTTGAGAACACATTCGAGGCCTATAGCCAGGAGTCGATTCGGTGCCAGGCCCTGCAGCGGTCGGTTCTTGCCGCCCAGGACACGGTCCGGCTGGTTGATTCGCTGTATCGAAGCGGGTTGACGGATTTCCAGAATGTTCTGGATGCCCAGCGAACGCTGTACAGCCAGCAGGACACGCTGGCAATCAGCCAAGGGACGATTGTTTTGGATATGGTTCGTATTTATAAAGCGCTGGGTGGGGGATGGGACCCTGAATCGGTTCCAGACAGGCCTTCGAGCAGGGAAACGATGAATTCCGAATCTTCTCCACAAGACAACTAACACAAGACCGATAGGAAAGGGAGTATTCCTGTGAAGGAAAAACAAATTATTATCGTCATTTTGACCGTTGTTGTTGCTGTTGCCGTCTTTTTTGCATTCAGAAAACAAGGTTCCCAGCCCGCCGCAATGAAAGCAGGGGATTCCCGCCCGGCCTCAATGAAAACAGAGGGTGCTCCGCCGGCGACAATGAAAATGCGAGGTTCCAAGCCGGGCGCAATGCAAATGGCCGGACCGATGCCGATACCGGTGGCTCCCTGTGTGATTCAGGATGTGGTCAGTTATAACGAATTTACGGGCAATCTCGCTTCGGTTGAATCGGTCGATATTCGCGCCCGTGTTCAGGGTTTCCTTCGCCATGTTGCTTTCACGGATGGGGCGTTTGTCAAAAAGGGCGATTTGCTCTTTGAAATCGAGTCGGAAACCTATCAGGCCGACCGCAGCCGCGCACTTGCGAATCTTAAGTCCGCCCAATCCGATTTGAGCCGGACGCAGCAGGACTATGATCGCGTTGTGGAGGCGGTTCAAAGCGGGGCCGTCAGCAAACAGGATGTTACGACCTCCCAGGCCCGGCGTGATATGGCTCAAGCGGTGGTTTTGGCTACCGAGGCGGCGCTGGCGCAGGCGGAACTGAATCTCGGCTATACCCGCATCTGTTCGCCGATTGACGGCAAAATCAGCCGGCGTTTCGTCGACGCCGGGAACCTTGTGGGAGCACCGGAAATGACCCTGCTGGCGCGAATCGTAAGGTTGGATCCGCTCTATGTTTATTTTAATGTCAGTGAGAGTGAATATCTCGATTACCAGAAAAATCTGCGGGAAAAGATGGCCGAAGACCCCAATAAACTGCCGGTTTATATCTGGTTGGCCAACGACGAGGACTACGCTCATCAGGGCCGGCTGGATTATATGGACAATCGAGTGGATTCGGCCACTGGCACCATCCAGATTCGCGGAGAGGTGCCGAATCCCGAAAATATGCTTTATCCCGGCATGTTTGTGCAAATTCGAGTCCCTGTTGAAACAGTCCGCAACGCCATACTGGTTCCGGAAAAAGCGATTATGACCGACCTGGGCGGCAAATATCTGCTGGTTGTCGGCGAAAACAATATCCTTCAGCGGTGCGATATCACGCCGGGCGCAACGCTGGGCGAATTGCGGGTTGTCAAAAAAGGTCTAACCGGCAAAGAACTGTTTATTGTCGGCGGTTTTGCAATGGCCCGGCCGGGGATGCCGATTACGCCCTTGACCGGCGGCGGGCCGCCTGCGGGGAAAGTCCCTGGAAACACGGCGACCCCTTCTGATAAGCAATAACCGAACGAACCGATTTGCGGTTCGAGGAGAATAAGCGATTATGTTCAGCAAGTTTTTTATCGAGAGGCCGATTTTTGCCGCTGTTATTTCGATTGTGATTGTGCTGCTTGGGCTGATTTGCCTTCCACTGCTGCCGGTGGAAAAGACACCGGATATTACGCCGCCGACGGTATCGGTGGAGGCATTGTATCCCGGGGCCAATGCTGAAGTGCTGGCTCAGACGGTGGCAACGCCGCTGGAAGAGGCCATCAACGGTGTTGATAGAATGATTTACATGACCTCCAGCAGCAGCGATAACGGGATGATGCGGCTGACGGCGACCTTTGAGGTAGGTACGGATGTCGATATGGCGACGATCCTGGTGCAAAACCGTGTGGCGACCGCCGAACCGCTGCTGCCCGAGGAGGTCAAACGCTACGGCATCAAAACACAGAAGCAATCGACCAACATGGTCATGATTGTCAGTTTTTTGTCACCGGACGGCCGGTATGACGGCATTTATTTGAGCAATTTTATTACGCTGCGGGTCAAGGATGTGCTGTCCCGGGTCCCCGGCGTCGGCAGTGTGCAGGTGTTCGGGTCCAAGGATTTCGGGATGCGCATCTGGCTGAATCCGGCGCGTCTGAAAGCCCATGATTTAACGACCGATGATGTATTAAATGCGATTCGTGAACAGAATATCCAGGTGGCCGCCGGTCAGATCGGCGGAATGCCAAGCCCGGCCGACCAGCAGTTTCAGTACACGGTTAAAACACTCGGACGGCTCAGTACCGTTCAGGAGTTTGAAGATATTATCGTGCACGCCGAGCCCCAGGGACGGCTGCTGCGGGTCAAGGATGTCGCACGGGTGGAACTTGGCTCGCAGGGCTATTTCTGGTATGTCAAGCACAAGGGAACTCCGTCGGTGGCGGTCGGCATCTATCCGACGCCGCAGGCCAACGCACTGAATGTGGTGGCCGGCGTTCGCGAGGCGCTGACGGAATTGTCAAAAACATTTCCGGAAGGGCTTACCTACAAGGTCCCGTACAATCCGACGCTGTTCATTGAAGAGGCGATCCGGGAAGTGGCCTGGACACTCATAACAGTTGTAGCCATGGTTGTCTTATGTGTGTTTATTTTTCTGGCGGACTGGCGTGCCACGCTGGTTCCGGCTGTGGTTATCCCTGTCTCGCTGATCGGGACGTTTGCGGCCATGGCGGCTATGGGAATGACGATCAATACGCTGTCGCTGTTCGGGTTGGTGCTGTCGATTGGGATTGTCGTGGATGATGCGATTGTTGTCGTGGAAAACTGTGCGCGTCTGATTGCCGAAGAAAAGCTTGCCCCTAAGGCCGCGGCGATAAAGGCGATGGAGCAGGTCACAGGGCCGGTGATTGCCACGACGCTGGTGCTGCTGGCGGTATTTGTCCCGACGGTGCTGGTGGGGGGTATTACGGGCAAACTCTATCAGCAGTTTGTCTTTACGCTTTCGATTGCAGTGTGCCTTTCGACGCTCAATGCGCTAACGCTCAGCCCGGCGATGTGCGCCCTGCTGCTGCGCGGCAGCGAACGAAAGCACGGGGCAGTGTTTCAATTGCTTGACCGTTTTATGCAGAAAACGACCGCCGTCTATGGGGGCATTGTAAAGACGCTGATTCGCCGGACAGCGATTGCGATGGGGGTGTTTGCCGTGATTGCCGTTTTGAGCGTAGCGGGGTTCAAAAGCCTGCCGACCGGTTTTTTGCCGTCGGAAGATGAGGGCACCATTTTTATCGGGGTGCGCCTGCCGGATGGGGCGACGCTGCTGCGCACCGAAAAAGTAACGGATCAGATCGATGCGATTCTGAAAAATACTCCCGGCGTCAGGGAACACGTTACGGTTGGCGGATTTTCGATGCTGGATGGGGCGCTTATGCCCAACGGTGCCACATGTTTTGTTAATCTCGAGCCGTGGTCCCAGCGCAAAGACCCCGAGATGCATGTCAGGAAGATTATCGAACGGCTTCAGGCGCAGTTGTTTATGATTCCCGATGCATTCTGTCTGGCGCTGCAGCCGCCGGCCATCATGGGGCTTGGAATGACGGGCGGTTTTGAGGTGAAAATTCAGGATCGCGGGGGGGCCGGACTGGATGCCTTGGCGCAAGCGGGCAACAACCTTCTCTATCAGACGATGGACGATCCGGTGGTGACACAGCTTAACAGTACGCTTCGAGCCACAGTCCCGCAACTGTATGTGGATGTGGACCGGGTCAAGGCCCAGACGCTGGATGTGCCGCTGGGGACGGTGTTTAACACGCTGCAGACCTATCTGGGCAGTTCGTATGTCAACGATTTTAACCTGTTCGGACGGACGTTTAAGGTGATTGCGCAGGCCGAGCCGGACTTCCGTGCGACGAAGGAAAATATCGGCCAGCTTGAGGTGCGCAACCGCAGCGGGCAGATGCTGCCGATTCAGACACTGGCCCAGATTCACGATACCGTCGGGCCGCAGACGGTTACGCATTACAACTTGTATCCCTCGACCACGGTTACCGGCAATGCAAAGCCGGGTTTCAGTTCGGGGCAGGCGATCAAGCGCATTGGGCAGCTGCTCGATGAATCCCTGCCGCCGTCGATGGGGTATGAATGGTCGGGCATGAGTTTGCAGGAAATTCAGGCCGGCGGGAAAACGGTTTTTCTGTTCGTGCTGGGGGCGCTGTTTGCTTATCTGTTTCTGGCTGCTCAGTACGAAAGCTGGACAGTCCCCGTTGCGATTGTTCTGGCGGTGCCGCTGGGATTGCTGGGGGCGGCGGCTTTTACGTGGATTCAGCGCTATGACAATAATATCTACACACAGATGGGGATTCTGCTGCTGATCGGGGTTGTTACCAAGACCGCCATTTTGCTGGTGGAGTTTGCCAAAAAGCTCCACGAAGAAGAGGACTACAGCATCACGGATGCCGCGGTTTATGCCGCGCGGCTGCGTTTTCGTCCAATCCTGATGACGGCCCTGACGGACGTGTTCGGCACCGCCCCTATGGTGTTTGCCATCGGCGCCGGAGCGGCCGCTCGACGGTCACTGGGGTCGTCGGTGTTCGGCGGAATGATTGTAGCGACGCTTCTGGGTGTGTTTTTGATTCCGATCCTCTATGTTGCCGTACAGTGGACTAAGGAGAAGGCCAGGGATGTCGAAAAGGCCATCGAGGAAAAAGTCATTCATCATCAGGAATAATGCTATACGGCAGTGTCTCCGCTGACTTCTTCGGATATCCCGGTTCAGGATTGCACAACCGCGCCTTTTCGAGTATGCTGATGACCGTAAAAACAGGCCGTCGAGGATTTTACGATGCGGATGATACAACTGACGCCGGGATCGGGCGACACTTTTTATTGTGAAAACTGTCTTCGCGATGGGATTCTGGTGCAGGCGCTGCGCCAAGCCGGCCAGGATATTGTTATGGTTCCGATGTACCTTCCGCTAAACCGCGATACAACCGAATCGGTCGAAACCAGCCCCTTGTTTTTCGGCGGGATTAATGTCTATCTGCAGCAGAAATTTCGCCTGTTCGGCAAGACCCCCCGATGGCTGGACGCCTGGTTTGATAATCCGCATCTTCTGGACCGTGTCCGCAAGCGGGCCGGCATGACGAACGCCAGAGAGCTGGGGCCGATGACGGTGTCCATGCTGTCCGGCCCTCAGGGCCGACAGGCCAAGGAAGTGGACCGGCTGGTGGATTTTTTCGGGCGGCCCCCAAACATGCCCGATGTGGTCATCCTGTCAAATCTTCTGCTGGCCGGGCTGGCTGGGCCGATGAAAGAGCGGTTGGGGTGCAAACTGGTCTGCTGGCTTCAGGATGAAGACGGCTTCATCGAGGCGCTGGGTCAGCCGTGGAGTGGCCGGGCCTGGAAGCAGATTGCTGAACACCTGTCTTTTTTTGACCTTTTTTTGCCGGTGAGTCACTATTATGCAAAGGTGATGCAGGAACGGTTGCCCATCCCGCCCCGGAAGATGCAGGTGCTGGCACCCGGAATTAATATTGCGAATTATAAACCGGCGGCGGCCTGGCCAGATGTTGCGGTCATCGGGTATTTGGGCCGAATGTGCCGGGATAACGGTTTGGATATTCTGGAAGGGGCCTTTTGCGGGATTGCCGGCGGAGACAATTTTTCGAAAGGCGCACGGTTATTGGTGTGCGGGGGCAAAACCTCGGCGGATAAAAAATATGTTGACCAGATAACCCGGGCTTTACAGAACGCCGAAGCGGGGGAGCAGGCTGAGTTTTTGGAGGATTTCGATTTTACGGCACGCCTTGGTTTTCTCCGGCGGCTGACGATTTTGTGCTCGCCGTCCCGCCGGCCGCCGGCGTATGCGATGAACGTCGTGGAGGCGCTGGGCTGCGGTGTTCCGTTTGTCGCTCCGCGCATCGGTGTTTATCCGGAATGGGCCCGGTTGACCGGCGCCGGCGTGCTGTATGAACCGAACACGCCGGGGGAACTTGAAAAGACGCTGCGGGGTTTACTGGCGGATGCCAATAAGGTCAAAGAACTGGGCAAGAACGGGCGGCAGGCGGCCTTGACGCATTTTGATAGTCAAAAAAACACCGCTGCATTGATTGCACGATTGCAGGACTGTTAAGGCGGGAAATCGAACGATGCTTGAATTAGTGAATGTCTGTAAGAGCTATTCATCGGCGGCAGGGGATGTGCCGATTCTGGCAAATGTCAACCTGGCCCTCGAGCCGGCCCAGAGTGTGTCCATCATGGGGCCATCCGGCAGTGGCAAGACGACACTGCTGAACCTGATGGGGGGGCTGGATAAGCCGACATCAGGCCGGGTGATGCTGGAGCATAAGAATCTGACGCTGCTGCGAAACGGGGAACTGGCCCGTCTGCGCAACAGCTGCATCGGTTTTGTTTTTCAGCTTCATTATCTGTTGCCGCAGTGCACGGTGCTTGAAAACGTGCTGCTGCCGACGCTGGCGGTACACCAAAGCCGGCCCGAAAAGGACCACGCCTTCAAGCGCGCCATAGACCTGCTGGAGCGGACGGGAATGCGCGCGTATGCCGATGCCCGGCCGGGCGAGCTTTCCGGCGGACAGCGGCAGCGGGCCGCCGTCGTGCGGGCGCTGATTCAAAAACCTGCCTTACTGCTGGCCGATGAACCGACCGGCTCTCTGGATGCCGACACCGCCGACCAGATTGCGGACCTGCTGCTGGAACTGAATCAAAGCGAGTCGGTGACGCTGGTTATCGCGACCCATTCGGAAAAACTGGCCGGTAAAAGTCAGCGGCGTTTTCAACTGAAAAAAACGGCCTTGACGGAGATTGGAGTAAACAGTCGGTGAGTTTTTTCCGGATGATTCAACGTGACCTTGTATTTTATTGGCGAAGCCACATCCCTGCGATGATGCTGGCCGGGATGTGCTGTGCCGTCCTGACCGGTGCGATGCTGGTGGGCGATTCGGTGCAGTACAGCTTGCGGCGTCTCAACCAAATGCGTCTGGGGAAGGTACGGTTTGCGCTGGCTGCCGGCGACAGGTTTTTCCGGCAGGAGCTTGCGGAGGAACTGCGGAGCAAGACCAATTCTCTGCTCATTGTACCGGTGCTGGCTTTCAGGGGAATTCTTGAATCCCCTGATGGTTCAACACGGATCAATAATCTGAATATTTACGGGATAGATTTTAAGCAGTTTGGGCAGCTGCTGGGACCGCCCGGCGCAAGAGCGAATCTTGAGCCGATCGAAGGCATTTATGTAAGTGAATCGATTGCGTCTCGTCTAAATGGAATTCGCGGAGAGTTTTTACTTCGGATGCAATTGCCTTCCCAACTGTCGAATGATTTGATTTTTTCGACGGAGACGGGCAATTCGCAAGCGTGGCCGATAGAGATTGCCGGGACTCTCTTTGATGAGGATATGGGGCGGTTCAGTCTGCAGGCACGGCAGGAAGCGCCGCTGAATGTGTTTGTTCCCATTGGCTGGCTGGCTCAAAAGACGCACGTTACAGGCAAAGCGAATATGCTGTTATGCGGCGCGGATGGAAAAAATTATACGAGGGTGGAAGATGTGTCGGCCGCGTTAAAGGCATTGCTTGAACCGGAGGACCTGGAACTTGAGTTAAGAAGGAATAGTGAACCGAATGTTTTTGAACTTTGCAGCCCGCGGATATTTCTGGATGCTCCGATTGCCGATGCCGCTCTCAATACCGGCTCCGGCGCCGCCGGCGTTTTGACCTATTTTGTCAACGACATCCGATTGGGCGATAAAAGAACACCCTATTCGACGGTGTCTGCCATCGGCGGACAGCCGGATTTTGATGCTCTGGGGGACAACGGAATTGTCATCAATGAGTGGCTGGCCGACGACCTGGGCGCCGATGTTGGCGATACGCTGACGCTGACTTATTTTAAGCTGGCGGCCACACGGCAGTTGACGGAGGAAAGCGCTCGTTTTATCGTTCGGCGGGTTGCGCCGATGCGCGGCCTGTATGCCGACCCGGCGCTGATGCCGGACTTTCCGGGATTGGGCGAGGCCGAAAACTGCCGCGACTGGGACCCCGGCATTCCGATTGACCTGGACAGGATTCGCCCAAAAGACGAGGCCTATTGGGATACATACAAAGGGGCTCCCAAGGCATTTATCTCGCTTGCAGCGGCACAGAAAATCTGGTCGAATCGATTCGGTACGCTGACGGCGGTACGCTGGCCTGCCGGTGCGAATAACCATGCGGCGGTTCGAGCCGACCTTATGGCGAAGATTGAGCCGGCACAGGTCGGCTTTGTGTTTGAAGATGTGCAGGCCGCTGCTCGTGCGGGGGCGGCCGGGTCTACCGATTTTTCAGGGCTGTTTGCCGGGTTGAGCATGTTTTTGATCTTTTCGGCGGCCATTCTGCTGGCGCTGGTGTTTGTGTTTCATACGGAAGCCCGCCTGGCCCAGATTGGCATCCTGCTGGCGACGGGATGGGGACGGTTCAGAATCTTTGCGTTGTTTTTGGCCGAAGGCGCGGGACTGTCGCTGCTGGGATGCGCGGCGGGGGCGGTTGTTTCACTGCTCTATACCAATATCCTGATTGCTGTGCTGAACGCGACGTTTTGGGCGAAGGCGTTAGCATCGCTGCATCTGGTTTTCCATGCATCCTTCAGCACGCTGGTCAAGGGTGTGGCCGTCAGTTTTCTGATTTGTGCGTTTTCAATCCAGGCCGCTTTGTTTTATCGTATTCGCCGGCCCGTCCATCAGCTTTTGACCGGCACACTCGAGACCTATCGAGCCGGCGGGCGCAGACGAGTAAAAATGTATGGCATTCCGGGATGCGTGCTGATTGTCGCGGGAGGTCTTTTGCCCTGGTCTTCGGAGTGGCCGCAGGCAGGGTTGTTTTTTATTTCAGGAACATTGGTTCTGGCCGGTTTTTTCCTTGCCGCGGCGGCTGGATTAGGCTGGCTTCGATTGGCCAGCCGTTCCTTTGCCCGCTCGCAGCCGCTGTTGGCCGTGCGGAACATCCCCCGTCGGACATCGCGATCGCTGGCGGTACTGATGACGCTCGGCTGCGGGGTGTTTCTGGTGGTTAGTGTGGGGACCAATTACAAGCAAATCGGCGCCGATGCCCAAAAGCGGCGCTCCGGCACGGGGGGATTTACATTGCTGGCTGAAACCACACTGCCGATGACGCGGCTTCCTTCGCTGCCGCAGGATACGGAAGACCGTGTCCCCGGCATTTTGCCGGAAGCAGTTGTCGGACTTCGGGTTTATCAGCAGGAGGAGGCAAACTGCCTGAACCTCAACCGTGCCCTGCGGCCAACGCTGCTGGGTGTTTTGCCTGAAGCGCTGGCTCATCGCGATGCATTTGACTTTCAGGAAACTCTTGATGGCAAAGCATCGGACGGCTGGCGGCTGCTTTCAGCGGTGCAGGAGGATGGAGCCATTCCGGCGATCGGCGATTACCCCACCGTTTTCTGGGCATTAGGCAAACGGGTGGGCGACCGGTTTGCCTATCGCGATGAAAGCGGCAGGGTTATCCAGCTTAAAATTGTAGGGATGCTGAAAGATTCTATCCTGCAAGGGCGTCTGCTGATTTCGGAAGAGAATTTCGTCCGGCTTTTCCCGTCGGTGGATGGGATGGAGATGTTTTTGATGGATGCGGATTGGGATACGCAGGAGGCGCAGGCCCGGCTTCTTTCGCGTCTTTATCGGGATGCGGGGATGGATGTAATCCCCGCATCCCGGAAACTTGCCCGATTTCACGAGGTCGAAAATACCTACATGGCGATTTTTTTGATGCTGGGCGGGTTGGGTCTGATTCTCGGTTCGGCGGGGTTGGGGTTGACGCTGACACTGAATGTACTGGATCGACGGGCGGAACTGGCGATGATGCAGGCGGTTGGATTCAGCCGGCGCGACCTTGGGTCCATGCTGTTTATGGAACACGCGGTGTTATTGGCGGCTGGACTGGTGTGCGGTCTGATTCCGGCGGTGCTGGCGGTCGTTCCGGCGTTGACGACACAGGGACAGATGTTCCCCGGCGGCAGGATTGTCCTGATTATGACAGCCATGCTGCTGAGCGGAATTTTCTGGATTCGGATTGCCGTTGCGTATACCCTGAAAACCCGCTTCCTTGACGTATTGAAAAACGAGTAATTTTGAAGATGTGCGTCTGCTATGAAAAAACGAACCTTAGTACTTCCCGCGATTACAGGACTTGTTCTGGGGGCAGCGGTGTGCCACTGGGTATGGGGCTTTATCAGTTTTCGGATTCAGCCGCGTCTGGCTGGCCAGGACGGCCGGCAGCAGGGCGCCCAGATACAGACCGAACCGGTCAAGATTGAAGGTACGCTGACGCGATTTGACGGGACACCCTCAAAGCGAGAGGGAAGCTGGCCGCAGTTTCGCGGACCCCATGGCACCGGGGTGATTGAATCGGATGTGCCCTTAGCCCGACGGTGGCCTGCCGAAGGGCCGCCGAAACTCTGGGAAATAAACCTGGGCGATGGATACGCCGGCCCTGTGGTGCACAAGGGAAGCGTCTATCTGCTGGATTACGATGTGCAGGCCGAAGCCGATGCGGTTCGCTGTTTTTCGTTAGACGACGGCAGGGAAATCTGGCGGTACAGTTACCCCGTCAAGATCAAGCGCAATCACGGAATGAGCCGGACTGTGCCGGCGGTGACGGACCAGTATATCGTTACGATGGGGCCGAAGTGCCATGTGACGTGTCTGGATGCGGCGACCGGCGAATTCAGATGGATGCTGGATTTGGTGAGTGATTTCGGCACGACCGAACCGCTCTGGTATGCCGGTCAGTGCCCCCTGATTGTCGATGGCAAAGCCATCATCGCCGCCGGCGGCTCGGATGTCCTGATGATGGCGGTGGATTGCCGGACGGGTGAAATTGTCTGGAAATGCCCGAATCCCAACAAGTGGAATATGACCCACAGCTCCATTTTGCCGATGCGGTTTGAGGGGGTGTCTTTTTATGTCTATCCAGCCGGCGGAGGGGTTGCGGCGGCGGAGGCGGCCAAGGGTTCGCTGCTTTGGCAGACGAATGCCTGGTTTTTGCGGACGAATGTCCCGACGCCGGTGGATGTGGGCGATGGAAAAATCTTTCTTTCGGGCGGGAGCAACAAGGGCAGTATGATGCTCGGTCTGCAGTCACACGAGGGGAACATAGCCGCCCAAGTCCTGTTTCAGCTTCGTCCGGAGGTCTTCGGGTCGAATCAGCAGACCCCCATCTTTTATAAGGGGTACATCTATGGGGTGCGCCCGGATAAGCAGTTGGTCTGCATGGATACCGGCGGCACAATCGTCTGGACCAGCGGTTCCGAGAACCAATATGGATTGGGGCCGTATATAATCGCAAATGATCTGATTTATGTGCTGGATGACGACGGCGTCTTGTCGTTAATAGAGGCGTCCAGCGAGAAATTTACCATGCTTTCTCGGGCAAAGGTGCTGGGGGGGCATGAAGCGTGGGGGCCGCCGTCGCTGGCGGCAGGCCGTCTGCTGGTGCGCGACCTGACGACGCTGGTCTGCCTGGATGTGTCAGCGCAGTAAAGTGTCTTGTTTTGAATGACTAAATCCATTATACTCCAGCAGCGATGATGCGGCGGATATGGGGAGTTTTGTTGATAAAACAGACAGGGAAAATCCATTCGGCGATTCTGACCGGCTTGGTGCTGGCCGTTGCGGTGCTGGCGGGTGTATGTGCTTTTTTTCTGTTTGACGCCCCCGGTTCAAACGGTTCACTCGGCCCTGAGTACTCCTACGACATCGAACACTATGCAAAAATTGACTCTGCGCTGATTCTGTACCGGCAGGTAGGCGATCCGATCCGAACGGGTTTGACAAAAACCCATGCTGTTACGGTGGATGGTCAGAGGCAGCTCTATATTGCCGGCGACCGAACGATTGTGGTTTACACCGCACAGGGGCGCCGGCAAAAAGACATTCCGTTGGAGGGTGAACCGACCTGTCTGCACGTTGACAGCGATGGGGCGTTGATTGTCGGCTTGACGGATCATATCGTATTTTTAGAGAACACCGGCGTTGTGCGAAATCAGTGGGAACCGCCGGCTGCCGGTGCGCTGCTGACCTCGATTGCGGCGGATAAAGAGGACGTGTTTGCGGCCGATGCCGTCAACAAGGTCGTCTGGCGGTACAATCGCAAGGGGGAAATCCTGAACCGGCTTGGCCAAAAGGACCCGGACCGAAATATCCCAGGGATTGTTATTCCCAGCCCGTACTTTGATATTGCGGCCTATCCGGACGGCCTGCTGCGGGTCGTCAATCCCGGACGGCACTGGATTGAGGCCTGCACGCCCGATGGCCACCGCGAGTGGCACTGGGGCATCTCCGGCATAGCGGTAGAGGGGTTTAGCGGCTGCTGCAATCCGGTGTCGCTGGCTGTTCTGCCGGATGGCGGATTTGTGACCGCCGAAAAGGGACTGGTGCGGGTCAAGGTGTATGATGCCGAGGGGGAATTTGTCGGAGTGGTGGCCGGCCCAGAGCAATTGGGCTGGATTGAACCGCTGCGGGTTTGCAAAACGCCCGAAGAATGCAAGGCCAAAGGGTTTGATGTGGCGGCGGATGCCGATGGCCGCATCTATATACTGAATACATTCAACAGTACGGTGATGATATTTGAGAAAAAATGAACGCTGAACAGAACAAGCAGTCATCGCGGCGGCATCTGGCGATGAATACCGCCCGGTGGGTTTTGGCGGCAGGGCTGGCGCTGCTGTCGGTGCGTCTGCTTGGCCGAACATCCGCTGGCCGGGAGCGGGCCTGCATCGACCCCCGCGGGCTGACCGGCTGTCGGGAATGCAGGGAATGGACGAACTGCCGACTGCCTCGGGCGTTGTCGGTCAAACAGGTATTGCATTGAAACCATGAGTAACGAAACTCCTGACAATTTGCCGCGGCGGCTGTTTTTGCGCGAGGGTTTGTGGGCCGCCGCCCTTGCTGCGCTGGGGGTGGCTGCAGCGGCGGTGCTTGCCAAATCCCGAAAGCCCAAAAAGGTTTGGCAGATTCATCCGCTTAAATGCATCGGCTGCGGCCGCTGCGCGACACATTGTGTCCTGAGTGATTCCGCCGTCAAATGCGTGCATGCCTACGCCATGTGCGGCTACTGTGACCTGTGCACCGGTTATTTTATTCCGGAACCGAAGGATCTGACCACTGCCGCCGAAAATCAGCTCTGCCCGACGGGGGCGATCCGCCGGACATTCATTGAAGACCCCTATTTTGAATATACCATCGATGAGGCATTGTGTAATGGCTGCGGCAAGTGCATCAAGGGCTGCAGCGCCTTCGGCAACGGGTCGCTGTTTCTGCAGGTTCGCCACGACCGCTGTGTCAACTGCAACGAGTGTGCAATTGCTGCCGCATGTCCCTCGCAGGCATTCCGGCGTGTACCCGCCGACAAACCGTATCTGTTAAAGGATCAGCTATGAGCGGCCTGCGCCGTCTGCTTTTTGTGCTTCTGTGGATGACGGTTTCTGCGTCGGCGGTATCGGTCCAGCGGTTTCCGCCCCCGGAGTTTGAAAACGAATACATCATTCCTACGCCAGTAACCCCGCCGCCGCGCTCCATGACAATGGAAATTGTGGATACGGCGGTGCTGGCGGCGGCGCTGGCGCTGGGTTCATGGCTTGCGCTGAAAAAACGCTCCCGCAAGGGAATTGTCCTGCTGAGCGCGGCATGCTTGGCGTATTTCGGTTTTTGGCGAAAGGGGTGTATTTGTCCGATTGGCGCCATCGGAAACGTGTCACTGGCGCTGTTTGACGCCGACTATGCGATCCCCTGGACGGTAACGGCATTTTTCTTCCTGCCGATGATATTTACGCTGTTTTTCGGACGGTCATTCTGCGGGTCGGCCTGTCCGCTGGGGGCGGTGCAGGATTTGGTATTGCTGCGGCCGGTACGGATTCCCGAGTGGATGGAGGCGCCGCTGCGGCTCTTGGCGTGGCTGTATCTGTCGCTGGCGGTTCTCTTTGCGGCCACCGCCAGCGCGTTTGTCATCTGCCGGTACGACCCGTTTGTGGCGTTTTTCCGCTTCAGTGCCAATCCGGCCCTGTGGGTGATGAGTTTTGCGATGCTCGTCATCTCAATCCTTGTGGGCCGTCCTTATTGCCGTTTTCTGTGTCCGTACGGTGTTATCCTGCGGCAGATTGGACGGTTTTCCAAATTCCGCGTGACGATTACGCCGGATGAGTGCATCCGCTGCCGCCTGTGCGAGAATTCCTGTCCATTTGGCGCCATTGACAGGCCGACGGTTGAGTGGCCGCGGACCGAATATGCACGAGGCCGCCGGCGACTGCTGCTGTTTTTTGGCCTGCTGCCGGTTTTGATTGCGGGGGCGGCGGCCCTGGGCTATGCGGCTGGCCCGAAATTAGCCATGACCCATCCGGATGTCCGGCTGGCGAAACTGGTGGCGCTGGAACAAAGCCAAGCGATGAAAGAACCGCCCGATGAGATAAAGGCCTTTCGCACCACCGGCCAAACCGCCGAAGCGCTGTACCGGGAGGCCGACAGGAAACAAAGACAATTTGCTGTCGGCAGTACCCTTGTGGGCGGCTGGATGGGGTTGCTGGCTGGGGTAACGCTGATTCAAAACAGCATTTTCTGGAGACGGTCGGACTATGAAGCCCGTCGCAGTGGCTGCGTGGCCTGCGGGCGGTGTTTTAACGCTTGCCCCCCCCATCGGCAATGGCTTAAAAACAAACAGGATAAAACACCTGGGAAGTGATCGGATACAATGCATACAGAACAGACAAATGAACGATACGGCAGTGCGGGCTATCAGTCGGCAGTTGGAGTGGCGATTGTTGCGGCGGTCTTCGGTGTGCTTGTCGCCATTCTGCTGGCTGTTCAGGTCTATCATGCAAAAACGACGGATCCGGCCCGCGCTATCCAACTGGAGACGATGAAAGAGAAAACCAAAGCCAATCCCGCGGATACGACGCTGGCCCAGGCGATTCTGGAGCTGGACGCGCAGATTCGGCGGGATCAGCTGGCCCGGCTGTATTTCTTGCGTCGGGGTACGATACTGCTGGTCGTTACGCTGGTCCTGTGTATCGGGTCGGTCCTGTGGGCTGAAAAATACCGCTCAAAACAACTGTCGCTGGAGCCGTTGGGCGACATAAAAGTCCGCCAGATTCAGCAGGCCCGCCGGATTCGCACGGCGTTTACCATCACGCTGGTGATGGGGGGGATGGCGGCGCTGTTTTGGGCGTTCTATACACCCGACAGCGAAAGGGCAGCGGCGCAGGATGTCGAAGTCGCGGATTCTGATATCGAAAGCGACACAGACCGCAGGATGTCCGATGCCGGCCCGGCGACAATGGATGACATGATGGCGCAGTGGCCGACCTTTCGCGGCCCCGGGGGGCTGGGCGTTTGCCGCTTTGAAAACATACCGCAGGAGTGGGACGCGGCAGCGGGAAAGAACATCCTCTGGAAATCACCGGTCCCGCTGGGGGGCAATAATTCGCCCATTGTCTGGGGCGACCGGGTCTTTCTGACGGGGGCCACAAAAGACCGTCAGCAGGTTTTCTGCTTCGACGCCCAGACCGGCAGGATGCTGTGGGCAGGCGATGTTTCGATCCCCCGGACGCCGCAGCGCCAGGAATTGGACATCATGGAAGACACCGGCTATGCCGCCAATACGGCGGTGACGGATGGCAGGCGGGTGTGTGCCATTTTCGCCGGCGGGGATGTGGGCTGTTTTACCGCCGACGGCAAACCGCTCTGGGAAAAACACTTGGGCATTCCCGAAAGCGCCTACGGTTATGCCGCTTCGCTGGCGGCGTTTGAAAACCTTGTAATCATCCAGTGGGATGTCGGCTACGAGGGGGATCAGAGCAAACTGATTGCCCTGGATTGGCAGACCGGCCAAACGGCCTGGGAAACCAAACGCCCCGTGCCGAATTCCTGGGCTTCTCCGACGGTTGCCAGGGTGGATGGACAATGGCGGATTTTGACCGCCGGCTCGCCGTTTGTCATTGCCTATGACCCTAAAACCGGCGCCGAGCAGTTTCGGGTTCATTGCATCGAAGGCGATATCGCCGCGACTCCCATTGCTGTGAACGATCGAATCTTTGTCATTGAGCCGTATAACAAACTGGTTGCCGTCAATGCCAAAAACGCACAGGGCGATGTCACTGCCACGCATATCCTCTGGCAGGCCGAGGCGTCAATGCCCGATATCTGCAGCCCCGTCAGCAACGGACGGTTTGTCTGGACGCTGACCAGTGAAGGCGGCCTGAGCTGTTTTGACACTGCCGATGGAAGCCCTGTGTATACTCATGATTTGGGAATTCCTTTTCAGGCCTCTCCGGCTCTGGTGGGAGAGGTGCTGTATCTGCTTGGCGAAAACGGCACGATGATTCTGGCCCAAACCGGGACCGGATTTACCGAAATCGGCCGCAATGAACTCGGTGAAACGTGTCATGCCAGCCCGGTTTTTGGGTCGGGACGGATTTATATTCGAACGGTTGAACATTTGTTCTGTATTGGGCTGCCCGATTGAGCGAGATTGATCTGACCATCGTGGATGCGTGTGTTGAACGCATCGGGGCCAAAACCAACCATGCCCTGCCGCTGCTGCAGGCGGTGCAGGCGGCGTTCGGCTATCTGCCGGTTGAAGCGATTCGGCGGCTGGGCGAGCGGACCGAATGCACCCCCGCAACGCTCTGGTCGGTGGCGACGTTTTACGGTCAATTCCGCATGCGGCCCGCCGGTCAGCATACCATTAAAGTCTGCATCGGCACGGCTTGCCATGTCAAGGGCGGCAACCAGATTTACGAGGCCTTCTGCCGGTACCTGAAGATTGCCGAAGGCGAGGATACCGACGCGGATCGGCTGTTTACGGTGGATCGTGTGGCGTGCCTGGGGTGCTGTACGCTGGCTCCGGCAGTGCAGATTGGGGATGTAACCTACGGGCATGTTACGCAGGAGACGATCGGTGTGATTCTTGCCGATTTCCTGGAACGGCAGAAAGAGATAAAAAAGCAAGGCGTTAAAAGAGCCGGCCGCCGTGATGTGTCGCCCGAAGGAGAAATCCGCATTGGTCTTGGTTCCTGCTGTGTGGCCCGCGGCAGCGGAAAACTGCTGACGGCCATAAAGCAGGCGATGGAAGAAACCTCGATTCGGGCCTGCGTTAAGCATGTCGGCTGTGTGGGGATGTGCTACCAGACGCCGCTGCTGGAAATTGTCTCGCCGTCCGGCCAGTCGGCCCTCTATGTGCGGGTAGAACCCCAGGATGCCAAGGCCATTCTCCTCAAACATTTTCAGCCGTCCGCCCGGATTCGCGCAATGACCAGTTCCATCCGCGACACGCTGGACCTGATTCTGACGGATTCTCTTCCTGCCTCGATTGTCCGTTATCCGGCTCAGGTGCGAGACCCGTACATCGCCGATTTTTTAACCCGGCAGAAGCGAATCGCTACAGAACACTGTGGCGTTCTCAATCCGGTGGATATCGATGAATACAAGAGCCGGGGCGGCTTTGCGGCCCTTGAAAAGGCGTTGACGGTTCTCTCGGCCGACGAGATTATCGATCAAATCCGTCAGTCCGGTCTTCGCGGGCGGGGCGGAGCGGGGTATCCAACCCATTTGAAATGGATGGCGGTTCGCAGCGCCGGTGCCGAGAAGAAATATATCGTCTGCAACGGCGATGAGGGCGACCCGGGGGCCTTTATGGACCGGATGCTGATGGAGTCATACCCGTTCAGGATTCTGGAGGGAATGATTATCGCCGCCCGAACGGTCGGCGCCAGCCGGGGCTACTTGTATATTCGGGACGAATATCCCCTGGCCGTCGAGCGCATCGACCGGGCCATTGAACTCTGTGAGGACAAGGGTTATCTCGGCCAGGGCATCGCCGGAAGTGAGTTTTCATTGGAGGTGCAGATTTACAGGGGGGCCGGGGCGTTTGTCTGCGGAGAGGAAACGGCGCTTTTGAAAAGCATCGAAGGCAAGCGGCCGGCGCCGCATTTGCGTCCTCCGTATCCAGCCCGGCAGGGGCTGTGGGGATTGCCGACCCTGATCAACAATGTGGAAACCTATTCGCTCGTTCCCTGGATTATCGACCACGGCGGGAAATCGCTGGCTCAACTGGGAACTTCCCTGAGCAGGGGAACCAAGGTGTTCGCATTGGCGGGCAAGATACGCCGGGGGGGGCTGATCGAGGTGCCGATGGGGATCACGATTCGCCAAGTGGTGGAGGAAATAGGCGGCGGCATCGAAGGCGATAAACAGCTCAAGGCGGTACAGGTCGGGGGGCCGTCCGGCGGCTGCGTGCCGGCCTCGATGGCGGATATTTCTATCGATTACGAATCACTGCATACCGCCGGCGCGATTATGGGTTCCGGCGGCCTGGTGGTGCTGGATGAAACCGACTGCATGGTCGATATTGCGCGGTATTTTCTGGAGTTTACCCAGCGGCAGTCCTGCGGCCGATGCACCTTTTGCCGTGTGGGGACCAAACGCATGCTGGAAATTCTTGAGCGGCTTTGCTGCGGCCGGGGAAAACCGGACGATATTGAAAAGCTGCACGACCTGGCCGCGATGATTCAAAACACCAGCATCTGCGGTCTGGGCAAAACCGCACCCAATCCGGTGCTGTCAACACTGGAATATTTTCGTGAGGAGTACGAGGCGCATATTACAGGCGTCTGTCCGGCGGGCAAATGCCGCGGGCTGATTACATATTCAATTACGGATGACTGCATCGGCTGCACGATTTGTGCCCAGCGCTGTCCGGTGGACGCAATCGCGATGAAACCGTATGAAAAGCATGATATCGATCGGGCCAAGTGCATTCGCTGCGGGACGTGCAAATCTGTCTGCCCGGCCAATGCTGTCCAGGTCAAATAAAAAATGATGATTACCTTAACAATTGACAATCAGAAAGTGCAGGTTCCGCCGGGGACAACCATCTTGGAAGCGGCGCAAACGCAAGGCATTCATATCCCTTCGCTGTGCTTTGCCGATGGGTACAAACCGACAACAAGCTGCATGGTCTGTGTTGTGCGGGTCGAGGGATTAAAAACGCTGGTTCCGGCGTGCGGCACACAGGTTGCGCAAAATATGATTGTCGCCACACAGACCGAGGAGGTTCAAAAGGCGAGGAAAACCGCTATTGAACTGCTGCTGAGCGACCATGTCGGCGATTGCGAAGGGCCGTGCGAGGTTGGCTGTCCGGCGAATATGGATATTCCCAAAATGATTCGGCAGATTGCATCCGGCGATTTGCCTGGAGCTATCCGAACAGTCAAAAAAGATATTCCATTGCCGGCGATTCTGGGGCGGATTTGTCCGGCTCCATGCGAAAAGGTCTGCCGTCGGGCACAGGCAGACGAGGCGGTTTCGATTTGTCTGCTCAAGTGTTTTGTCGCGGATGCGGATAGGATTTCGTCATTGCCCTATACGCCGGACTGCAAAGAACCAATTGGCCGGAAGGTCGCCGTCGTCGGCGCAGGTCCGGCCGGGCTGTCAGCGGCCTATTATCTAAAGCTGGGGGGGATTGGATGCGATGTGTATGACGATCATCCCCATCCCGGCGGGGCGTTGCGCTATACGGATATCGACCGTGCGGTCCTGCCTCTGTCGGTGGTCGAGCAGGAAATCGACCAATTATTGCGCATCGGCATCCTGTTTAAAGGCAATATCGCTGTTGGCAAGGGCGTTTCTATCGGTGAGTTGAAAAGTCAATACGATGCGGTACTGCTGGCCGTAGGTTCGAACGGCATAGCAGAAGCGGAAAATTGGGGTGTTGCAGTTAAAGACGACAAAATTCAGACGGATCGTCAGCGATATTCAACGTCGGCAGAGGGGATTTTTGCTGCCGGTGGCTGTATCGGTTCGAGAAATCTGTGTGTCCGTGCGGTTGCTGATGGAAAAGAGGCCGCATTTGCGGTAGAATCTCACCTGCTGCAGCTGAATCGGCTGCCTCAAAAGCCCTACAATCACCGGATGGGGACTATGGAAAAAGAGGAAATAGAAGTTTTTCTCAAAAATGCCTCTTCCAGAGGGCGCACCCGGCCCCAAGGCATCGGCGAGGGATTTTCGCCCAAGCAGGCGACCCAGGAAGCCCGGCGGTGCCTGCATTGCGACTGCCGGAAAGCCGATCGGTGCGGTTTGCGCGATCGGGCGACGGAGTTTGGAGCCCGTCAGAAAACATGGCTGGGCGAAAAAAAACTGTTTGCTCAAATTACGGAAAATGAAAAACTGATTTATGAGCCGGGCAAATGCATCAAATGCGGCTTGTGTGTGCAGACCGCAAAAAGGGAAGGCGAAACGCTCGGGCTGGCGTTTGAAGGCCGCGGTTTTGGAATGGGAATCACGGTGCCCTTGAACAAATCCCTGGCGGATGGCTTGACGCGGGCGGCCTTGAAATGTACTGTGAGTTGTCCGACGGGCGCCCTTGCGCCTGCGGGAGAATAAAGAACGGAAGCACTATTTGTACTGTGTAATTTATTAAAGATTTGTAAGTCATTTATACGAATAGCTTTCCAGGGGAATAGTCCCCATGGAAAGGATACGTC
>JAKEGM010000073.1 GCA_022615575.1 Planctomycetales bacterium
ACCCAGGAAAACCCTAATTGTTTGGCTTGCTGTGCCCACCAATCGAATTTTTCGGGCGGGATGTACTGCTCCACCTCCAGCGAATCCTTGCTGGGTTTCAGGTACTGCCCCATCGCGATGCGGTCACAACTCACTGCCCGCAAATCTCGCAGAACCTGCATCACCTCATCTTCCGCTTCGCCCAATCCGAACATCAGCGAGGATTTTGTCTGGATGGTCGGCCATGTCTGCTTGGCCTTTTTCAACAATTCCAGCGACCGCTGATAATTTCCGCCGGGACGGGCTTTGGGATACAGCGACGGAACCGTTTCCACATTATGCCCGAAGACAAACGGCAGGGCGTCCGATAAAATCGCAATTGCCTTATCCTGACAATCGCGAAAGTCCGGTACCAGCAGTTCAAACTCCAGCCCCTCAACGGTTTTTCGGCATTGCCGGACACAATCCCGAAAATGCCCTGCGCCGCCGTCGGGCAGATCGTCCCGGTCAACGCTGGTAATCACCAGATATTTCAGATTCATTTCTTTGGCCATTTGCGCCACACGTTCCGGCTCGGTTGCATCTGGCGGCAGCGGCTTGCCGTGCCCGACCGAACAAAACCGGCAGTTGCGCGTGCAGATATTACCCAGAATCAGAACCGTCGCCGTCCCTCGACTCCAGCAGTCGCCGCGATTGGGACAGTTGGCGTTGGTGCAGATGGTTTCCAGGCCCAGCGTGTCCAGCGTATGATGGGTATGGACAAACGTCTGTCCGGCCCCTAATCGGCGTTTGAGCCAGTCCGGCAATCGTTTTTTATTTTCACTCACGTTTTTTTGTCCAGTATTTTAAACACAGTTCGCTTAGCTTCTTTTTGACCGCCGTCATATCCGCTGTTTTGCCGGTTTCTTTCAGCACGGAAGTCATCTCGACATCATCCAGCCCGCAGGGAACAATGCAGTCAAAGAGACTCAAGTCATTATTGATATTAATTGCCATTCCGTGAAAGGTCACCCATTTTTTGAGCTGAACGCCAATGGAAGCGATTTTTTTTTCGCCGACCCACAGGCCGGGATAGCCCTTGCGGCGGCCGCTTGGCACGCCGAGGCCTGCCAGCAGGTCGATGCCGATGTCCTCCAGTGACCGCACATAGGCAGTGACATCCAGGCAAAGCGTTTTGAGTTTGATAATAGGGTAGAAGACCAATTGTCCCGGATTATGCGCGGTTGTTCCGCCGCCGCGGCCGACCTGTACCAGTTCAATACGTCGATTTCGAATATCCTCTTCCGTGGCCAACAACTTATTCTCTGTTTTCCGTGCGCCCCGTGTAATGACCGCCGGGTGTTCCAGAATCAGAACCGTATTGGCGATTTGGTCATTTTGCCGCTTGACGCAAAGCTCTGTCTGCAGCGCCAGCGCATCGGCGTACCGCATCATCCCGCCATTGATAACGTCGATTCCGGCCGGCGTTTGTGTCTTTTCCTGCATTGTCATCCATCCAAATATTCAAAGTCCGCTTATGATACCTGCCATTCTTTTAAATTGCAAACGCATCCTTAAATACCGCCGATACCCTTAAAGAAAACAGGTTTTTTTATTTCCGAGGTATCGAAATCGTTTGCGGGTCGCTGCCGCCGGCCAGCGCCTGTGCGGGCGATGTTATCGGAATGGCCGTCCAACCCTTCATTTTCCTTGATTTTTTGCGTGAATAATGCTATAATACAATCGTAATTAAAGATGGTTTTCAATCATGGGGGGCCAAAAATGAGCCTGTTAAATTTGTTTGGTCGAAGGCGCCGCCGAGGCGGCAAAAAACCGGGTAGGAAAACTCCTCGCTTTCTTAACCCGTCCGGTTATGCACTGAATTCGTGGCGCACACTGTAGCATGTAACGACTCTGTAAGGCCTTTTGGCTCTGCATTGTTTTGCAGACCCAAAAGGCCTCGACTATTTTTGAGAAGGTACGTTTTTTTCCTGCTTTAGAACCGCATCCGGTTTTCGGATGTAGGAGGGAATCAGGGCTGGCGGATCAGCAAATTGGTTCATGGCTGCCATGCGCCGTCCGACCCGAAACAGGCCGGCGGCAGTTGCAGGCCAGAAGGCCTCATCCAGCAGATGGGTACAGGGGGCTTTGAATTTTTCCGCGTAATACACCAGTCCTTCGCCCAGGACGCCAACATTTTTCCGGTGGTGTGCCGCCAGCCAGTCCAGGATGTGTTCGGCCCGCATCATTTCTGTTCCAAGCTGTTTTTCCCAACGGTCGCCGACACGGTCAAAAACCGCCGCATAGAAAAGGTCTTTTTTTGCATCCAATACGGTGACAATGCAGTCAAGCTGCCGGCCGGTATTTTGGATGTACTCCAAGCCGTTTTCTGCGATGACATCCATCGAATCGGCGGCAATGACCCGCACATGCTGTGCAAAAGAGAGCATTTTCGCCGCCGTAACTGCAATTCTCAGTCCTGTGAAGCTGCCCGGCCCGGCGGTGATATAGACCTGTTCAATGTCGGCGGGGGTTGCTGCGGCTTGTCTTAACAAATCTCCGATGGTCGGAAATATCTCGGCGCTATGCCTCATCAGGCCGGAAAAGACGGCGTGAGCAATCAGGGTGTCATCCCGGCCAATTGCAGCCGATCCAGTCCGTCCGGATGTTTCTATCGCCAGAATAAGTTGTGAATCCGCCATTTTTGTGATTCGGCTGTCTTAAATAGAATGCTCTTTGTGGTGAAAAGATACCCACTTTTTAGGGCAAATACAAGTCCTCCGGAATAAGATTTTGGTGTTTTTTTCGCTTGCATTCGTGATATTTTAACTATACACTGACAGAACGACCGATATAATCTGCAAATACGGTCTTTTTTTGGAATTATTGTTAACTCGTATTTCGGCCTTATTTTATGGAGGTTTTCAGTGAATATGCGATTCTTCTGGCGCAGCCGTAAGCATGTGGGCATCGGGGTCGTGCTGATACTGTTCGGGATATTGAGTTCATTGCTCTGGGCACAGCCGTCCAGTATTGACGAAGCAAAACGAACAAAGATTGACACAACCATCCGCATCGCTCAGGAACAGATGAAACGGGGATCCTACCAGCAGGCCCAGTCCCAGCTTACGACGCTGCAATCATCCACCGAATACGCGGCGTATCTTTCCGAGCGTCAGCAGCAAACCATTAACACACTGTTAGCCGAGATTGCTGCTGCCCTCGAAGCACGCACAAAGATTACCCGGACACTTCAGGAAAGCGATGTGCTGACAGAACAGGGCAGGTATTCCGAAGCGATGAAACTGCTGGAGGCAATCAAGGACAGTCCATTTGCCAGTGAACAGGAACGGCAGATGATTCGGGACCTCCACCAGGATGTTTCGGCAAAACATCGTCAGGAACAGCAGAAATGGCAGTCGTTATATAATTCCAGCGTGACGTCCTACACGGCCGGCCAGCTTGATCAGGCCCGGCGGGGATTTGTCCAGCTGCAGGAATCCGGAGTTTCCGTGCAGGGGGATAAAACTCCCTCGCAGTATATTCAGATGATTGACTTGACCCTTGCTGCCAAAGCTCAGCCGGAACAAACGCCGGCAGTTGAGGAATTGATTCCGCTGGTTCCGGCAGACAGCAATACCGTTCCCGCTGCTCCATCCCCGGTTATTGAAGAGGATATTGACCCGGCCAGCTTGGTTGAGATTGAAGTGAATCGGCAAACGGCCGAAAGTGCCTCTGTGCAGGCCCAGCAGGCAGAACGGTCATATCTGGAGGTCGTTCGGCAGAAGCGCGCCGTTCAGGTGGATTACACAACAGCCATTGTCAGAGATGCGATGGAAAAAGCCCAGAAGGCGCTGGATGCCAAGCAGTTCGATGAAGCGAGGCAATCGCTTCGCCGTGCATTTTCCACAGTGGAAAACAACAAGATGCTGTTGGGGGATACGCTTTACGCCGGATTCACAGCTCAATTGACCAACCTTGAACAACGGGTTGAAGAGAGCCGGCAGGCGTTTGGCCGGCAGCAGGAAACCGAGCGTCAGGAGCAGGCGGATGTCCTCAATACGCAAATTCGGCAGACGATGGAAACCCAGCGCGCCCAGGCAGTGGATGACTACATGGCCAGGGCCTATGCGTTTATGAAAGAACAGCGTCACGAAGAAGCGCTGGGGCAGTTGGAACAGCTTCTGGCCATTGATCCCCTCAATCAGCAGGCCCTCATTCTCAAGCAAACCCTGGAGCACATGGACCATTATATCAAGCAGCGCCAAATCCAGGAAGAAAGCGACAAAGAAGAAATCTCGCTGCTGCTGGATGTTCAGCGGCGGACCATTCCGTATGCCGATGAGTTCAATTTCCCGCATAACTGGAAGGAAATATCGGCTCGTCGTGAAGAAGCTCTCAAAGAGGCCAAAACCCCGGAGGATGTGGCGATCAACGAACTGCTGGACAAGACCGTTGATCTTTCGATATTGACGGAAGATACGACCCTGGAAGAGGCGATCGGTCTTTTGCAGAATTCGGTGGACCCGCCGCTGCCGATGGTTGTGTACTGGAGCGATTTGAGTCAAAATGCCTTTGTTGAAAAAACGACGCCGATTAACCTCAGCGGGGAAGGTCTTCGCAATGTTGTTTTGCGAACCGCGTTGAACCGTATCCTGCAGGCGGTCAGCACCGGCGGTTTTGCCGAACTGGCGTATGTTGTGCAGGAGGGTACCATTACCATTGCGACCCAGGAGTCATTGCCGGCTAATTATGCAACCGAAATTTACGATGTGGCCGATTTGCTTAATCCTCCGGCCAACTACGATGAGGATTACAACAGCAGCGGCATGGGCGGCGGCGGCATGGGCGGCGGCATGGGCGGCGGTGGCATGGGTGGTGGCATGATGGGCGGCGGTATGATGGGCGGCGGTATGATGGGCGGCGGTATGATGGGCGGCGGTTACGGCGGCGGTGGCGGCGGCTACGGCGGTGGCGGTGGCAGCGGCTACGGCGGGGGCGGTGGCGGCGGCTACGGCGGGGGCGGCAGTCAGGGTGTTGGAAACTGGCGGTCGATGTACCGTGCGTATATGTTAATTTTTACCATTCAACAGACGGTTGAGCCGGATTCATGGTACGATGCAGGCGGTGAGGGGCGAATCGATCAGTACAGCGAAAACAAGTTGCTTGTCTATCAATCGCCGGAGGTGCATAAGCAGATTAAAGAATTACTGGATACACTGCGGGCCGACCTGGGCCAGCAGATTGCGATTGAAGCGCGGTTCCTCCTGGTGTCGGAGAACTTTCTTGAAGATATCGGGTTGGACGTGAACATCCGTCAGATGGATATCGGCGGGCATTGGGGAGATGTTGCTGTCGAGCAGGATTCTTCCAGTCATACGATTCCAACCGCTACTCCGGTACCGGGCAGTTTGGGAGGAGCGTTGAGCAACCCGGCACTGAACACGACCATGACCTATGAGTCGCTGGATGATTTGCAGGTTGAGTTCATCCTGAGGGCTACGCAGGCGCATAAAAATGCAAAGCAATTATCCGCTCCCAAGGCCGTAGTGCTGAACAATGAATCCGCGACCATGCGGGTCAATACGGCCAAACGCCTCAAGACAGGCAGCACGTTTAACACGGAGACAATTACCAACGACAATACCACCAATCAAGTGTACTGGTGGGAAAATGAAAACGAAGACATTAATACCGGGGTTCAATTGTCGATTACGCCGGTTATTACGGCGGACAAAAAGTTTGTTATTCTTCGTGTAACGGCCTATCTGCAGGATTTGATTGCCCAGGATACTGAAACGGCGATTGGTTTCAGCCCCACCACAGGTGAGCAAATCACCGATACCTATATTCTTCCGACCACACAGCTGACCTCGATCCAGACGCGTGTTACGGTTCCGGATCGCGGTACAGTACTGTTGGGCGGACTGACCCTGACGGCCATGCGGGAAACGGAGTCGGGGGCGCCGGTTCTGAGTAAACTGCCGGTGCTGGGACGGTTTTTCTCAAACCGCAGCGTAGTGGATGACAAACTGGTGCTGCTGATTCTGGTCAAGCCCACCATTATTTTGCAGGCGGAAG
This sequence comes from Planctomycetales bacterium, assembly GCA_022615575.1. Lineage (GTDB taxonomy): Bacteria > Planctomycetota > Phycisphaerae > Sedimentisphaerales > Anaerohalosphaeraceae > 4572-13. The sequence continues at coordinate 6,040 of JAKEGM010000073.1, forward strand.
CGGAAGCTGATGCGATTGCGGGGTTGAGTAAATAAACGGTTTTTTCCGGTTTTTACGGATACAAGCCGGACATGCCTGAAAAACGGGCAGTCCGGCTTTTCTTTTGTCTGACGGATTATATTTCTTATCGGGAGAATTTTGCCTTCATCTGCTGATAGCCCAGGTGCGCCAGCAGGTGGTCCAGTATCACCATCGCCGTGTAGTTTTCCGCCACCGGCCAGATGCGTCCGACAATCGTCGGATCCCGGCGGGTGATGGCCGCCAGGTCGGTATTCTTCAGCGTGTATTTGTCAATCGTATGCTGCGGCTTGTCAATCGTCGGTGTGGGTTTGACGGCCAGGCGAACGATGATGTCCTGTCCGGTCGTCAGGCCGCCGGTAATCCCGCCGGCGTTGTTGGAATCAAACACCACCTTGGCGTTTTCCGAATGCATCTGGTCGTTGTCCTGATAGCCGGTCATATCCTTAACGGCAAAGCCCGCCCCGACTTCAACGCCCTTAACCGCCCCGATACCCAGCATCCGGCCAAGTTCGGCATCCAGCTTATCGAACACCGGCTCACCCAATCCAGCGGGAGCGCCGGTAACGCGAACCTCCACGATACCGCCGGAAGAATCGCCGGTCCTGGTAATTTTGTTGCAGGCGGCCAGCATCGCTTCGGCGGCCTCAATATCCGGGCAATCGACAACCGGATGGACATGATATTTTTGAAGAACCTCTTTTGCGGTCATCTTTGGCGTCTTGGCGCGGATATCGTCAATCTCGTTTTCGACCTGCGCCAAAACCGCCATTTTCTCCAGGAACCGCATGTCCGGCGTCAGGCGGCCCTTGACAAAGATTTCCTGATAAAACGGGTCCAGGTCGTGCCGCATTTGCTTATAGCGATTGGTGTACTCAAAAATGGCCGCCGAATCCATATCCGGGCAGCGAACGCCCGCCATTTCCTTAATGAACGAAAAAACCTCGATCCCGAACGCCTTAAGCACCTTCTTGGCCACATAACCGGCCGCGACGATAGTCGAGGTATAGCGTCCGCTGAAAATCCCCGCCCCGATGGCGTCGTCGTCCGGCCCGTACTTGACAAACGAGGCGTACGAGGCGTGTCCCGGCCGGGGCGTGCGGTTGGTGTCCTGGTACTGCTTGATATGGATAAAATGCCGGTCCAGGTTCGGTATCAGGATGGTAAGCGGCGTGCCGTTGGTATGGCCCTTGTTGCCCGCGTTTTCGACGGTGTCGGCGGCATTTAGCCCCGTATAGATAACCGGCAAATCCGGCTCCTTACGCGGGCTGGAAAGCTCATCCGCCCCCGGCTTTCGCAGCAAAAGGTCCCCGTAAATCTCCTGCTCGGTCAAGACCATCCCCGGCGGGCACCCCTGCACCACCGCCGTCAGCCCCTCCTGATACGACCCGCCCGCTACCGTAACCTGAAACATCCGTCCAATATGACAGCCAATCATGGGTATTCTCCATTTGAGTAATTTTTGTGCAAATAATCACTTAACTTCCAACAGCCCTGAAGACTAAGGTCTGAGGACTGAATGCTGATTACTATACCGACTCCAGCCGGCTTTTGCAAGAATTGGCTTTGATTGGCTTCGTTTTATAGCAATTTAAGTTTTTGTGCTCTGTATTCCGATATGTTTTGCATGAAAGCATATCCAATAGAATTGCGTAAGCGGGTGTTGCATGCGATTGATGGTGGCATGGGAACACGGAATCAGATTGCGGCCATGTTTAGTGTCTCCACCTTCTGGATTTACAAGCTTTTGCGACAGAGAAGAAACATCGGCGACATAGCGTCACAACCTCAAAATCAGGGCCGCAAGGCCGTTTTTGCCGGAGCAAATCTGCAAAATCTCGATGCTTTTGTTACTGCCCATCCCGATGCCACTCTTGAAGAGATTAAAGAGCATTTTTCCGGCACAGTCGATTGCAGTATTGTGGCGATCCATACCACACTCAAGCATCTCGGGTGGAACTATAAAAAAAAGCGTTACATGCATCCGAGCAAAACAGGCCGGATGTAGCCTTGAAACGTTGGTTGTGGAAAAAGGCACAGCATTCAATGGATTGGACCCGACTTGTGTTTATCGACGAATCTGGAGCAAAAACAAACATGACCAGGCTCTACGGTCGTGCAAAAGGCGGGTTGCGAATGATGGATGACGCTCCCTGTGGCCATTGGCATACGACGACCATGATCTCATCATTGCGGTTGGATGGATCGACTGCCTGTATGGTCGTTGATGGCGCAACCGACAAAGACGTATTTGGCGCCTACGTGCAGCATATTTTTTGCCGACACTCAAAGCAGGAGATATTGTAGTTTTGGATAATCGTGCAGCCCACAAACATGCAACCGCCATTTCAATGATCGAATCTGTCGGCGCAACGACATGGTTTTTGCCGCCCTACTCACCCGATTTGAATCCGATAGAAAAAATGTGGAGCAAGGTAAAGCAATTTCTTCGCTCCGCCAAAGCCCGCACGATTGATGTTCTTATCACAGCCATCGTAGATGCACTCGAAACCGTCAGCAGTCACGATGCCGCCGCATGGTTTATGTCCTGCGGATATCAGAGCACAATATGTTAAAAGGCTATAAACCGTAGAGTGGGCTGTGCCCACGCGGAACTTTATTTGAATAAACGGCTTACGGCGATTTCGCTTTGGACTGATAACTGCTGACTGTTGACTGAAATCGTCCATCGTCAATCGAAAATCGTCAATCTTTTCGTCTACTCCGTCCACCTCGTCCATTCTGTCGTTTGGGCGCATGTTGGTATCAAAAATCCACCCAAAAACCTCATTTTCAGCCCAAAAACGCAAAAAACCAAACGAACCCAATTTATTGTAGCTCAAGCTTCCAGCTTGAGAATAAAAATTCCGAAGCGGGACGCTTCGGCTACAT
>JAKEGM010000074.1 GCA_022615575.1 Planctomycetales bacterium
CTTTACGATAGTGGTCTGGGACGGCCAGTATCAGTATGTCGACGGCGTCAAGGGCGACAAGGTCTCCAACAGCGGCTCGCTCACGGTCAATACGACCAACATCAAGCCGACTGCCGAAGGTGATCTCGGACGGGTTGGTACCCAACCCGATCCGATCCCGCAGAATGGAACGATTTCACCGGTACTTGTTACAGATCCCTTTGATCCGCAGCAGACTATACCGGATAACCTGACGATTGTACCGGGAACCTACAACGGTGACAACGGCGGGACACTCGTATTCGACGGTGCCAAGTGGACATATACTCCCGCTGATGGCTTTACGGGCAAAGAGACCTTCAATATCTCGGTCTGGGATGGTGAAAATATCTACCAGAACGGTGAGAATATTGGACCTAATTATGCACAGGGAACTGTTACAGTAACCGTATCGGCAACTGAGCCCATTCTGCCGGTTCCGCCGCTGCCGGTGCTGGAACTGCCGCAACTGAAGGGCTGCCCGGTAGTGATGGACGCCGCGGCCAATGAGTTGGGCGTCAATTCAGACGAACTGCAACTGCTGATCGGCAACTCCCTGGCGACGAATCCGAACCTTCAGCCGTGTGACGCCTGCCAGAACCTGCTGACGGCCGCTGCAACACTGAAGGATCCCGATGGAACCGGAATGGCCACTTTGGAACAGCTCTTTGCTGACCCTCGGATTTCTCAACTCTTTACAGACGTTTCACTGGATCAGCCGCTTTCTGCAGAGCTTATGTCGGATGCCAAAATGGCCATAGAAGATATTTTGCGGGACAAGCCCCAACTTGCTATGGGGGGGGACTATGCGGACGCTTTTGCCAAATATGTTGCAATTCTGAACAATGAGCTAAAGCTTCCCGTTGGTCAATCCGATGATCTTGTTTTGGGTAAATACGGAGAATCCGTTGTCAGCAGCGAAAATCCGAACATCATGGCGTATATCGAGGCCATGTTAGTCTCGGCTGTCGAGTAAGCAACACGGAGAATCGGTAAAATCTAAAACCGTTGGAAGTCGCCAAGATTCCAACGGTTTTTTTGTTGCCATGCCATTATGGAAGGATTATTCCATCCTGTCGCTGCATCCTTGGCTGTCGGTGACGCCGTTAATCCGGCTGGCTTTGCAGAAGGGTCAAAACCTCCTCCTTTTTAGGAAGGGCCTCCTGCAAGCCGAAACGGCTTCGCATCAGGGCTTCGGCCGCAATGGCAAACCGCACCGCTTTGTCCGGAGAATCACCGGTTCCATAACAGGCGGTCAGCGCGCCGGTGAACGCAGCATCACACCCGTTTTGGTCAACCACTTCCGTAGGAATCCCGGGCAAATGGCGGGGTCCCTGTCGGTCTATCACCAGCGCCCCGCGCCAGCCGAGACTGATGACCACACAGTTAGCCCCGTGTGCAACCAGTTCCGTGCCGACAAATTTCAGATCCCCCTCGCCGCCAGCGCCAAGTTCCGAGCCGCACATTATCCCCTTAAACCGCAGAACAATGATATCGGCATTATAAAACTCCATCGGCCAGTCAATGGATTGGATTGCATCGCGATCCGCTCCGGGCAATTTAACGCTCAAAATCACGCGTGTCTTATGAATCTGGGCCGACCGGATCGCCGCCACAGACGCCGCCCGTGGAATCGAATCATTAACCAGCACCGCATCGGCTGAGCCAATCTGCTGTTCAGCGGCGGCACACTCAATTTCATCCCGGCTCATGATGCGCGTTGCCCCTTGCGAGCGACAACTGCTGTTTTCCCCATTGCTGTTGACAATCGTTACAACGATACCCGTGCTCATCGCCTGGGTGGAATAGACCAAGTCGGTCAGAACCGAATGACGCCGCAGATTTTGACGGATCATTTCGCCAAAGCAGTCCTCCCCCACTCGGGTCAGCAGGCAGGTTTCACATCCGCAAAGGGCCATCTGCGTGGCGTCCATGACACCCGCACCGGCCGGCGTACAGGTAAATCCGCTGCCTTCCGTGATTTTCCCCGCGGCCGGATGCTCCTCGCATTTGATCGCCATATCAATAAAGGCCGGTCCGACCACGATTATCTTCGGAATCCGTTCTGTCATATCTGCTCCCATCAACGTCCGTTGCGAATGCTTCTATACTATACCCGATGCCCCCTGTTTTGAAACTTTTTTTTCCTGTTTTCGGCAGAAATCTTCAAAACCGTCGATTTCGCAAACGATCGTTGTTTTTTGCCGTTTTTTTGGTATAGTTGTTCACAGGCGTTAAAATCCAAGCAGGACTATTATGAAGCACTATCGAATCCAGTTTGAGCCGGATCGTGTGACGGCCGTCATTCATGGCGGAGCGACGCTGCTTGAAGCGGCTGGCCAGGCAGGGATTATCCTTGCCAATCCCTGCGGCGGCACAGGACGGTGCGGCAAATGCAAGGTTCGACTGCTGCCCTCCGGAAAAGAGGTTTTGGCCTGCCAATATACAATTGAGCATGATTTGACCGTCCAAATCCCGGATGTCAGCCGGTTTTTCAAACAACGGATTCTTGAACATGGAATCCGCCGCCCGGTCGCCGCTATGCCGACGATCCAAAAAATCTTCATCGAAAATCCCCCTTTCGGTATTGATGCTTTTTGCCAACGGATTTCGGAAAAAATCCAATCGCGATTCATTATTCAGGATGCTATGAATACTGAATTGGAAGAGGGCCTGCCAGCCTTTGAAAAAACCGGTGTTACGGTCATCCTGACATCGTTTGAGGGGGACAACGCATTTCCTTCGGCGCCCTGCTGCAAACTAACCGGGCTTGAGGCGGGCAATACAGCAGAAACGCTGTTTGGACTGGCCGTTGATATCGGCACCACCACGATTGTCGCACGCCTGCTTAATCTGGTAACGGGGCAGAGCGCAGCCGTCGTTTCAGCAGGCAATCCGCAAACCCGATACGGCGCCGATGTCATCAGCCGGATTGGGCACAGTGAAACTGAAGACGGCGGCCGGCAGCTGCACGAGGCCGTTATTGATTGCCTCAATAACCTGATCCGGCAGGCCGCAAAACAAGGCGGCATCGAACCTGACGCCGTTTACGAAATTGTTGCTGTGGGCAATACCACCATGAGCCACCTGCTGCTCAAGCATCCGGTTAAACAACTGGGGCAAGCCCCTTATCGCGCCCATTCCCTGCTTGCCGCCAACCGAAACCCCCGGGATTTGAAGATTCAAATCAATCCGTCCGGAAATGTCCACACCATCGCCAATATCGCCGGTTTTGTGGGTTCAGACACAGTTGCTGCGGCGCTGGCCTGCGGGATGGATACAACACGGGAAACCATCTTATTGGTCGATATTGGAACAAACGGCGAGATTGTACTGGGCACCGGAGATGCTTTATCAGCCGCCAGTTGTGCCGCCGGACCAGCCCTTGAAGGCGCAGGCATCGAATTTGGAAGCCGTGCCCAGGATGGAGCCATTGAACGCGTCCTGTTTGACGGTCGGGATATCGATGTCGATATCATCGGTTCTGGCAAACCCCAAAGCATCTGCGGCAGCGGGCTGATTGATGCTGCTTCGGTTATGCTGAATCTCGGCATAATCGATGCCACAGGCCGGTTTTATGAGTCGGACCAGTTGGACCCGATGATGGCCGATTCGATTCGCAAACGGCTGATTACCTATAAAAACGAACCCGCATTTGTCCTGACGGAAAATAGTTGCTCCCCAAATGCCGTTCTTTTGACCCAGAAGGACATTCGCCAACTGCAGCTGGCCAAGGCAGCCATCCGAACTGGCATTGAACTGCTGCTACGTAAAGCCGGGGTGAGTATCGAAAACATCCAAAAGCTTCTGCTGGCAGGCGCATTCGGTAATTACATACAGAAGGAAAATGCCGTGCGAATCGGCCTTTTGCCGAAAATTCCTCTGGAAAAGATTCACTTCATCGGCAATGCGGCCAGCTCCGGTGCGGAAATGGCCCTGCTCAGTCAAGAGGCACGGAAATGCGCAAATACGCTGGCTCGAACAATCAACTACGTGGAAGTCGCCGGGCAAGCCGAATTCCAGATGGTTTTCAGTGAGTTTCTGGTGTTCCCGGAAAAATAACGACTGCAAAATGAGAACATTAGGTCCCATTTCGCAGTCGCTGAAGTTCGAGTGTCCGAAACAGAACACTCGATACAATCGCAAAAACAGGGATTACGTAATCTTGTTACGAACTTTCCACTTAGCTTTGCGTTTCTTGCTGCCAATCTTTCTTCTGCGTCGCGGCTTAGCCATTCATTTCTCCTGGTTGGTATTTTCTTCCTTTTCAAAAACAGCTTAAACCGGTATTATAAAAATTCATAAATAGAATGCAAGTATTTTTCGCCCGGAGTAACACAGATGATTCAATGTAAGGATTGTGAATATTATAAACAGGATGAACAGGGCCGCCGGGTGTTCAGTTGCGACCCATTTTACAATATAAAAGAGCCGGAATGTCTAATGAAATGGCAGCTTCTCCGTCTGGATCTTCTGGTTTCACATTACCAGACGATGCTTACATGGCAGAGTAAAATGGCCCCGATGCAGGACAAAATATTAAAGTATGTCAAACGCGAACTGGACGATATTGACGAAGCGGACAGATGGAAGGTTGAAGACCCTGAAGAGCCACAATGAAACTCGTAAAAAACCCGTTTGGCGGCAATTTTGGGGGTATTGATGATGCATTTCTCCCCATTAAAGGTGTCTTTTTTACGGTAAAAACGAGGCCTTTTTGCAATAAGTCAGTGTAGATAAACGTTTTTTTAATAGAAGCTATGATGTGATGTCTGAGACATTTGGGCTTGAACAGTTAATTGAACAATGTAAATCAGGTGATCCAGAGGCATTTAACGAGTTGGTAAAACGCTATTCGGATCGCTGTTACGCTTATTTTTACCGATTAACAGGTCGACCCGACACCAGCGAGGAACTGCTCAGCGATTTATTTATACGGCTGTTCAGGAAAATACGCTCCTTTGAGGGCGGCTCTTTTGACAAATGGATATTCATGGTGGCCTCAAACCTGTTCAGGGACTCGCTTCGCCGCCAATATCGGCAAAAACGCCTGCTGGATGAGAAAGCGGACCTGCTCCGACAGACCGAGCCGTCCCAAAAGCAGCATCCGGAGGTCTTTGATCGGCTTCAGTCGGCCCTAGAAAAACTCGATGCGGAAACAGCCGAACTGATTACCTTGCGGTACTACAGTCAATTGAGCTTTAAGGAATTAGCTGAAATACGAAAAGAACCCATCGGCACAACACTGTCGAAGGTGCATCGCGGAGTAAAAAAATTACGTCAAATAATGGACAACTCATGAAACGTAAAAAGTTAGAACAATTGCTGCGTCAGTTTATGGATGACAATCGCGCCCGGCAAGCAGCGGATGATTTCGCCGAAGCGGACCGTTTGTTTGATGCCTCCCCTGCCCCTGCAGTGCGGCAGGAGGCGGTGAGCGCAATCCAGGAAAAAATACGCCGCGAAGCGGAACATCGAAGACGCCGCACCGCCGTGATGTGGCGGGGTTGCGCGGCAGCGGTGATCGCCGCTCTTTTAGCGGGGTTGTACATTCTCTACTCCGCCAATCGAGTAACAAACTCTCCGACGCCTCGGCTATTCGCAACAGCCGTTGACTGGAACCAGTGCCTTTATGCCAAAGATTCGTCCTTGTCTCAAATTGAAAAGGACCTGCAAGATGTGGCCGAATCAATGCAAAACCTTTCTATCGATGCCTTTAAACCGGTGAATACGCTTTCACTGGATATGATGGAATTGGATGAAATAGAATCGCAGACACAAAACACCAAATTCTGGAAAGGCCAAATGCGATGAGGATTTTTTTTGCTGCTGCAGCCGGATGGCTGCTGTGGATCACAACGTCCGGAATGCTGATTTTGTCCGCCCGCGCAGAGGATGTTCCGACCCCGCAGGCCGCACCGCAGCAGAATGCCCAGGAACCTGCTCCGCCTGCCCAACCGGATACACCACCGGCACCGCAGGCCGCACCGCAGCAGAATGCCCAAGAACCTGCTCCGCCTGCCCAACCGGATACACCACCGGCACCGCAGGCCGCACCGCAGCAGAATGCCCAGGAACCTGCCCCGCCTGCCCAACCGGATACACCACCGGCTCCGCAGGCCGCGCCGCAGCAGAATGCCCAGGAACCTGCTCCGCCTGCGCCGCAGGAAGAGAAAACCGAAGATATTGCACCGAAAATCTGGCGTGAAACGTCGTTGGATTCCAAGGAGGAACTCCAACTCACTGAAAAACACGTCCAGCAGATTCTGGAAGAGCTTAAGAAAACAGATCCTCAACGAGCCGAACAGTTAGCGGCACTTCGCCAGAGTGATCCGCCTAAATTTATTGACGCCATCCGGCAGGAAATCCGCAAACATACCCCAAGTGAAAAACCGGACGCCAAACCGCAGGAAGAACAGCCCCAATGGAAAGAGCAATTGGAGAAAAAACATGAACTGTTTTTGGTGTGGTTAGAAAAAGGATCTCCGGAGGATTTCAAGGAGTTAGTCCAACTCCGCGATTCCAGTCCGGAAAAATACGCACAACAGATTTTGGACCTGATGAAAACTTATGAGCCGATTCAGCGAGCCGAACGATACAGCCCCAAGCTGGCTGAAGCGATGAAGCAGGAGCTTGAACTCCAGAAACAGCAAAATGAAACGCTTCTGCAGATTCGTTTGGCTGCCCCGGAACAGCGGCAAAAACTGATAGAGGAACTAAACCGCCTCATCTCCATCCAGTTCGATACCATCGTTTTGGAAAAACAGCTCCGATGCGAACTCTTGCATAACCGCCTGCAGGCACTGACCAAGGAATTGGAAACCCAGGCGGCTGAACTGGATGCGCTGAAAAATTATAAATCGCAAGCCGTTGAGAACCGGATTAAAGAACTGGTCGAACGCAACGAAAAAGTGAATTGGGACTAATTTTCTCCCTGCCGGCCGGGGCGGGCGTTTTCCTGTTCCCGGCGTGTGGCTTCTCGCAAGGTTTGTTTTTCCCGGTCGCTGAGCGTGTGAATGCCTTCCCTGTGCACTTTGTCGAGAATCCGGTCCACTTCCGACTGAAAGTTTCTTTCCTGATTGATTTTCTTCGCCCAGGCGTCTTTGCTTCGTTCCATCCGAAACCGGGCAGCCCAGGGTTTGTACCTGAGGTAAAGAAACCCCATCGCAAGACCGGACAAATGCGCCGCTTCGCCGCCGACATTATTTCCAAAGGCAATCGTAATGAAGCTCATTATCACCAAGAGAATCACCAGCCGCACCATGGTCATGGGAATGACCCCCCACAGCAGGACCTTCATCTGCGGATACATCATCGCCAGGGCTGCCATGACTCCATAGATTCCTCCGGAAGCCCCTACCATCATCCCCGCAGGAAGCGCTTTGAATAACACCAGCAGCGTATAGACAACCCCGCCGGCCGCACCGCAAATCAGGTAAAATTTCAGGAAACTTTTTGAACCCCACTGCCGCTCGACAAACGGCCCCATAAAGTACAGCACCATCAGATTAAACACAAGATGCCACACCCCCCCATGCAGAAATTGATAGGTAATCACCCGCCAGAGCTGCAGCATCATACCAATACCGGCGGGGCAAACAGCCCCGTAAGCATAGAGATATTCTCCCAAAGCCGGCATCAAATATGCAACGATAAAAATTGCAAAATTGATAATCAGCAGCCATTTGACCACCGGCGGCAGGCCCTTAAAACCCGACCCCATGCTGTAATACTGTTCATGGGGCGGCCGGACGTAATCTCTGTCGTAAATTCCCATCGGATTTCCTGAAAAGTGTATCTGTTTCGTAACTCTGTCGTTATAATATCTCCAAAATCAAAACTGATTCAACAGTAAAATGACCAAAAGTATGGATAACTTCGCCTGTTATCAGCGTCAGCTTGACGCATTCCAACGCGACGGCTTGCTCCGCCGGTGCGTTTGCATTGATTCTGCGCAGGGGCCGGCGGTTCGCATGGCCAACGGCAGCGAAAAGGTGCTTTTTTCCAGCAACAACTACCTGAATCTGGCGGAAGATATCCGGATTCGCCAGGCAGCAATGGAAGCCCTTGAGCAGTACGGTCTGGGGGCATCGGCTTCGCGGCTGATTTGCGGGACACTGCGGCCGCACACGGAGTTAGAAGAGGCATTTGCAGCGTTTCTGGGCAAGGAGGGGGCACTGTACTTTCCTTCCGGGTGGACGGCCAATCAGGCCGTGTTGACCGCCCTGCCGCAAAAAGGCGACTTGGTCATGATGGATAAATTCGACCATGCCTCCATCATTGACGCCGTCAGGGCATGCGACGCGGAGTTTCACACCTACCGGCGAAACCAGCCGGAGCGGCTGGAAAAACACCTGGCGGATTCGCATTACCACAACCGCTTCATCGTTACCGAAAGCGTATTTTCGATGGATGGCGATACCGCCGCTCTGCCGGAATTGGTGGAGATCAAAAAGAAGTATAATGCCATCCTGATTGTCGATGAAGCCCACAGTTTCGGGTGCTTTGGACAAACCGGGGCGGGCCTGTGCGAACAGGAAGACCTCCTGAGGGATATTGACATCCTCGTTGTGCCGCTGGGCAAAGCGGTCGGCGCCGCCGGCGGTATTGTTGCCGGACCAACGGCGGTGATTGACTATCTGGTTAACCGCGCCCGGCCGTTCATTTATACGACTGCCCCTTCACCGGTCATCGCCGCGGCGGCCCTGAAGGCACTGGATATCATCCGCACAGAACCGGCCCGGCGAAAGCGCCTGCAGAAAAACGCCGCATTTCTCAGAAACGAATTTCAAAAAATGGGGCTGGACATCCGCACCAGTACAACCCAGATTATCCCGGTACTCACAGGCGAGTCGGCCAGGGCTGTAGATGTGTCCAAACGGCTGTTTGACGCCGGCTATTTTATCTCCGCCATCCGCCCCCCTACCGTGCCTCAAAATACAGCCCGACTGCGGGTTTCCGTACAGTCCGCCCACACCCAAGATCAATTAGACGGGTTGTGCGCTGCTCTGAAAAATTGGCTTTGATTGGCTTTGTTTTGCAAAAAAGGCAACTACGGATTACACAGTTTTTTTGTAATTAAAGACACAACAATCACAGAATACGCAGAATAACACGGAAAATAAGAGCCTGCAGCTTCATTAAAGAGTATTTTTAATGTGTTTTAGCGGGTGGTGCCGCCGATGCTTGGAAAGGTATAATAACGACATTACAAAGCAAGGAGATTTTTATGAAACTATCAATCCTCATTATGTCAGCTATCGTATTACTCACTGCATCATGTCATCGGCCTACGGAAAATCTTACCGCCGTCGTTCACCCCTCCTCCTATCAGTTTAACCCGTTACCCCTTCAGGATGAATGGAACATATGGCTTGTGGGTGAATGGGAAGGGGTGGGCAAATCCGATGCGGGGCATGGGAAAGCGGAGGTAAAGATAGAGTTGACTCTGAACGGGCAGTTTCGTTTCCATACGGGCGTTGCCGAAATTACAGAAATGACCCCGGAACAAATACAGTACCTCAAACAGAATTTGCATGCGTCAAATGAAGAAATTGAACGGTTCAGGAAATTGCCCTTTGCCTCGCTGGAGATTTATACGATTGACCTGCGTACCGGTCAAACCATCGGGTATCTGTTTGACAGCTTGCGGTGTATCGCGGAGGGCAGAGGGACATGCGATGGGAAGAAGGAAATTACGGAGTGGGAATGGGCAACCGGACACAAAAGCACCCGAATTATGGAGAGAGTCGATAATGACACTGTCGTTGCCACTGAACGCATTCTCATGCCGGACGGAAGCTATATGGAAGAGTCCGGGAAGACGACCCGCAAAAAGGCAACCATCGGCATCTGCCGATGATTTTTCAGACCTGCCTTTTTCTGATGATAAAGCAAGTCAGCAGGATAATGCCGGACAGAATAAGATAGATACAGATATTCTGGGAAACGGTTCCGCCTTTATAGATGGCCCACCAGCCAAATTCGAAGGGATTGTCGTCGCGGAGGGTCTCGATGCAAAAGCGGGTCATCCCGTACAGGATGAGCATGATACTCATCACTATGCCGGGCCGGGCTTGGCCGAACTTGCGCCAAACAGCATAGAGAATACCCGCAAGGAAAAAAGCGTTTATACTCGAATAAATCTGGGTGGGGTGTACGGGCAAGGCACGAAAGGACCCGGATGTAACCGCCTTTTTTTGTTCGGGTGTCAATTGCTCAAACGGCTTGAGATAACCGTTCTGAAAATACGATTCGGGAAGTTCCAACTGAGGCCAGTATCGATTACGCGCAGGGTCCGGGTGTATCTGGCTGTAAAACGCCGAACTGGCATAGGGAAAATGAACAGACCAGGGGGCATCGCTGATTTTGCCATAACAGCAGCCGTTCATCAGGCAGCCGATTCGTCCGAATCCCAAACCGACCATCAACCCCACCGCCAGTACGTCCAGATACAGCCGTTTGGGGAGGTTTTTCCGCCACAGGTAGAGCCACAGAAATCCAATCGCTGTCAGAACGCCGCCCAGAAGTTCCAACCCGCCCTGCCAGACGGCAAAGGCATCCAGCGGCCTTCCGCTGAAGACCTCACGATGATGGAGTACGTAAAAAACCCTCGCCCCCACGATGCCGCAAAGGAGCGCATACATAGCGGCATTGGTAACCCATTCAGGATTCTGGCCGGAACGATTCATCATCCGTCTCATCAGCCAGACGGCGACCAGAAAACCGATCACCAGCAGCGTTCCGTAACTTTTGACGGAGATATTCAAAAACGGGATGTTAAAAAACTCCGGATGCATTCAGGACTTACTAAGCAGCGAAAAATTGTTATGTTCATCACAAACAAGGACTTTGGGCTTGAGATTCTTCATTTCATCGGGCGAATAGTACGCAAAATTCATGATAATAATGATGTCGCCCGGACTAAACAATCGGGCGGCAGCGCCAAGAATGCTTATTTCCCTGCTTCCGGCCGGGGCGGGAATTACATAGGTCTCCACGCGCTCGCCGTTGGTAACATTGGCCAGCAGGACTTCTTCATAGGGCAAAATCCCGGCGGCGTTGAGCATGTCCTCATCAATCCCGATGCTGCCGGGGTAGTCGATTTTCGTATGGGTAACCCGACAGCGATGGATTTTACCTTTTAATGCTTTAACTAACATAGTTTCCGTTTCCTGAAATTATGAACACTATTTTAACACCGTTCATTATATAGGATTTTCAAGATCGTTCAAGTCCAGCAAAAGATTGTCGATCAAGCGGGTTTGGCCGATATAGACCGCCAGTGCAACCAAGGCCTTCCGCTCGATATGGATCAGCGGTTCAAGGGTCTGTGGGTCGATAATGCTGATATAGTCAACCCTGCCCTGGTTCCGTTCAACAATCTGATGCATCGCCTCCGTCAGCCGGTTCACCTGCCGCTGCCCTGCGACAATCTGCTCCCGGCAGGTTTGCAACGCATGATAAAGACATAAGGCCCGGCGGCGTTCATCCGCTGATAAATACCGGTTCCGGCTGCTCATGGCCAGCCCATCCGGCTCCCGTATAATCGGGCAGACGCAGATTTTCAGCGGCATGTTCAAGTCGTGGACCATCCGGCAAATAACCGCTGCCTGTTGGGCGTCTTTTTGGCCGAAATAAGCGATATCGGGCTGGACGCAATTGAACAGCTTGGCACAAACGGTAGCTACACCGCGAAAATGGCCGGGCCGGGCGGCTCCGCACAGTCCGGCGGTTAGCTTTTCGATTTGCACCCAAGCCAACTGCTCGTGCGGATACATTTCTTCGGCACAGGGCGCAAAAATGATATCTACGCCGAGTTTTTGGCAATACGCCGCATCGGTTTCCAGTGTACGGGGGTAGCGGGAGAAATCTTCAGCGGGGCCGAATTGCGTCGGGTTCACAAAGATGCTGACAACCACACAGCCGCACTGCCGCTGTGCGGCCTTTATCAGCGAACCGTGGCCTTCGTGCAGCGCCCCCATTGTTGGAACAAAGCCAATCGTCCTGCCCTGGCGGCGGGCGTTCTGCACGGCCTGGCGTATCTGTTCAATTGTATGCAGCGTTACCATTTAATGACCTGCCTGCGCAAGATACCAGCGCACTTCTTCGGCGAAACAACCAACCTGCTCGTCTGTTCTGCACTCATTGGAACCTATCCGTATCACCGGACAGGCCATATAACAATTATAAAGCAAGGTAAAACCGCGGGCAAGATGTTCCAGAAACGCGGTTTCAATCCGCTGTTCGTAGGGCCGGTTTCGCCGGTGAATCCGGTCGAGGCAATTTTCCGCACTGTCCTGCATGACAATAATCAAAACCGGATTGGCAATGTCGCTGCGGACAGACTGATAATGCTCTTTGTAAACAGCCAGATCATTTCCCTCCAGCCAGCCGGATGCATAAATCATCGCCTTGTCAAAGACATAGTCGCTGACATACCATCCGCCGGCGGTCAAGGCGCCTTTTCGAAGCTGGGAGGCGCTGCTGGACAGGAAAAACAGTTCTGAATCCAGGGCCAGTTCCCGATGACCGGCATAAACATCGGCCAGAAAGGGATTGTTGTCATATTGTTCGGGGATGAATTTGGCGCCGAGACGGCGCGCCAGGCCGGCAGCCAGAGTGGTTTTTCCGACACCAATGACGCCGGCAATCGAAACCAGCTGGGGCTTTGCGGAATTCAAGCGGAAATCCCGGCCGTTGAGCCGGTCGGCCAACTGAGCCATGGATTGCTTCAGCACGGGGTGTTTCAGATCGGGATCAAGTTCGCATAAGCCCCGCAGAACGAAGTTTCGCAGATGCATCTGCGGATGCGGAACTTTCAACTCCGGCTGATCGATCCGCTGATTGCCGAACAACAGTAAATCCAGGTCGATGATCCGCGGCTCCCATCGCCGGCTGCGCTGACGGCCCATTCGCTGTTCAACCGCCTGCATGTGTTCAAACAGTTCCTGCGCACCCCACCGGGTTTTCACCTTCACAACGCCGTTGAGGAAATCCGGATGGCCTTTCAGCCCCAGCGGCTGGGTTTGATAAAATGAGCTGGTTTCAACGAGCGATATATCAGGATGCCCCTCCAGCGCCGACAGCGCGGCACGAAGATTATTTTCACAATCTCCCACATTGCTGCCCAATCCGATATAGGCAATCTGTTCGGTCATATGCTATAGTTTCGCGATGCGTTCCATCGCTTCCTGAACTCGGCAGGGATGGTTAAAAGCGCTGAGACGCACGTATCCCTCGCCGGCGGCGCCGAATCCGGCGCCGGGCGTACAGACGACATTGGCCCTTTTCAGCAGCACGTCAAAGAAACTCCACGAGTCGATGCCTTCAGGCGTTTTGAGCCACACATACGGGGCATGTTTTCCGCCATAGACCTGGTAGCCCAGGCGTTTGAGCGATTGACATATTACATCGGCGTTGGACATGTAAAGGTCGATAATGGCCTGGTTTTGCCTTTTTCCCTCGGGGCTGTACACCGCTTCAGCGCCCCGCTGGGTGATATAACTGACGCCGTTGAATTTGGTGCAGTGGCGGCGATTCCAAATCGGGTGCAGCGGCTGCGGCCCGCCGGACTTCGTATAAGCGACCACTTCTTTGGGAACCACTGTGAACGCGCAGCGAACACCTGTGAAGCCGGCGGTCTTGGAAAAGCTGCGGAACTCGATTGCGACTTTTCGGGCACCGTCGATTTCGTAAATGGAATGCGGAATACTGTCGTCGCGAATGAAGGCCTCGTAAGCGGCGTCATAAAGGATTACCGCTTTATTTTCAATCGCGTAACGCACCCATTTTGTCAGTTGTTCTTTTGCGGCGACGGCCCCGGTGGGATTGTTCGGATAGCACAAATAAATCATATCGACCGGTTCTTCGGGAAGTTCCGGCACGAACTCATTGTCCGCCGTACAGGGCATATAAACAATCTTCGCATAGCGTCCCGTTCCGTCGTTGCCGCCGGTGCGTCCGGCCATCACATTCGTATCCACATACACCGGATAAACCGGATCGGTGACCGCCACGACATTATCCAGGCCGAAGATTTCCTGCAAATTGCCCGTATCGCACTTGGCTCCGTCGCTGATAAAAATCTCATCGGCGGCAACGTCCGCTCCGCGCGACTTGAAATCATTGGCGACAATCGCCTCCCGCAAAAAGCCGTACCCCTGTTCCGGGCCATACCCGTGAAAGCCCGCCACGGTTGTCATATCATCCACCGCTTTATGCATCGCCGCAACCACCGCCGGAGGCAGCGGTTCCGTAACGTCGCCAATGCCCAGCTTAATGATATCGGCCCTGGGGCTGGCCTGTGCAAAAGCCGAAACCCTTCGCCCGATTTCCGGGAATAGGTATCCGGCTTTCAATTTCAGAAAATGTTCATTCACCCGAATCATCTTTTTTATTCCTTACTCGCTTAGAAGTTGCTTTTCACATAATTGACCGCGTTGGTGAAGATCGTCATCCCATCGGTGAGACCGTCGTGCTGCTTCAGGCGGGTCCAGTGCGGATGCTGCGTCCAGCGGACGAAGCGTTCCGGGTGGGGCATCATGCCCAGCACGCGGCCGGTCGAATCCGTCAGCGCGGCGATCGCATCCTGCGAGCCGTTGGGATTGACCGGGAACGGACCGGTTTGGCCGTCGGCATCGACATAGCGAAACGCCACAAATCCGCCGTCGCTGATGCGGCTGAGCCGTTCGGGGCTGTCGGCAACAATCTTGCCTTCGCCATGGGCAATGGGAAGATACAATCGTCTGCCCGGTTCGATGAAGACACAGCGATCCGTACCGGGCTGCAGATAAATCCAGCGGTCCATGAACCGGCCGCATTCATTATCCGTCAGGGTAACTCCCTCGCCGGCCAGCGTCAGCTGCCCCGCCCCATTGAGGCCGGGGACAATTCCGGTCTTGATCAGCACCTGAAAGCCGTTGCAGATGCCCAGCACCAGTTTGCCGTTCTCAATGAAGCGGTGAAGAATATCGCTGAGATGATGGATAACCTGATTGGCCAGAATCTTGCCGGCCGCCACATCGTCGCCGTAGCTGAAGCCGCCGGGCACAACCAGAATCTGACAGCCATCCAGCATCGCCGGGCTGTCAATGACGCGGTTGATATGAACCCGCTCGGCCCGGGCGCCGGCCAACCCCAGGGCGTGCTCGGTTTCCATGTCGCAGTTGATGCCCGCCGCCCGCAATACAATTGCTTTAACCTTATCCATTCAATTACAATCCTCGTTACTTTAAATTAAACCATGAAGAGCATGAAGACAGTGAAGTTTGTTTTCACAAGACAAACCTTTTTAAGCCGTTTTTCAATAACGCCACGTTAATGTTAATCAGAAATCCCTGTTCAGTACTGTCCCGTTAAAAAATTACCAGGCCAAGGGTTTCTGCCAGGCGGTTTTCAAAACATCCAGCGACGCTTCAATCACCACCTTCCGGCGCGCATCACGAATTATCAGTTTTTTGTCTTTGATGACTTCGCCAATCTGACCGAACGGAAAATTCAGCATCCGTTTGGCAAAATCGGCATAATTCTGCGGTTCCACCTCGACGATGTACCGTGCCGTCGATTCGCCAAACAGCATCGCATCGGAACGCACGCAATCCGCATCGGCCGGCAGGCCGCGAAGGTCCGCTTCGATTCCGAATCCGCCGGCAAAGGCCATTTCGGCCAGCGCGACGGCCAAGCCGCCTTCGGAGCAATCGTGACAGGAGCGCACCAGTCGGCTGTCTATCGCCCCGGCGATGCGGCGGGCGATTTGGGCGGCCTGCCCGATATCCGTTTTCGGGACATTGGCCCCCAGATGACCGTGGACCTTGTAATAATGGGAGCCGCCCAATTCATTCTTCGTCAGACCCACAACAAAGAGCAGGTTGCCCGGCTGTTTGACATCCATCGTAACGCATTTGCGTATATCGTCTACAATCCCAATCCCGCTGATCAGCAGCGTATAAGGAATCGCGATGCGGGTCCCGTCATCGCAGACGAATTCGTTATTGAGCGAATCCTTGCCGGAGATAAACGGCGTGCCGTACCCCATCGCCGCATCATAACAGGCCTGCGAGGCCCGCACCAGTGCCCCCAACATCTCCGGCCGAGTGCAGTCGCCCCAACAGTAGTTATCCAGCAGGGCTATCCGATCGGGATTGGCGCCGACACAAATCAGGTTTCGCACGGCCTCGTCGATGCCCGCCAGCGCCATCCAGTACGGATCGATATCGCCGTAGCAGGGATTCATCCCGCAACTGATGGCGGCGCCCCTGTTGTGATTATACTTGGGACGAATGACCGCCGCGTCCATCGGGCCGTCATTATCGGCGCCCATCAGCGGCTTAACGACACTGGCCCCCTGCACTTCGTGGTCGTACTGGCGAATCACCCACTCCTTGGAGGCCACATTGTAGGAGCCAAGAATTTTCAGCAGGTCGTCCGTGTAGTTATTTTTGACCGCAAGCGCCGGCTCGGACAGTTTTTTCGTGTCCCATTTGGCCCGGCGGTCATATTTGCAAATCCCTTCGTGCAGGAAAGCCATCTCCAACTGGCCGACCTGAGTGCCGTTATACCGCAGGGTCAGTTTTTTGTCGCCGGTGAATCGGCCGATGACCGTCGCCTGCACATCTTCTGAGGCAAAAATCCTCATAATCGCATCAAGATTTTCCGGTTTAACGGCAATCACCATACGTTCCTGGGCTTCGCTGATCCAGATTTCGGTGTAAGACAGGCCGGCGTATTTAAGGGGTACTTTTTCGAGGTCCACCTCGGCGCCAAGTTGTTCGCCCATTTCGCCAACAGCGCTGCTAAGCCCGCCTGCGCCGCAGTCCGTGATCGCCTCGTACAGGCCCGCATCGCGCGCCTGCAAAAGGGTATCGAGCATCTTCTTTTCGGTGATGGCATTGCCGATCTGGACGGCGTGCGAAAAGATTGATTCGTGCTCGTGGGTCATTTCGCCGCTGGAAAAGGTCGCCCCGTGAATGCCGTCGCGACCGGTTTTTCCGCCGACTACGACAACCAGATTGCCCGCCTGTTGATGCTTGAAGCACTTATCCCGCGGAATCAGGCCGATATTGCCGCAAAAGACCAGCGGGTTGGCCAGGTAGCGGTCGTCAAAATAGAGCGCCCCGTTAATGGTGGGGATCCCCATTCGGTTGCCGTAGTCGCGCACCCCTGCCACAACCCCCTTCATCACCCGCCGGGGGTGCAAAACGCCTTTGGGCACATCCTCCAGCTTCATATCCGGCCGGGCGAAGCAGAAAACATCCGTGTTTGCCACCGGCTTGGCCCCCATGCCCGTTCCCATCGGGTCGCGGATAACCCCGCCGATACCCGTCGCCGCCCCGCCGTAAGGGTCCAGCGCCGACGGGTGGTTGTGCGTTTCGACCTTAAAGCAGACGGCGTGCTCATCGTCAAACTCGATAACGCCGGCGTTGTCGGCAAAAACCGAAATGCACCAGTCCCTGTTGAGGTCTTTTGTGGCCTTGAAGACCGTTTCCTTGAGGAGGTTGTCAAAGTGAATCGGTTTGCCGTCCAGTTCCATATCGACGCTGCTCTTGAGCGTTTTATGAACGCAGTGTTCGCTCCAGGTCTGGGCGATGGTCTCCAGCTCCACATCCGTCGGCTCACGGTCAATCCCGCGATAATAGGCCTGAATCGTCTGCATTTCCTTGAGATTCAGGAATAAATCCATCTCTTTACTCAGTTGAACCAACTGCTCATCGCTCAGCCTGCGGATTGGAATGTGCGTCAGTTTCATCTCGTAGGGTTTGGTATGCGGGCTGGGCGGCTCGGCATCCATCCCGTAAATAACTTCTTCGATGCAGTCGTTGGCCAGAATCCGGCGGGCAATCGTCTCGCGTTCCCGTTCGGAAACGCTGCCCAGCAGGACGTATTTGCGGGCGGTACGCACCGAATCGACCTGCCCGGCTCTCATATCTTTCAGGGCGGCCATCACAGACTCCGCAACCGGGTCGGTCACGCCGCTTTTCAGGTGCACCTCGATCAACGTCGCCTGCATCGGTCCGGCGGGAACCCCGCTTTTGCCGATGTGCCAGTCCTGGCAGACCGAGTCGCTCAAAAGTTCCTTAGCCACCCGCTCGGCGAACGGCTGGTCGAATTCCGCCTCAATCAGATAAACCTTCTCCGAAATAACGTCCTCGACCGAATGAATATTGAGTTGCCGGATATCCTCCAGCACATCCCGGCCGCCAACATCCGCAAACCCCTGCTTCGATGAAATCTCAAACCGCCACTGTTTCACACTCTATCCTTTTCCGCATTTTTACCATTGAATCTTTGCTTTTTACGCTGTAGAAATGATGCCGCACGCAAGGAAATTGCCATTCCGAACGAAAAATTGCCATTCCGAACGAATGTGAGGAATCTGTTTAAATAGGAAATCCAAAAAAATAGATTCCTCGGCTGCGTTCCGCTTTGCTTCGACTCCGCAAAACTCCGCTCGGAATGACGGCTTGCGTCCACGGCAGCCGTTTTCTACAAAACATCCGGGATATGTTACCCAAAACCCCCCGGTTTCTCAAGAAAGAAATGTCATCCCCCGCGCAAATGGGAACGCGCCCGTCTCGCCCGCAATCTAAAAAAACTCTCCCCTGCCAAGGGGCAAAATGGCTCTCCCCCTTTCTAAGGGGGAGAGCTAATACAGAAAATCAGAAGAGTTCCTTCTGGTCGATTTTGTACTGGATGAGGTTTGCGCGTTTCTGGGCGGCCTGTTCAAGGAGTTTTTTGACCTTCTTTTCGTCGCCGGACTGGATGGCATTCTGGATGCGTTTGAGTTGGGCAATCAGTTTTTCAATCCCCTCCGCGCAGGTCGCGGCGTTGGTCATTAAAATATCCGCCCAGACATTGGCCGGGCCGGAGGCGACGCGCGTCGTATCAATAAACCCGCGTCCGGCAAACTTGATATTCTCCGAACTGGTGGCGTTGACCAGCGCCATCGCCGTCAGGTGCGGCAGGTGGCTGACCATGCCGAATATTTTGTCGTGCTTGGTAGGCGGCATCACCCGGACGATACACCCCAGCCGCGCCCAAAAGCACTCCAGTATCCCCACCGCCGCGGCATCGCTGGCGGCGGTTCGGGTAACGACGCAGGCCGCCCCGGTCAGCAGGTCATCGCGGGCAAACTCCAACCCCCGCTTTTCGGACCCGGCAATCGGATGAGAGCCGACATAAAAGACCCCCTTTGGCAGGTGTTTAGCCGCCCATTTGTGCGGCAGTACCTTGGTCGAGCCGACATCGGTAACAATGCAGCCGGGCTTCAAAAAAGGAGCGATTTTGACAAAGTAGTCCTCAAATGTCAGAATCGGGGTTGCCAATATCACAATATCCGCGTTTTTGACGGTTTCCTCGAGGGTTTCGGCGATTTCGTGAGCCGCGTCGTACTGGCGGGCCTTTTGGCGGGTTTCGGGACGATGGCTGTAACCGACCACCCGGCATTTAGGCATATCCCGTTTGACCGAAAGTGTAACACTAGCCCCCAGAAGCCCCATTCCAACGACACTGACATGCTTTAAGTTTTTCATATATAATCACTTACAAAATATTCCTGAAAATTACCCTTTAGCGGAAAAAGTACCTTGCCAGGCGGGTCCTGTCAATTTTTTTCTTTCATTTGGCCGGCAAAAATGTTATTATATAATCATCAAGGCAAATACGAGCCGCCGGAATCGGCAAATTGAGGATTCTGATTCGCCTCTGGGGCGGACAGATTTTTTTTGTTTTCATCCGAAGCTAAAAATGAAAAAAGAAGAAAATATAGAGATATCGAATGTCGTAAAACAATACCTTCCGTTTGAGGAAGAGGTTGCCGCTATTGACCGACAGATCGAAGACCTCCGGCAGCAGGATAGCCAACCTCTGCAGCAGGGAAAAAACGACGCTCAAATCCGCACGCTTCAGGTGCGTCAGACGGAACTTCTCAAGCGGATATACTCCTCTTTAACCCCTTGGCAAACCGTGCAGGTATCGCGGCATCCGCAGCGTCCTATTTTGAGCGATTACCTGAACCGGATGTTTAAGGATGTTCGCGAACTCCACGGCGACCGCTGTTTCGGCGACGACCGGGCGATCGTAACAGCGATGGGGCAAATCGGGCACCAAAAGGTTATGATCATCGGCCAGAGCAAGGGCAAAACCATCAAAGAAAAGGTGGCCTGCAATTTCGGCTGCCCGAACCCGGAAGGTTACCGCAAGGCCCTGGCCAAAATGAAGCTGGCGGAAAAATACGGTTTGCCAATCGTCGCTCTGATTGACACTCCGGGGGCCTATCCCGGCATCGGCGCTGAAGAACGCGGCCAGGCCCAGGCCATTGCCGTCAACCTGATGGAAATGTCGCGTTTGCGCACTCCTATCGTTTGTGTGATTATCGGAGAAGGCGGGTCCGGCGGAGCGCTGGGCATCGGCGTCGGGGATAAGATCGCCATTCTCGAACATGCGTATTATTCCGTGATTTCGCCGGAAGGATGCGCCGCCATCCTCTGGCACGACGGCACACAAGCCCCGCAGGCGGCCGAAGCACTCAAGCTGACGGGAAAAGACCTGCTGAAACTCGGATTGGTCGACTCGATCATTCCTGAACCGCTGGGCGGCGCTCATCGCAACAATCACGATGCGATTTACAATGTCGAACAGTTCCTCATTCGGACCCTCGCCCAGTTCAAACGCATCAATATGGATGCTTTGCTGAAGACCCGTTATGAAAAACTGCGGCGGATCGGGGCTGATTGCGTAAAGGCCGTCTCTTTGTCCGCCGCTGCCGAAAGAACCATCCCGCAAAACCTGTCGCTCAAGGCCCAACTGGAAAAAACGCAAGCCGAGCAGATTGCCTTTTGACCGCCGCGCATAAAAAAACCGGCGTGCAGAATAAAACAGGCCGGCATTATTTTTGAATGCAGTCGGCTTACGAGTCGGTGTTTATCTGACGGGGGTCAATCCCGTTTTCGATGGCCTGAATCTTTTTGACGCGGCGCAAATGCCGGCCGGCCACAAATTCCGTCGTCAGCCAGGTTTCGACGATTTTCCGCATCATCGTGGACCCCACCAGATCTCCGGAAAGACACAGCACATTGGCATCGTTATGCTCGCGCGACAGTTTGGCCGCCAGTTCGTCGTAACACAGGGCGGCACGAATGCCCTTGATTTTGTTGGCTGCTATAGACATGCCGATTCCCGTGCCGCAAACAAGAATGGCCCGATCCGCCTCGTGTCGGGCGACCGCCATGGAAGCGACATACGCCATATCCGGATAGTCCACCGCCTGGCTCACCGATGAGCAATAATCGACGCATTCAAGACCCAGTTGCGACACAATTGCCTTGATTTGCTCCATGGCATTGCATCCCCGATGGTCATTGGCTACCGCAATTTTCATAAAATTTCGTTTGCCCTTCCTGTAACAGCTTTCTGTATTTGATTAAAACACGCCCTGTACACGTCTTCGTCCAATCCAACAGGGTCTTCAATATCGCCGGTTTTATTCAGAACAAAACATTTATCCTTCGCCGCAGGGAGCAGCCGCACAACGCTTTCCCGCTGGTTTCGGGTCATCACATAAATCATATCGCTTTTCTCAATCTCTTCGGGCGTCAAGGGCCGGCTCTGATGGCCTGTCAAGTCGATTTGATGCCGGCGGCACACTTCAACCGCATGACAGCTGGCCGGAGCACCCTCAAAAGCGATAATGCCCGCGGAGTTAATTATATACCCGAAACGGCCAAGGCCGTCAACTGAACAGCCCAAAATGTCCGCAAAATATTTCCGGCAAAAGCCCTCGGCCATCGGGCTGCGGCAGGTATTACCGGCACAGACAAACAAGACACGAAGCGTCGTCCATTCCCGGATTTGGTCTGCCGGAACCGCCCCTTGACGAAGAATCCGGATGTCCCGCTGTTCCACTTTCACAACAGTGCTGCTCGTATTGCAAGCAGCAACCCCACAGGGCGCATCGACAATACATTCTATTTTACCATCGAAATAGCCGGCGACTTGCGCGGCACTTACGGCCGGGGGCTGCCCCGACACATTCGCACTGGGTGCGACAACGGCACATTTTGCCTGTGAGAGGATAGCACTGACAACCGGGTGCGACGGGTAACGGACGCCTATCGTGCCATCTGGGTACAACAGGTCAACCACCGACACAGGCAAGACCTCTCTGAGCTGCCTTATGGCTTTCTCGCTTAATTCAAACACAATGGTTACCGGCCCCGGAAACGCACCATGCGCAAGTTTTCGGGCACGAGCGCTCATCGTGGGTACATACTTTGTCAATTGTTCATAATTACCGATATGCAGGGTATAGTGTTTGTCTGTCGGACGACCCTTGAGCTGATTGAGCCGTTCGATGGTTTTCGGGTCAACTTTGCAGCCGATGCCATAGACCGTTTCGGTGGGGAACGCAACCAATGCGCCTTCATCAAGCAAACAGGCGACCTTTTGAACGGCTTTCACATCATCCGGCGTATGAATTGTCAGGGTTTTGGTTTCCATACCGCCCTGTTTTACCCGAATCGGGTCAAAAATGCTATTTCAAAAGCCCGGGGAACTCAAAACACCGGGAATTGTGGAAAGCGAGGTCTCTAATTGGCCCGTATTGAGATTATAACGAATTGCCGGTACGCGGCTTCCATCGACGC
>JAKEGM010000007.1 GCA_022615575.1 Planctomycetales bacterium
ACAGGGTCGCGGGCGGTTCCGATCTATCAGACGACGTCGTACCAGTTCAAAAGCACCGAACATGCGGCGAATTTATTTGGCCTCAAAGAATTCGGAAATATTTACACGCGGCTGATGAACCCGACAACGGATGTTTTTGAAAAGCGAATCGCCGCTCTTGACGGCGGCGTCGGAGCATTGGCGACGGCCAGCGGTCAATCGGCGATTACGCTGGCGCTGCTGAATATCGCCAGGGCCGGCGATGAAATTGTTTCGGCAGACAACCTTTACGGCGGAACGTACAATCTTTTCCATTACACCTTCCCGCGGCTTGGAGTTACCGTCAAGTTTGTCAAATCTAATGATTTGTCGGCCTTTCAAAAAGCAATCACGCCGAAAACAAAAGCGTTATATGCTGAGAGTATCGGAAATCCCAAGCTGGATGTCGCGGACATTGAAGGACTTGCCGCTGTCGCTCACAAAAACGGCATCCCCTTAGTCATTGATAATACGGTTTCGCCTTATCTGGTGCGGCCGATTGACTTTGGGACGGATATTGTGGTGTATTCGGCAACCAAATTCATCGGCGGGCACGGCACTTCGATGGGCGGCGTGATCGTCGATTCGGGCAAGTTCGACTGGACCAACGGCAAATTCCCATTAATTGCCGACCCCGATCCGAGCTATCACGGCATTAACTTTGTCGAGGCGCTCAAACCCTTAGGCAATATCGCTTACATCATTAAAGCACGAGTTACGTTGCTGCGGGACCTGGGTTCAGCGGTCAGTCCCTTCAATTCGTTCCTGTTCCTCCAGGGTCTGGAAACGCTGCATTTGCGGCTGCCGCGGCATTCGGAAAACGCGCTGGCTGTTGCGAAGTACCTTTCCAAACATCCCAAAGTTACATGGGTGAATTATCCCGGACTTGAATCCAGTCCGGATTATGCCAGAGCCAAAAAGTATCTGCCTAAGGGCGCTGGGGCTATCCTGGGCTTCGGCATCAAGGGCGGTCTGGAAGCCGGCCGGAAGTTTATCGACTCGCTGCAATTGATTTCGCATCTGGCCAATGTCGGCGACGCCAAAACCTTAGCGATTCACCCGGCTACGACCACGCACCAGCAGTTGTCCGCTGAGGAGCAGTTGGCCACCGGCGTAACGCCCGACTTCGTTCGTCTGTCCGTCGGCATCGAACATATTGACGATATTGTCGCCGATATCGAGCAGGCATTGAAAAAGACATAAAAAAGAGAACAGCATGAAAATCTATGAAGATATAACAAAAACCATCGGTCATACGCCGTTAGTACGGCTTAATCGTATCGGGCGGGATACCGGCGCGACGATTGCGGCCAAGCTGGAGTTTTTCAATCCGCTTTCCAGCGTCAAAGACCGTATCGGGGTGGCGATGATCGACGCCGCCGAACTCGATGGTTCACTCAAGCCCGGTGGCCTGATTGTGGAACCGACCAGCGGCAATACAGGCATTGCCCTGGCATTCGTAGCCGCCGCCCGCGGCTATCGGCTGATTTTGACGATGCCCGAAACCATGAGCATCGAACGACGGGCGCTGCTGAAAATATTCGGAGCCGAGCTGGTATTGACGCCGGGTTCGGAAGGCATGAAAGGCGCCATTCGCAAAGCCGAGGAGATCGTCGCTTCCACCCCTGGCGCCTTCATGCCGCAGCAGTTTAACAATCCGGCCAATGTCGAAATTCATCAAAAGACCACTGCCGAGGAAATCTGGAATGACACCGACGGCGACGTGGACTACTTAGTCGCCGGGGTGGGAACGGGCGGCACGATTACGGGCGTCAGCAGCGTCATTAAACAGTGTAAACCGTCCTTCAAGGCCATCGGCGTTGAACCCGTCGCCTCGCCGGTGCTTTCCGGCGGCAAGCCCGGCCCGCACAAGATACAGGGAATCGGCGCCGGATTTGTGCCCAAAATCTATCGGCCTGATTTGGTGGATGAGATTATTACCGTGGCCGATGAAGACGCCGGAAAGAATGCCCGGCGAATGGCTCGTGAAGAAGGTATCCTGGTCGGCATTTCCAGCGGTGCGGCCATCACGGCGGCTTTGAAAATCGCCGAACGGAGAGAAGCCAAAGGCAAACTTATCGTAGTCATTATCCCAAGCTGCGGCGAGCGGTACCTGTCAACGTGGCTTTTCGCAGACGTCAGGACATAACAACGGAAACGTATTTTCCGGAAGATATTCAGAGAGCGGCAGATATAAACATGCAAATACTTGAACAAAAACAATCGTTGCTGGATGAATTAAAGACCTTGGCCAAAGACCTCGATACGGAGTCGCTGCTGGCTTATTTTCTGAATCGTTTTGCGGGCCGAATCGCCCTGGCTTCCAGCATGGCTGCCGAAGACCAGGTATTGACCGATATGATTGTAAAAATTGATCCGACAACGACCATCCTGACGCTGGACACCGGCCGGCTGCCGCAGGAAACCTACGATGTGATTGAGGCCACGCAAAACCGGTACGGCATCAAAATTCGGGTTTTGTTTCCCGATTATGCACAGGTCGAAAAAATGGTCGCACAGCACGGGCCGAATCTGTTTTTTCAAAGCGTTCATAACCGCAAGTTGTGCTGCCATATCCGCAAGATTGAACCGCTCAAACGCGCCCTCAACGGTATGGATGTCTGGATTTGCGGCCTGCGGAAAGAACAGTCCGTAACGCGCAGCACGCTTGAGGCGATTCAGTGGGACGAACAATTCGGGCTGATAAAGCTGTCGCCGCTGTTAAACTGGAGCACGGAAAAGGTCTGGGACTATATCCGCAAAAATAATGTGCCGTACAACGCCCTGCATGACAAGGGGTATCCGAGCATCGGCTGTGCCCCGTGCACCCGTGCGACTGCCCCCGGCCAGGATATCCGCGCGGGCCGCTGGTGGTGGGAACAGCCGGAACACAAGGAATGCGGCCTGCATTGGAATAACAAATGAAACCACAGATTACACAGATTTCACTGATTAAAGTAAAAAAATAATCTGTGAAATCTGTGGATAAATCAGGATACAAACAATGACAACGACAATGACGCAATTGGATGCACTGGAATCGCAGAGTGTTTATATCCTGCGGGAGGCGTACCGGTCGTTTAAGGACCTGGTGATGCTCTGGTCGATCGGCAAGGACAGCACGGTGCTGCTGTGGCTGGCGCGGAAAGCGTTTTTCGGTCATGTGCCGATTCCGCTGATGCATATCGACACGGCCTATAAAATTCCGGAGATGATTGAATACCGCGACCGGTTCGCCAAAGAATGGAAACTGAATATGATTGTGGGGCAGAATGTCGAGGCGCTGGCCAAAAAAGAGACCTTTCCGGACGGCGGACTGTCCCGTCTGGCGTGCTGCAAGAAACTCAAGAGCGAGGCGCTGAAGCACACGCTCAGCGGAGAGTGGCCGCGGTGGGTGCTGGACCATACGACCGGCCACTATGTCGGGCAGGAACACGGCGAGCCGTTTACGGGCGTGATTGTCGGCGCCCGCGCGGACGAAGAGGGCAGCCGGAGCAAGGAACGCTATTTTTCGC
>JAKEGM010000075.1 GCA_022615575.1 Planctomycetales bacterium
AAAGAGGGCAGAAGGCAGAGGTCAGAATACAGAAAACAGGGCAAGAGAAGAAGGGCGGCTGGCGGCGGCTTGTGAATCCCAATATAAAATATACAATAATCAATATACAATCTCTCCCCCCACACGCCCCCTTCTCTTACCCCGCTCCTGCCTGCCTCTTACCCATCGCTTCCCCATCACCCGGGGACTCCACAAAGTTGCTCACCCTCATTTTTAAGACAAAAACACGGGTGGGCTCTCCATGGTTTTCGGCATATTTCACGGCATATTTGACCTTAAACTGCAGAAATTCTTGTTGAGAAAGCCCCCAAAAATAGTACGTGTTAAACTAAATTCCGTGGTAAAAAGCGTTGCAAACCTTTTCAATCCGGCTATAATGTCCTGCTTGCAAAAAGAGTAAAATAAAGAAGCTGGGCATGTAGCCCATAAGTTGTTTGAAAGGAACGACATAAGGTATGTTGACAAAAGACAGGAAAGAAAAGGTTATCGCCGAGTACAAAATCAAACCCGGCGACACGGGTTCTCCGGAAGTGCAAATCGCGATTCTCACCACTCGCATCAATGAGCTGACTGAACACCTCAAGACCCATATGAAGGACCACTCTTCAAGGAGGGGGTTGCTGAAAATGGTCGGAAACCGTTCTTCGCTCCTTAAGTACGTCAGGAACAAGGACATCAATCGCTATCGTCAGATCATTTCGCGGCTCGGATTGCGCAAGTAGCGACCCTTTGCATACGAGAAATCTTTGCCGTTTCGCGTAATATATGGGATTGGCAGAATATACGAAGAACCTTTAAAGAAACGAAAAGTGGATATGTTTACTATACATAAGTCAGAAAAGGAAATCGGGGGCAAACTTATCACGTTGGAAACCGGCCGGATTGCCCGTCAGGCCCACGGGGCAGTGATTGCTCAAATGGGGCAGACGATGGTGCTGGCGACAGCGGTTACGGCCCCGCCCCGCACAGAGGACATCGATTATTTTCCGCTGAGCGTGGATTATCGTGAGAAATACAGTGCCGCGGGCAAATTTCCAGGCGGGTTTATCAAACGCGAGGGGCGGCCTTCGACCAAGGAAACATTAACCGCAAGGATGATTGACCGGCCCATTCGGCCGCTGTTTCCGGACGGTTATTTCAATGAAGTGCAGATACTTGTTTCCGTTATCAGCGCCGATCAGGACAACGACCCCGACGTGCTGGGCATGATTGCCTCCAGCGCGGCGCTGTCGATCAGCAAAATCCCGTTTCTCGGACCACTGGGGGCGTGTCGGCTGAGCCGGGTGGACGGCAAATTTGTGATTTTTCCAACGCACAACGAGCGGGAGAGGAGCGATTTTAACCTGGTCTTGGGCGGGCACCGGGAAGCGATCAATATGATCGAGGTAGATGCGAAAGAGGTATCCGAGGACATCGCGGCTCAGGGTGTACAGCAAGCCCACGCGGCGGTGCTGCAGGTGTGTGATTTGATTGATGACCTGACGGCCAAGTGCGGGCAGGAAAAGGAACTGACGCTGTTTGAACTGAATGCCGACCTGCTGAAACAAATCGAGCAGGAAACGGCGGGGGGGTTTTATCAGGCCTACCAGATCAACCGCAAGCAGGATCGTGTTAACGCCATAGCCGAGATTGTTCAGGGAGCTGTTACGAAATACGTGAAAGCGGAGCCGCCGGCCTGCACGCAGGTGCAGTTGACGCGGATGTTTGAAGAGATTCAGCGCAGGGTTGTCCAGAAACTGTTGCTGGAGGGCAAACGCCCGGACGGCCGCGGTTATAACGAGATTCGCCCCATCGATTGTCAGGTCAGCGTGCTGCCCCGGTCGCATGGGTCGGCGCTGTTCACCCGCGGCGAAACACAGGCGCTGGTTTCCTGCACGCTCGGTACGGGTCGTGATGAGCAGATGGTGGATGGGCTTCTGGCCGAATATGGTCAGCGGTTTATGCTGCATTACAATTTCCCGCCGTCTTCGGTGGGCGAGGTTAAGCCCCTCCGCGGTCCCGGACGCCGTGAAATCGGACATGGGGCGCTGGCGGAAAAGGCCCTCGAACAGGTCAGCCCGCCGGAAGAGGCGTTTCCTTATACGATCAAGCTGGTATCGGATATTACGGAGTCCAACGGCTCCAGTTCGATGGCTTCGGTCTGTGGGGGAATGCTGGCGATGATGGATGCGGGCGTTCCGGCGAAAAATATGGTGGCGGGCATTTCGATCGGGCTGGTCAGCGATGGCGACCGGTACGAACTGCTGACGGATATTGTCGGCGATGAGGATCACTTCGGCGATATGGACTTCAAAGTGGCCGGCACGAAGAACGGCATCACCGCGATTCAGTTGGATATTAAAGCCAGCGGGCTGCCGCATCGGATTATGACGGCGGCGCTGGAAAAGGCACGTCAGGCCCGCCTGAAGATTCTGGATACGATGGCCCGGACGCTTGCGGCCCCGCGTGCGCAATTGAGTGAGTACGCACCGAAGATCGTGACGATCAAGATCGACCCGGAATATATCGGCAAGGTCATCGGCCCCTCGGGCAAGACCATTCGAGCGATTCAGGAACAGACCGGTTCACTGATTGATATCGAAGAAGACGGCACCGTCTGCATCAGTTGTGTCGGGGGCAACGGTCATCTGGCGGCCCGCGATATGATCGAGACCATGACTACGCCGCCGCAGGTCGGCCGCGTCTACAAGAATGCCCGCGTGGTATCGGTCAAGGAATTCGGGGCGTTTGTTGAAATCTCGCCTGGCATCGAGGGGCTTTGCCATATCAGCGAGTTCAGCAAGGAGTACATCAAGAACATCGACAGCGCCTGCAAGGTCGGCGACATTATTCCGGTCAAGCTGATTCTGATCGACGAACAGGGCCGATTTAAATTAAGCCGCAAGGCAGCCCTGGAAGAAATGCAGAAAAAATCGTAATAGACGGTCCGGCGGTGACCGATTTCTATCCATCGACCGGATGGCTTAGAATGCAGTTTAGTGTGTTGGAGGCGATCATAGCGAATCGATGCTTCAAAAACGGAGGCAGGAATGGCGCGCGGTACTGTTAAATGGTTTGATCCTAAAAAGGGATTTGGGTTTGTTCTGAACGACGAAGGCGTGGATGTTTTTGTCCACTACACCAGCATTGAGAAAGAGGGTTTTCGCTGTCTGCGGACCGGCCAGGAAGTGGAGTTCGAGGAAATCCCATCGGGCAAGGGCCTGCATGGCAAAACGGTAAAAATCCTTTCGGCCTCGGCCGGCGAGGACACGGCGGCAGAGCCGGACTAAACGAACCGGCCGTTCCCGAAAACGATGCAGTAAGGATAAATCGCTGAACGGGTTTGTTGTGTTCGAATGAAAAAAGATGCGGCCATCCTGATTGTGGAACCTGACATATCCCTTGCGGCCAAGCTGACGGCGGCGTTTAAGAGCCGGGGGGCGGGTGTCCAGGCCGTTGGTTCCTTTCAGGAAGCCCAAAAAAACATTGAAGAGCGTTCGCCGGATCTGGTGCTGTGTGCCATGCATCTGGAAAAAGGAATCGACGGCATCGCCGTGCTGACGGCGGCCCGCCGCAAGAGTCCGACCATCCCGGTTATTCTCATCAGTTCTACCGCGGATATCAAGGCCTGCAAAGAGGCCATCAAGCTGGGCGCGTATGATTACTTAGTCAAACCGATAGATATTGATGAGCTGGTGCGCATTGCCCAGCAGGCGATTCCTTTGGTTCCGATGCTGCGCGGCACGGAGGATTTTGTTTTTGCCGGCATATTAAGCCGCAGCCCTTCGATGCAGGCGGTCTATCGCGTGCTGCGGCGAGTGTCGCCGACAACCATGCCGATTCTGATTGAAGGCGAATCCGGTACGGGTAAAGAACTGACGGCCAGGGCCGTTCATCTCAACTCGCATCGACGGGACAAGGGCTTTTATCCGATTAACTGTGCGGGATTAGCCGAAAGTTTGCTGGAAAGCGAACTGTTCGGTCATGTCAAGGGGGCGTTTACCGGAGCGACAGCCGACCGAAAAGGGCTTTTCCAGTTGGCCGACAAGGGAACGCTCTTTCTGGACGAGATTGGGGATATGCCGCCGACCATGCAGGCCAAACTGCTGCGGGTGCTGGAGGACGGGCTGGTCGTGCCGGTAGGCGGGACGACGCCGGTCAAGGTGGATGTGCGATTTATCAGCGCAACCAACCACGACCTGGCCAAACTGGTGGAGGACAGAAAATTCCGCCAGGACCTGTATTTTCGCATCAAAGGGGTGAGCGTTACGCTGCCGCCGCTGCGGCAGCGCCCGCAGGATATTCCCGAGCTGTTCGGCTATTTTCTCAAGCAGACCTGCGAGGAACTGGGGCGAGATATTCACCTGATTACCGAGCCGGCAATGCGGGCGATGATGAGTTATGACTGGCCGGGCAATATCCGCCAGTTAAACAATGTCATTCGGGTGATGGTGGCTATGTGCGACGGCGATACGCTGGACCTGCGGGACCTGCCGCCGGAAATTTCGCGCATCCGCCAGCTTCAGTCGCCGTCCCTTTCGGGAACTTCGTATGGGCAGGACGACATGACAGGCAAATCGCTGCAGGAAGTTGAGCGAGAGCATATCCGCCGCACGCTTGAACTGACCGGTCATAACCGAACCGAAGCGGCTAAAATCCTTCAGATCGGCGAACGGACGCTTTATCGAAAGATAAAAGAATACAAACTCTAATCCGTTTCAGTGTGCGGCTTGCAGTATCCAGAGCGATTGATTTTCCGTTCGGCAAAGCGAAAAACATCCACGTAGAATGGTTCCTTCCAATTCCAGCAGCAGCTCATTTTCCGTTTGTTTGTGCAGGCGATACGTCCCTTTGTCCCGAATTTCGACGCGGGCGGTGTTGTTTTGGACGGGGCCTTCATGGGTCAGGAATCGCAAGGGATGGTCCGCGATGCGTTCTGCGGTGACGGGGTCTTCACCGATATCGGCAGGGGAGGTATTCAGCCGCCATGTCCAGAGGATATTGCCCATTTCGAGCATCAAATCCCAGTGCACGCACTGAGGCGATGTATGTTCCTGAATTACAAATTGTTGTTCTTGCTTTTTGAGCATGGCGGCTGCATTTGCTGGACCGAGAGCGACATCCGTTTTTATGCGGTTGCCTGAATGGCAGTGATAGCCGCCGCAGCGACAATATCGTGGGAACTGCAGCCGCGCGACAAATCATTGACCGGCCGGGTCAGCCCCTGCATAACCGGGCCGAACGCTTCGGCGCCGGCCAGCCGCTGAACCGCTTTATAACAGATATTTCCTGCTTCCAGATCGGGGAAAATAAATACATTGGCATTGCCGGCCAGCGGGCTGCCGGGGCATTTTAATCGGGCAACGGAAGGCACGAATGCTGCATCGAATTGAAGTTCGCCGTCGACCGGTACAGCCGCTCCAAACAAGGCAAAAGCCCGTTCTTTAACGCGGTCTGCGGCCCGCGCGACTTTGTCCACGCCTTCGCCGCTGCCGGAGCCCTTTGTTGAATAGCTCAGCAGGGCCACCCTCGGCTTGATGCCGAATAAAAATGCTGTTTTTATCGTTTCGATGGCAATGTCGCAAAGCTGCGAGGAGGTTGGGTTCTGAATCAGGGCACAATCAGAGAACATGTATGTCTTTTCGCCCATACACATAAAAAAGGTGCTCGATATGGTGCGAAGCCCGTAAAGGGGTTTGATAATCTGCAGGGCGGGACGGATGGTATCGGCCGAAGAATGACAAGCCCCTGCCACCAGCCCATCGGCGTGCCCAAGTTTGACCAGCATGGTTCCCAAATAGATTTCGTCATTCAGGGTATGGGCGGCCTGATCCAGTGTCATGCCTTTATCTTTTCGAAGTTCATAAAAGACATGAGCAAATTCCCCCCGCTTGGGATCCTTTTTGGGGTCGATGATCTGCAGCTTTGACGGGTCAGCTCCTTTTTCAGTCAGAGCGGCGGAAATTTGCTGAACGTCTCCCAGCAGCACCAGCTTTGTACAGCCCAATTCGAGTATTTTTGCAGCAGCTTCGATAGTGCGGTTGTCGCTGCCTTCCGGAAGGACGATCGTTTTTTTGTGCTCCGAGGCACGCTTGACGAGTTGTTCAAAAAAAACAGACATAACAACACCACTTTCGGGACGATAAATACATCGGCTGTCTCTATAAAAAAATGAAACGCACTCGACAGGACTCGAACCTGTAACCTTTGGTTCCGTAGACCAATGCTCTATCCAATTGAGCTACGAGTGCGGTTTTATCAATGCCTGTCGCTGCAATGCCCTGCCGGCAGACAAAACAACTATGTTAACGATACCCGCCGAAATTTCAAGTATTGAAAGCAGATTTAATGCGATTTTTTGCAGATTGCAGCTATTCTAGATACAGGTATTTTTGGCCCTGAAATAGCCAGATATTGCGGCGTCCGGTTTTTACGGGATTCAAATATCCGTCATTTCCGTTCGGGTAATAATCTCATTCTGAAGATCGGTCCCCAGATCAATGAAATAATCGCTATACCCGGCAACCCGAACAATCAGGTCCTTGTACTCGGTCGGGTTTTTCTGGGCGGCCAGAAGGGTTTCCTTGTTAAGCACATTGAATTGAATGTGGTGGCCGTCCAGTTTGAAATAGCTGCGAATCAAATGGCCCAGTTTTTCAAGACCCGGCCCCTCAAGCACCTGCGGGTTGAATTTCATATTCAGCAGCGTGCCGCCGGTGCGGGAGTGGTCTATTTTAGAGGCGGACTTGATGACGGCAGTCGGTCCCTGCAACCGCGTTCCCTGTGTAGGCGAAATACCATCTGAAAGCGGCAGGCCTGCCTTGCGGCCGTGCGGCAGGGCGCCGGTCACTTGGCCGAAATAGACATGCACGGTCGTCGGCAGCAGGTTGATGCGGTAATGGCCGCCTTTGGTATTGGGCCGGCCGTTCAGCAGGTCGTAGTAGATATTGAAGATTTGGATTGCGATGGAATCGGCATAATCATTGTCACAGCCGTAGCGGGGGCTGGCTTCCAGACGGTTCAGCAGTTCCGTATAGCCCGTAAAATCGGCACGCAGCGCATCCAGAAGCGTTTGCATGGTAACGGTTTTCTGGTCAAAGACATTGTATTTGACTGCCGCCAGCGCATCGGTCAGCGTGCCCAGTCCAACCCCCTGAATATAGGTGGAGTTGTAGCGGGGGCCGCCGTTGTGGTAGTTGAGGCCTTTTTTGATGCAGTCATCGGTCAGTACCGACATGAACATCGCTGGCAGGAAATTGGCATAAAGCCGCTCGATAATACTGTTGCCGCGGACTTTCAGATCGAGAAAATAGGCAAGTTGAGTTTTATAGGCCTCCAGCACCTGTTCAAAATTCTTAAATGTCTCGGCAAGGCCTGTTTGGGGGCCGATTTGCTTGCCCGTGCGGGGGTCCGTGCCGTTATTAATGGCCAGTTCAAATATCTTCGGCCAGTTGCAATAGCCGGTCAGTGTGCAGCTTTCCTTGCCGAAGGCGCTGGTTTCAACGCAGCCGCTGGGGCCGCCGCTGCGGGCATCGAACATGGTTTTGCCGTGGTGCAGCATTTCGCGGACAATGATGTCGGTATTAAACACCGACGGCTGCCCGAAGCCGCACCGAATAACCCTGCAGGCCCGCCGCAGGAAGCGGTCGGGGTTTTTGGCGCTGATCTGGATGCAGGCGCTGGGCTGTACCAGACGCATTTCTTCGACCACATCCAGCATCAGGTAAGAGACGTCGTTGACCGCGTCGGCTCCCGTCTGCGGATCGACCCCGCCGATATTGATCAGGGCAAAATCGGTATAAGTTCCGCTTTGTTCTTCGGTGATGCCGACTTTCGGCGGGGCGGGCTGATTGTTGAATTTGACCCAGAAGCACTCCAGGAGTTCTTTGGCCCGGTCTTCGGTCAGCGTGCCTTCAGCGATTTCCCGTTGGTAAAACGGCCACAGGTGCTGATCCAGCCGGCCGGGGTTGTAGGAATCCCAGACATTTAATTCAGAAATGACGCCCACATGCACAAGCCAGTAGGCCTGCAGGGCCTCCTGAAAGGTGCGAGGAGCATAAGCAGGGACATGGCAGCAGATGGCTGCGATGGTTTCCAGTTCAGCTTTTCGCTGAGGGTTCGTTGCCTGTCGGGCAAGTTCGGCGCACTTTTCTGAATATCGCCGCGCCAGCGTCAGCACGGCGTCGATGGCGAGGGCCATGCCCTGGAGTTCCTGCTCCTTTTCATACGCGCGGGGGTCATTGAAATAGTCCAGCCGCCGCAATGCGTCACGAATATCGTCCTGAAAATCCAGCAGGCCGCGCTTGTAGATTTTGTCGTCAAGGATAGCATGGCCGGGGGCGCGCTGTTCCATGAATTCGGTAAAGATGCCCGCTTCAAAGGCCTTATGCCAGGGTTCACTCATGGCCGCAAAGACCTTTTCACGGAGGGTCTTGCCTTTCCAGAAAGGAATGATTTTTTCGGCATAGATTTTCTTTACATCCGGGCCGACATCGAAGGATGTGCGTTGACGGCGGCTCATCGTCTCGAAATCATTAAGGGTATGGCAGCATAACTCCGGATAAGTGGGAGTTGCTTTGGGCGCCGGACCGCGCTCCCCGACAATCAATTCGCTGTCGTTAATATAGAGCGCCTTATGTTCCATGATGTACTTCAGCGCCAGTCCCCGCAAGACGGGAGCGGAAACCTGCAGGGCGATGCCGCTTTGGTAAAAATCGGTAATCAGCTCGGCACGCTCTGCGCTGATGTAAGGTTTTGTATCCACGCTTTGCTTGCGAAGTTTTGCAACTCTGTCGTTCATAATTATCCGCCGATCGTTGTTATTAAGTTGTATTGCCGAACACGGTTTTCCATATTTTCCATAAATGCATCGTCCGGACGCGGCTGCTGAAGCATCTGGATACCGCCGCCCAGGCGCTGTGCCTTGGAAACCCCGCCGCTATTATACGGCAAAAGGTCAATTTGTTGGATAGTTTTTAAGGATTTTACAAAATGGGCAATATTTTCGATGTTCTCGGGTGTATCATTGAATCCCGGTACGACAGGGATGCGGATAATGACCGAACTTCCGTTTTGGGTTAGAAACCGGATGTTGGCCAGGATTTGCTCGTTTCCGACCCCCGTGAACTGCCGGTGCTTGTCAGTGTCCATGTGCTTGATATCGCACAAAAAAAGGTCTGCAATTGGCATAATTTGTTTCAAGACATCCTGCGGAGCGAAACAACAAGTGTCAACTGCGGTGTGGATTTCTTCGTTTCGACACGCTTTCAGAAGGGCTTCCAGAAATGCCGGCTGCATCAGCGGTTCGCCGCCGGAAAATGTTACGCCGCCCGTGGAGTCGTCGTAAAAAATAACGTCTTTGACGATTTGGACCATCAGTTCGCTGACGGTGATTGTCTGCCCTGCGATTTGGCGTGCCTGCTGCCCGCAGACGGACACGCAGGTTCCGCATCGCCGGCAGATTGCCGAATCCGTAACCGGGGCGTTATTTTCGCCGATTCGGATTGCGCTATGGAGACACGCCTGGACGCATCTGCCGCACCGGGCGCATCGGGCAGGGCGAAACATCGGCTCTGGCTCGCCTGACCAACTCTCCGGGTTGTGGCACCAGGAACACCGCAGAGGACATCCCTTCAGAAAGACCGTCGTACGGATTCCCGGCCCATCGTGAATGGCATACTTCTTGATGTCAAAAATGACGCCGCACCGGCTATTTTCTTTTGAGCGATTCAAATATAACAACCCCTTTTCGGACCGACTGCAAACCCACATTATATCTCAAAAAAATGTAAAATCAATAGTTTTTTGAAAACAGAATCGCATACGGGACTTAAGAAGGAAAAGGGGGTTATCGTAAAAAACGCCGGGGGTTGTTTTCGGGCGAGCCGCTTGAGGCAGAATCGGCTGTCAGGATATGGGCCTTGTACAAAGAACGGAGCAGCGCCCGGCGGAGTTGTCGATACGGGTGGGTGATAACCCGGTGAACCCGAATCAGGATACTGGGTTTCCGGGAGCGCACCATTTCTTCCGGGGTGAGTAAATCCGGGCGCAGTTTTCGATTATGCTTGAGCAAATGATAGTTGTCTTCCCGCTGTAAGGCCCTGCGCAGAAAACCGCACCAGGTCGCGGGCAGGTGTAGCGAGATTTGAAAATCAATCAGAAACGGCCTGCCGTCTTTGCCGACCAGAATGTTGCCGCGCTTGTTCATGTCGATGTAGCAGATGTTTCGCTGGTGAATGGTTTGCAGCAGTGTGCGCAGTTGGCCGAAGAAATCGTCCGGAAGGGTCGGCCGTTCATCGAGCGATTGCCCCTCAATAAGGCGGTAGAGCAATCCGTTGCATCCGTAGGGTTTGATGATGTGCGGGAC
Source organism: Planctomycetales bacterium (assembly GCA_022615575.1). Classification (GTDB taxonomy): domain Bacteria; phylum Planctomycetota; class Phycisphaerae; order Sedimentisphaerales; family Anaerohalosphaeraceae; genus 4572-13. The sequence goes on from JAKEGM010000075.1 coordinate 10,346, forward strand.
TTGGTCAATATCCTGCAGGCGGCGCAGGATGTTCAATTCCCGATTGCGCAAAAATTGCCCCACTCCGTCCAGGGGGATGCCGAAAAAAGGTTGCAATCGGCTGACCTTCAAGACACATTCTTCCTGCGTCAGCTCGGATTGGTATTTTCCGGTGCACGCAAAAAAATCGTGCTTGAAGACCGTTACCAGCCGCCATTGCAGGCCGCTGCAGGTAATCCGCGGCGGTAATCCAACCTCTCCGCAGGCATACATGTCGCTTCGCAATCGCTTCAAAATCTCAAAATATCCTTTCATTTCATGCTGTCAAATAGGCGAGTGCATCAAGAGCAATGTACAAAAAACCGGTTGGCCTGTCAAGAATTGGATATGCGCAAAGCAGCGGCGGACAAACACCCTTGCCCCTCCTCCGCTAACGCTGTTTGCTTTATCCTTTAACGCACGCCAGCGGTACAAGTTTGGCAACCTTTTTTGCCAGCCCTGCCTGATGGGTTGCCTCGACCACTTCGCTGACATCCTTATAGGCGCCGGGAGCTTCTTCGGCGATGCCCCGCATTGAGCGGCTTCGAATCAAAATCCCCTGATGTGCAAGACGTTCGACCACTTCCTTGCCGTTCCATTTTTGGGTGGCGGCATGACGGCTCATATTGCGTCCCGCCCCATGGCAGGCCGAACCAAACGCCAGCCGCTCGCTTTGAGCCGTCCCCGCCAGAATGTACGATGCCGTGCCCATTGTTCCGCCGATCAGCACGGGTTGACCGGCCTTTCGGTATTCGGCGGGCAGTTCCGCGCGACCCGGCTCCCAGGCGCGGGTCGCCCCCTTGCGATGAACAAAGACCCATTTTTGTTTGCCGCCGACGGTATGCTGTTCCCGCTGACAGGTATTGTGCGACACGTCATACAGAAGCCGAATCGTTCCATGCGGCGCGATTTCCTCAAAAACCTCCCGCACTAAATGCATCAGCATCTGTCGGTTGGCCAGCGCACAGTTAATGCCCGCCCGCATCGCCCCCAGATAACTCTGCCCGACCGGCGAATTCAGCGGGGCACAAGCCAGCTCCCGCTCGGCCAGTTCAATGGCGTACATCTTGGCGGTAACGGTCATTTTTTTAAGAAAATCGGTGCCGATTTGGTGCCCCAGCCCGCGCGACCCGCAATGGATACTGATTTTGATGTCGCCTTCCTCGATGCCGAATGCCGCGGCGGCCTCTTGGTCATAGACCTGGACAACTTTCTGAATCTCCAGATAGTGATTGCCCGAACCCAGCGTGCCCATCTCCTCAAGCTGGCGTTTCTTGGCCTGCTCGGAAACCTGCGATGGGTCGGCGCCGTCCGCACAGCCGCCGGTTTCGATGAATCGCAGGTCGTCTTTGTCGCCAAATCCGTTTTCGACCGCCCACATCGCCCCGCCCGAAAGAACACCATCCAGGCGCGACATTGACAGTTTCACCCGGCCCGTACTGCCCACTCCGGCGGGAATTTTGCGGAACAACGCATCGGCAAGGCGTTCACGAAGCGGCAAAAAAGCGTCTTCTTTCAGTCTGGTATGCATCGTGCGCACGCCGCAGGAGATGTCAAACCCCACCCCTCCGGCGCTGACAACGCCGCCGGCATCCGGGTCAAACGCCGCAACGCCGCCGATGCAGAAACCGTAGCCCCAGTGAGCGTCCGGCATGGCGAACGACCCTTCGACAATTCCCGGCAGGCCCGCCACATTCTGCACCTGCCTCACAACCATATCGTCCATATCGTTAATCAGTTGTTCCGAGCCGAAAATAACACCGTCCACATGCATTTTGCCGGTACGCTCCACCAGCCACGTCGTATCACTCCTGCGTTTAACCAATTTCCTATCCATATTTCCGACCTTTGCCTTCTGACCTCTGCCGATTGCCTATTTATACATCTACTACGCACTGGGCAACCCATTGTTGCTGCGGATTCAAAAAGACCTTCAGTTCCATAAATGTTGCGGCCTTGACTTCCACCGCAAGTTCGTGCTTATCCGGGTTGGTCGTCTCGCCCCAGGCCGTGGCGAAAAGTTGATGGTTTTGAATGTGAACATCAAAGCGGCAAAACAGCATTTTCCGGACATCCATTTCATAGATTAATGCGTTGATCCAGTCGGAAAACAGTAAATCTTTTTCCTCCGCTTCACAGTGAATCTGGACCGCTTTTTTGGGCTGCACCTTGTCGGGCGAACAAATCACCGCTGTCAGCGCAGCCGCCCCCTCCTCAAACGCCTTTTGCAGAGTATCTCCAACCCCCCGAATCCCGATATCTGCCTGATGATGAAAATGTTCCCACATTGAAACGCCCTGAGTTCGTCGTTTGAAGATAATACAAGAAACGGCTTCGTGCCTGCGCGGCTTCGGCCAAGTATCTGTGGATTTTAGCATTAAGTCGTTGCCAACGCAACGGACATTCTGTACTGAACAATCAAAGGCGCACCCGTTTTATGAAACGGCGGATGCCGTAGCAAAGAAAGCCGGGTTTTTTAAAACCCGGCTTTCTCCATTCGTTAAATCACGGCCTTCAGGACTGCTCGTTTTGATACAATTCCGATAAGGTCCTTATTTTCTTATTGGCAGGACGACATGGATAATTGGCAAGCAGATGATTCAGGTTCAACACAATGGTGTTATAACGGCTGTTTCGCTAAAAACAGACAGAAAAACAGCCAATTCTGTGCTCGCATTTTGTTTCTAATTCGACCCCCGCTTACAGAATGGAAACACTGGCCCCTCACTCACTGTACACCGGTTTATTTGTAAATCTTGCTGCTGTCTGTGCGGCGTTTTTCCCCTCCTAAAAGCACAAAATCCTGATGCCATTTGTAGTTCCAAAGGTGTTCCAGTTTTATGCTGTCCACATGGCCATCCAAAAAGGACAAATTTATCGTGCCTCCATGACGTTTGACTAACATCCGCCGTATATGATTGTTCACCGGAGAATCAGTACCGGTATCCTTGGGTTCTTGTTCCAAATTTAAACTGGGCGGAACGGTGTCGGTATCTTTAGGCCAGGCATCGACCCACACGCTGTCGAAAAATACCGGAACAGACGCTGAATTGGCCGTCTGGAGGGTATTCGGATAGGCATACTTTTTAAGATTGTCACTGGACTCAATCCAACCGGCA
>JAKEGM010000076.1 GCA_022615575.1 Planctomycetales bacterium
CACCAGTTTTGTCGGTCCGCTTATTTTGTGGCTCATCAAAAAAGATGAAGACAAATTCGTGGACAGCCAGGGCAAAGAAGCGCTGAACTTCCAAATTACCGTTATACTGGCAAGTATCAGCCGCCGGCATACTTTCTTTCGTTTGCATCGGTTTTCTCGTGGCAATCGCGGTCGGGATAGGCGATTTTGTTTTCTGCATCCTGGCATGCGTAGCCGCAAGCAAAGGGCAGGATTACCGATATCCCATCTGTTTGCGTTTGATTAAGTAGAAAAATACTTAAAAATGAACGACATCCTGAACACTTTCAAAGAGTCAAGGATGCTGTTTTCTTTGTGGCCGGCCTCAACAATTAAGAGCTTGCAAATCCGGTATTTGTTGCTATCATAGACGGTATGACAAAGGGAAAGCATAATAAACCGGACGCCTCCCCTACCATTCAGAATAAAAAGGCCTGGCACAACTACGAGCTGGTGGAAAAGGTCGAGGCGGGCATTGCCCTGCTAGGGACCGAGGTCAAGAGCTTGCGCGACAGGAACTGCGACCTGGACGCCTGTTATGCGCGGCTCATCGGCGACGAGGTCTGGCTGATCGGCTGCAAAATTGCCCCCTATGAACGCGGCGGCTACACCAATCACGACCCCCTGCGAAAACGCAAGCTGCTGCTGCACAAGAGCCAGATTAAAAAAATCCGCATCAAACTGGACCAGCGGGGATTTACCCTGGTGCCCACCAAGATTTACTTTAATGACCGCGGCAAGGCCAAAGTGGAACTGGCCCTGGCAACCGGCAAAAAACTGCACGACAAACGACAGGCCCTTCAGGAAAAACAGGCCCGAAAAGACATCGGCAGGGATATGAAAAAATACTGATTCATTCATAGGTTGCAGTTTATGGAGAGAACAATGGCAGACGAGCCGAAGAAAATCATTATCGACGAGGACTGGAAAGTTCAGGCCCAGAAGGAAAAGGAAAAACTGAAGGAGCAGGAAGCCGCCGAGGAAAAGACGCCGCGGGAAGAATCCGGCATCGGGCTTCCGCCGGCGGATTTTTCAGGGCTGGTCAGTATTCTGGCCTCTCAGGCATTTTATGCGCTGGGCATTTTCCGCATGGATGAAAAAGATGAACGTGAGCCGGACCTCCCAATGGCCAAGTTCAATATCGACATGCTTGGGGTGCTCGACGAAAAATGCAAGGGCAACCTGAGCGCCGAAGAATCCAAAATGCTCAAAGGCACGCTGGATCAGCTTCGCATGGCCTTTGTGCAGATATCGAAATAGGATCTTCCGGTGGCCACTATTTTAGACAAAATCATTGCCGACAAACGCAGCGAGGTCCTTTGCCGCCGGAAGCAGCGGCCCATTGAATTGTTAATGGAAGAAACAAAAGGCCTGAAAAAATGCCGCAATTTTTATCGGGCGGTTACCCAAAAGAACCCGCGGGGGCTGAACGTCATTGCCGAGGTCAAGAAGGCCTCGCCGTCGGCGGGCTTGATTCGAGCAGATTTTGACGCAGTTGGCATTGCGCAAATCTATGAATGCTGCGGAGCCGAGGCCATCAGTGTCCTGACCGACGAACCTTATTTTCAGGGAAAGCTGGAATACCTTACACAGGTCAAAGAAGCCGTCCGGGTGCCTGTGCTGCGAAAGGACTTTATCGTCGATCCGTATCAGGTCTATGAGGCGCGGGCCGCCGGGGCCGATGCTATTCTGCTCATTGCCGAGGCCCTGACGCCCGCGATGCTGATGGACCTGCTGATACTGGCTAATGGGCTGACCATGACCGTATTGATTGAGGTGCATAATGCCGACACGCTGCTGCAGATGCGGAGCATGGTCGGCTTTCCCCAGAAAAACTACAGTGTGCTGGGCATCAACAACCGCGACCTGACCACGATGCGGGTGGACATCAACACCACGGGTCGACTGGCCGAACTGGTGGAGAATCGGCGGGAACTGATCGCCGAAAGCGGCATCCGAACCCGGGCCGATGTGCAGAAGATGATCCGCCTGGGCGTCGGCGGCGCATTGATTGGTCAGACCCTGTGCGAAAGCCCGGATATCGAGGCCAAATTCCGCGAATTATTCGCCTCCGTCGAAAGGTGATTGTGTCGTTTCCGGTTCTTTTCATCATTGGTTTGAGTGCGGGGCTGCTGGGCGGATTGCTGGGCATTGGCGGTTCGATTGTGATTATCCCGGCATTGACCTTTTTATACGGTGAAAATCAGCACCTTTATCAGGCCGCGGCAATTCTATGCAATTTTTTTGTCTCTGCCTCGGCCGTCATTGCTCACTGGAAAGCCGAAACATTCGACAGGGCCGTCCTCAAATGGCTGACGCCGCTGGCCATGGCGGGGATTCTGGCCGGGGTTGCCCTGAGCAATTGTTCATTCTTTGCGGGAAGCAACAGTTATCTGCTGGCAAGGGCATTCGGGGCGTTTCTGGTCTATGTCGTCGTTTATAACCTCCGCCGACTGTACCTGAGCTGGTTTGGAAAAATCCCCGTCGTGCACGGCTCCGCCGCTGCATCCCCGGCACATTCGCTCTTATCCGCCTTCTGCGGGGCGGCAACGGGGTTGGCGGCAGGCCTTCTGGGAATTGGGGCCGGAACCGTAGCGACCCCAATGCAGCAGTTTTTTCTGCGGGTGCCGCTACGTCAGGCCATGAGCAATTCGGCGGCCACCATCGTCTGCATCGCGTGGCTGGGAGGACTCTACAAAAATCTGACGCTGCCGCAGCATGGGCTTGAAATTGCGGATTCACCCAACATCGCCGTGTGGGTAATTCCCGGTTCGATTGTCGGCGGCTACATCGGCGGGCATTTAATGCACATCCTGCCGAAAAATCTCGTCCGCGGGGCTTTTATTCTCGTCTGCATCCTGGCGGCGATAAAACTTTTAACGGTTACCCCGTCAGGATAGGTTATCTTGATTATTGAATATTCTTTGATTCATTGTGCAAGATTACCAAGTTACAGTCTCGCCGCTGAACTACAAGAACGTACTCAGTAATCACCGCTGGAATTGGCTGAAGATTCCAAGAACTGTTTGTCGTCCATCATAAATCCTTTTTCCATAAAATATCCCATGCTTGCTTATTATAGACACGGGATTCTGACAATTGATGCCCTGGTATCATCCGGGATATCACAAAATATCCTGCTAATCTTCTATTGACTTGACAGAGAGGATTACAACTGGTTCGGCGGGGACGTCGCTGTAATAGCCCTTGCGGGTGGTTTTGACGGCAGCGATTTTGTCCACCACATCCATCCCCTCCGTTACCTTGCCGAAAACCGCATAGCCAATCTTGTCCGGCGAAGGGCCTTTATAGTTGAGAAAGTCATTGTCCTTGTGGTTGATAAAGAACTGGCTGGTGGCACTGTCCGGATCGGCGGTACGGGCCATGGCAATCGTACCGCGGTCGTTTTTAAGCCCGTTCGAGGCCTCATTGAGAATCGGGTCATTGTTCGGCTTGGGTTTGAGGTTCTTGTCCATGCCGCCGCCCTGAATCATAAACCCGGAAATAACGCGGTGGAAAACCGTCCCATCGTAAAAGCCGTCGCTGACATACTCAAGAAAGTTTTTGACCGTCAGCGGCGCCGACCCGCTGTCTAGTTCGATGACCATATCGCCTATGGTTGTTTTCATCTGCACGCTGGTATTTGCCATGATTTCTCCAAAATTTTCAGACACCGATTAACACGGATTTTTACGAATTTATAAACTCATTCCACGATGGTAACCGACTCGATGGTCACCGTTTCGACAGGCACATTGGCGTGCGGGCCGGCATTTTTGGTCGGCATCGCGGCAATGGCATCGACAACATCCATTCCATTGACCACCTTGCCGAAAACGGCATAGCCCGGCGCCATCGGCCCGTCAAAATCCAGCGAGCGGTTGGCCGCATGGTTGATAAAAAACTGGCTGGTCGCGCTGTCCGGGGCACTGGTGCGGGCCATGGCAATCGCGCCTCGCTCGTTGCGAAGCTGATTATACGATTCGTTTTTAATCGGGGCATCGGTCGGTTTGGGGCGCAAATCCGCCGTCATGCCGCCGCCCTGAATCATAAAGCCCTTGATGACGCGGTGGAATGTCGTTCCGTTGTAGAAACCCGATTTGACATAGCGTAAAAAATTGGCCGCCGTAAGGGGTGCCTTATCCATAAACAGCTCTATCTCGATGCTGCCCCGGCTGGTTTTCATGCTGACCACAGGATTTTTTTTCGCGGTCTCTGCGGCGGCTGGGGGTTTATTTCCGGCGGTCATTTTTTTGAACAGCTCCACTTCCGCTGTGTCATACGGCGTTCCGTCCGGACGAAAAACCTCATGGTGCCAAACATCGGGTTCGGCGGCAAAAGGGGTTGTCCAGCTCTTCCATGGATATTGTGTCTGCGTTTTGCCCGCAACCAGTCCCCAGTTGCAAGCGCCGATTCTGTGTTCTTTCAGGTACGGCAGAAAATCACCAAATGTACAGGCATTGGGGCGGGCCATGTACTCCGTGCAGATAACCGGGCGCTGATAGGACTTGAGGATTTCCATCCCGGCAATCGCATCTTTCAACGGTGCGTAAGTATGAAAACTGACGACGTCGGATTGCTCCATAATCACGCGATTCAACGGCGAAAGCTTATCGTTTTCCCAGTTCCCGCGCCAGATGCCGACGGTCAGCGGCTGGGAGGGATTGACCTCGCGTGCCCAGGTGAATGTCTTTTCAAGCAGCGCCCGGCACAGATCTTCCTTGTTGTCGGGTTCGAACTTGCCGTAGGAGTCCGCGTTGGTGTTTCCCGGCTCATTGTAGAGATCCCACGCCAGCACCCGGCGGTCATGTTTGAACCGTCCGATGACTCCTTTGACATACGGTTTCAACGTATCGAGTTTTTCGGAGTTTTTGAGGATGTCCATGGAAGGCGACTGAACCCAGCCGGAGTTATGCACGTGCGGCTTGGGGGCGGGCTGTTTGCCCAGCGCCGGATACGGATTCCAGCAGCTGTCAAACAGCACAAACATCGGCCGGATGTTGTTTTTTTTGCAGATGTCCAGGAAATAATCCATCCGCTCCAGGAATCCGTCGCTGTCCTGTTCCCACAGCAGGTCATGCAGAAAAACACGAACCATATTCATCCCGATGCTTTGCGCTAAGCCGAGTTCCCGTTCAATGATGTTTGGGTCGAAGGTATCCGGCTGCCACATTTCCAGCTGATTGATGGCGTTGCTGGGGATGAAATTACAGCCGACCAGCCAGGGCTGGCTGTCATACCAGGCCTGCGATTTTTGAGCCGGCCAGGGGCTTTGCGGTAATGCCGTTTCGCCGGCATACGCCGTCAGTCCCGGCAGCATGAAAAACAAAAACGCCCACTTTTCCATTTGTATCTGTCTCCTGAATTTTTTGTTTTAATGTCGTCAAAATGATGGTACACCCCTGCCGCCCGAGTGTCAATCTTTTTTACCTGGAATCCCCCCGCCGCACGGGTTGGTGATTCAAGAGTCCCCACAGGCCGACAAGGTCTTCTTTTCAGGCCGTCTGGAAAAAAACAGAACCGTCAAGCAGATTCCCGCCAGCGCCGCAGCCGCGTCTGCCCATCCGATTGTTCGATCAAAAAACACCGCCGCTGTCTTGATAACCAGCAGCAGGGAAACGGGTATTATCAGCGGAAAGAGCCGCTGCACGGCAATGAAGCTCCTGGCCCGCTGCTGATGCTGAATCCAGATCAGAGCAAAGGCGGCATAGGCCGTAAAATGAAAAACAGCGCTCACATGATAGTGCTGATATAACTCCAACACGTTCGACAGGGTGGAAATAGCAAAAATAAAGACCACCGCCGCCGCCAGCAGGGCCGGCCAGAAACTGAAGATCGACAGCACGCCCAGCCCCATCGCCAGCCCAAACAGATCCGATGCAAAGTCCACCACGTCCGCAGAGCGTCCGACCCGCCCCTGCAGGTATTCATCCGCTGCCGCATACAATACGATAACGACCCACACAATCCAGACCTTTGGCTTGTTCCATCGAATCTTTTCATACGGACTGACGGCAAACCACGTCAGAAAGGTCAAGGCAAAATACGCCAGCACGTGCATCGTCTTATCGCTCATGCCGCTTTGCCGCGCAATGTCCGGCACCGGGATATGCGTCAGCCAGAAAATGGCCGGCCAGTAAATCCCCAGCGCAAGCAGAACGGATTTATGTCGTCGCAAAAGCTGCATAAAATACTTATTCTATCGGCACAACCGCCGGTCCTGCTTGAGCAAACACGTCGAACTCCGGCCCCAACTGCGCTAAAAACAGCGCCGAATACGCCCGCCGCCACACCAGCACCGGCAGCAGGGCCACCGTCCCGATATAGGGAATCGCAAAAATGCACGCCGCACAGCAGCAGGTCATCAGCATGACAAGCAGGATCAACAGGCCGATGACAATGCCCACCACAAACAAGAACAGGACAAACAAGACAAAGTTGCTTTTGTGCAGCTTGCATAAATTCCAAAATCGTTTCCATCCTTCCGTAACCGTACACCCCTGAAGATACATAATCGGGACGACAAAATCCTTTGTCAGTATTTTGACAACAGCAAAAACTACGCCCAAACAAATCAATCCAAGAATCAGAAAGACCGCCCCAATAACTCCCATCGCCGTCAAGACCTCAAAATCGGTTTTGACGCACATGAAGAAAATAAAAACCAAGGGAGCCATCAAGATAAGCCCCAAAACAGAACTCATCAGCCACAGCATAATGTTGAAAAGAAATAAACTGTTGGCCGACCGAGCATAGCGATTCCACGGATTGGCCACTTCGGCGACATTGCGGGCGACGCCATGCAGAAACATAAACTGCCCCCGGCTCTTGAGCCATATGAAAACGAATGCCAAGACAAGAATCAACACGATCACCGTAATACCCACCATCAGGACAATCGGAAGATTGTTCAGAACACCCTCCTTGAGATTGTTCAGTTCATGCCGAAAATTGGCGGATGAACCGTCATGCGGCCGGCCCGGAAAATTGAAATTTCCAAAACCGCCGCCGTTTTCGCCGAGCATCGCCAGCCATGCACAAAACCCAAGAGTAAACCACTTTCCAAGGTCAAACGGGCGAAACAGAATTTCTTTTGTTTTTTCGATGGCGGCGCCGACCGGCTCCAGCACACTGATTTGACGCGGCTGCAATGCATCCATTTTTTAATCTCCCTCAAATCAAAACTTAACTTTATGGTTTGGTATTTTGAATTTGATATTTGTTTAGGATTTCGAAATTCG
>JAKEGM010000008.1 GCA_022615575.1 Planctomycetales bacterium
ATTGTCGTTCCATGACGTATCCTTTCCATGGGGACTATTCCCCTGGAAAGCTATTCGTATAAATGACTTACAAATCTTTAATAAATTACACAGTACAACTATGAACTCCGAACTATGAACTTCTTTACCAGATTTCAATTTCCAGTTCGAGCTCCACATCGAAGGCGGTTTTGACCTTAGTGCGGACCAATTCAATCAGCTGCTTGACATCCGTGCTGGTGCAGCCGCTTTCGGTGACGATGAAATTGGCGTGCTTTTCGCTGACGACGGCCCCGCCCAGCTGAGTGCCTTTCAGCCCGGCCCGGTCGATCAGGGCGCCGGCGGACATGCCGCGGGGGTTCTTAAAGATGCAGCCGGCGTTTTTGGTGTTCAGCGGCTGGGAGTTTTTCTTGTAAATCCAGACCTCCTTAACGGTTTTAAGCATCGCCTCTGGGTCGGATTCAGTCAGTTCCATCGTGGCTGCCAGGATGACCGGAGCAGTGATGTTCGCCCAGCGGTAGTCGAAAACCAGTTCGGGCTTTTCCTTTTCAAAAAGATTGCCGTATTTGTCCATCACGGTAACGCTCTTGACACACGAGCCGATGTCGCCGAAATTGCCGCCGGCGTTCATGCGGACGGCGCCGCCGACCGAACCGGGGATGCCGGTCAGGGCTTCCAGGCCGCCCAGCCCCTTGCGGACGGAGTCCAGCACCAGCTTGTTGAGGTTTGCGCCCGCCCCGGCGGTCAGGATATTGCCGTTAAACTCAAAGCGGCAAAACTCCTCGGCGTCCAGCTTGAGCACGACGCCGCGAACGCCTTCGTCGCTGACCAGCAGGTTGGAGCCGAAGCCCAGCACGTGTATGGGCATGTCATTTTCCCGGCAGCGGTTAAGGACCTCTTTGATCTGGTCGGTTGTCTTGGGCTGGATGAAATAATCCGCACAGCCGCCCAATCCGTACCATGTAAAATCCCGCAGGGGGCAGTTTTCTCTAACGATGCTCTCGAAGCCACTGAATATATTCATCGGCTGCCTTCCAAATAGTTCCGGCGCCCATGGTGACTACCAGGTCGCCGTCGGTTACATGTTCCTTCAGATGGTCCACAATGCCCGCAAAGTCCCGGATAAACAGTGCCTGACACTGATGCTGACCAATCCGCTCGACCAGCGTTTCAGCGCTGACCTTGCTCTTGCTTTCAGCGGTGTCGCGCACGAAATATATCTCCGGCACAATCGTTATATCGGCCAGCTTAAAGCTTTCCGCGAAATCATCAAGCAAAAAACGGGTCCGGCTGTACTGATGGGGCTGAAAAAGGCACCACAGCCGCCGTGGGGCGTATTTTTCGCGGATGGCTTTCAGCGAAGCGCGTATTTCCGTTGGATGGTGAGCATAATCATCCAGAATGGTAATCTCATCGATTTTGGCCTTGAGCATCAGCCGCCGGTCGATACCGGTAAATCCCCCCAATTCCTTTTGCAGAGTCGCAAAATCCAATCCGGCCGCCATTGCCGCGGCGATAACCGCCAGTGCGTTAAGCACATTGTGTTGACCGGGCAGCCCGATACGGATTCGGCCTAAAAGGGCATTGTTTTGGCAAACATCAAATTCATAGCAGCCGTTTGTCAGTTCGAGGTTGCGGGCAGAAATATCGCAAAATGCTTCAAGGCCGAATGTTATGATTTTCGGTCCGGTTTTGAACCGCCGGAGTATGCGGGCGACATTTTTGTCCTGACCGTTGGCGATCAGCACGCCGTTGAGATCGGTCTGGGCGGCAAAATCGGCAAACGCATCGACGATTTCGTCCTCATCGCGGTAATAATCGAGGTGATCCTGCTCGATATTCAGCACAACGCCGATTTTGGGGTGCAGATTCAGAAAACTGCGGTCATATTCACAGGCCTCGGCCACAAAAAGACGCCCGTTGCCGACGCCGCTGGACCCGCCCAGTTGGGGGATGTCGGCGCCGACGATGAAATTTGGTTTTTTGCCTGTTTTGTCGAATATCCAAGAAAGCCAGCCGCTGGTGGTGCTTTTTCCATGGGTTCCGGCGACGGCGATTCCGGTGTAGGTGTCGAACAGTAACCCAAGCATTTCAGAGTACTTATAAATCGGAAGGCCCAGTTCGGAAGCCCGTGCCAGTTCGGGATTGGCCCCGGTGATGGCGGCGCTGATGACGACTTCGTTCGTATCCGGGGGGATGTTGTCGGGGCTGTGGCCGAGGGTGACGGCGGCGCCGTGCGCGCAAAGTTGCTCGATGACGGGGCTGTCCGACATATCCGAACCGGAAATGACGGCCCCGTTTTTCATCAGCACCTTGGCTAATCCGCTGGTGCCGATGCCGCCGATGCCGATAAAATGATACTTTTTGCCTGTAATATCCATCCCTGAAACATTCCTTTATTGTCTCTTATCGGCAGAAGTTTTACTCGAAACACAGGGCTTTTTTCAAGAAGATTCCGCCGGTGTTGTTTAATTTGACCTGTCGCAGAATGATATGTTCGGGCAGGGGAATTCAACTGATATTTTACCGACGTTGGCGTAATTCTCGCAAAGCAGCTTCGATGACAGAATCTTTTGAAGTAATCTGATTGGGTTGTACCTTTATCAAAATATCCGGTTGGATACCTTTGCCTTCAAAGCAGGTTTCATCCGGCAAAAGGTCTTTCCATGACGGCAGATAAACCGTAACACCGTTGCCCAGGTCATGTGGTTTGGGGTTGCCGGAACTGCCCTGCGTCGGCTCGCCGATAATCGTACAGTTGGGTACCTGCTTCATCATGAGGACAAACGATTCACAACTGCTCATAACGACGGGACCAACCAGCACAGCGACTTTGCCCCGATAGTGCGGTCTGGTTTTGTTGGGCTGAACGTAACGTTCCTGAGGTTTTGTGAAATGATTTGGATCTTCAGAGTTAATGGTAATATGTTTGGCGTACAGTTTTGGCTCATCAATAAAACAGCCGGCAAATTCCTGTGCTAACGGTTCAGCTCCGCCGCCGTTGCCGCGAACATCAATGATTAATCCTGGTGAATCGGAGAATTCACTTAAGGCGACATAAAGTTGGTCGAAATCCTCCTTTTGCTGACGATTCCAACTGTCGATATAAATATAACCAATACCATCCGGGAATTTTCCTGTGCAGATGTTGGCGTTGTGTTTTTTGAAGTTTGGTACCAGTTTGGGTAAAAGCTCAAAATTTGCATTGGGTGTTACTGGGTTCTTGTAGGCAGAGACATGCTGTTCGCCAACCATCAGCCATATATGTTTGTCTTTGGCATGGGCCAGCAGCAGACCGGCCGTTTTAGCAAAGTCCATCGGAGTAGCGGATTTTAAAAGAGAATCATTATACCGGTTAAACAGTTCATCCCAGTTAATGTTTTTCATGTCTTTATAAGCGTAAGCATTTTCGATGGCTTCCCGGAGTTTTTGGACGGCCTGCTGGTTTTGCTCATTGGATACGGCTGCTGAATTCTCTGATGGACTTTCGTCCGACCCCATCGTTCGAAACTGTACGACCGTATTTTCCGCCGATTCCCCGGTGACGCTCTTGAAGTTGCCTGCGGAAGGGCAGTTGATTCCAAAGGAATAGTCGTGAATGGGCTTAAGAATTGCGGAAAAAACAAACGATCTTTTGCCGGTCCATTGCGGCGTACCGGTAATTTCCGGAAAATTTTCGCCGCCTCCGCAGAGAGAATAGTTTTTACCGCCGGTCATGTCCTGGTCGAAGAGAATGCGGATTTTGATGAGGCCGGGCGGGACATCGACAGCCCCGTTTTCAGGATACATCTTAATCACTTTTGGTGGCCGTGCAAAAACGGCTACTGATGTCAGACAAACAAGAAACAATGGCAGAGTAATTTTAGGTTTCATGTGGCGACTCCTTATTTCAAGTTCATTCCCCTGGTTTCCTCAGACTTAAAACATTCCTCGAATTATCTTGCCTGTCGTCATGATTTTAATCTAAAGACATATACTTTTTCAAGAGGATTTCGGCGGTTTGGATTCATTTTACTCGCCGGAGGATGGTGTATTCCGGCAGGGGGGTGGACAGGCGGATGAATTGGCTGTTGTTGGCAGCATCGCAGTATTCACCTTCGGGGGTTTGAAGAGGGCATGGCAGGGTGATGGTTGAGAGGGTGCCGTCAGGAGTGAGGACTTCCAGCGTATCGGCGGCGCGGAGGGTATTGCGGACTTCGACCGTGCAGCCGGTAGTGGCGGATTCGGTAACGTTTCCGACAAAAATGGAGTCGCCCTCGGAGACGCTTTTATCTACCGAATAATCGTCCGGTGTGATATTTCCCTTGATGAAGCCGGTCGAATAGCCGCGGTTCCAAACCCGGCTCAGCAGTTTCAGCCCTTCTTCCTTTGTAAATGTTTTTCCGTCGATAACCTGCCGATAAAACGACACTACTGAAGCCAGGTAATGGACGGTTTTCATCCGGCCTTCGATTTTGAACGCATTGACGCCCGCCTCCGCCAGCGCAGGCAGATACTCAAACAAAGCCAGTTCCTTGCTGTTGAAAAAATACAGGCCGCGCTGGTCCTCAAAGACGGGCATATACTGGCCGGGGCGTTTTTCCTCGACAAGGGCGTATTTCCACCGGCAGGGGTGTTTGCATTCGCCCCGGTTGGCGCCGAATCCTGTCAGGTAATCGCTGATGGCGCACCGGCCGGAATAACTGAAACAGACCGCCCCGTGAATAAAGACCTCCGTCTCGACTTGTCTGTTGACGTTTTTCTGAATTTCCTGAATTTGCCCAAGCGACAATTCTCTTGCCAGATTGACCCGTTTTACGCTGAGGTCTTTATAGGCCAGCACGGTCTGCCAACTGGTGGTGTTGGCCTGCGTGCTGATATGTAAGTCGGCCTTAAGATGGTGTCTTTTCAGCGCCATAAGGACGCCGATATCGGAAATAATGAAGCCGTCAGCGCCCATCTCATCAAGCTGCTTTGCCAGTTGGATGAGTTTGTCATACTCATCGCTGAAGGGGTAGATATTCAGCGCAACATAGCCCTTTTTGCCGCGGGCGTGCAGATAATCCAGACCTGCTTTGGCGTCATCTGGCGTGAAATTGCCCGCAAAGCTCCGCAGCGAGCCAAACTCCATCCCGAAATAGACCGCATCCGCCCCATAGACAGAGGCCCATTTGAGCTTTTCGAGCGTTCCCGCCGGAGCGAGCAGTTGGGGTTTAGGATTGTGTGTTGCCATATCTTATTCAGGATTGCTTTGAGGTTTGGCGCGATGCTGGCGCAGATGCAGTTTTACATCAATGACCGTCTTGAGCAGAACCAGAATCAGCAGGACGCCGATGGGGGAACCCAATGCCATTGTCAGGAAACCCCCAAACAGGACGGCGACATGCATCACAACGATGCGTCCGTACGGCTGGCCCATCAATACTTGCAGACCTGTTCGTGTGTATTCGCCTTTGTACAGGAAATGGTAGCCGAACGAGATGCCGTGGCTGATAAACAGGCCGGCAATGGCGTACATCATATTCGGCGGAAGAATCGAAATGACGTGGCCGATCACATTGAACAGCATCTGAACAAAAACCAGGAAACAGGGCCATGAGTGCTGTACAGGAAAACGGGTATTTTGATGAAACATCTCCAGCACAAAAAAACCGTGTATGGCGGTAAATCCTCCGTAGTGGATCAGAAAGAAAAAAATCGTAAAGAGTTTGCCCAGATGCGCAACAGGGTGCGGCATTCTGACAAGGGCCATCTTGAGGATGTTGTAAAAACCGATGACTGCATTTTCCGTCCAGTAAAGCAGAACAATGGCAAAGGCGTCCCAGTCCATGAACAAAACCCCGAAAATCGGCAGGGTATTGGCGATCAGCAGTGAAACCACCGACACATTGGACAGGTTATCTTTGAAGCGGGTTATTTGTTCGGACGTCAGCATAGTATGTTTATTCAGCGTTTTTATATCGCCTGTTTAAAATGGATTTTAACGAAATTTCCCGCACAGGCAAGACAAAGTTGATTTCTCCCTGCCATGCCCCAATTCGTGAAGACCCGGTCGGCTATTTGCTGTACACGGACTCCTGTTTTTCCACATGTTTTTTCAGCGCATCGCCGTAGGGGTCCTGAAGGACATCGCTGTTGGTGCGTTCGTGTTCGGAGATTCCCTGCAGGTCTTTCAGGTTTCCGGCAACCTGGGGCGTAAGGAAAATCAGCAGTTCTGTTTTTTCCTTTTCGGTGACGGTGCGCTTAAACAGGGCGCCCAGAAGCGGAATATCGCCGACCAGCGGGACCTGCTTGACGGCTTTGACCTCGGTGTCCTGCATCAGGCCGCCGATGACAATGGTCTGGCCGTCCAGCACCGCGACCCGGCTTTGGGAGGAGCGTTTGGCAAAGACCGCGGCGCTGACCGTTTCCGAAATGGGTACGGTGTCGGCGGTGGTGGTGGAAATTTCGGGCTTGACATCCATGATGACCATGCCGTCGTCGTTAATCGTCGGCGTGACTTCAAGGATAATGCCGATATCTTCGTACTCGATGGTGTTGATGGTCTGGCCGGTTTCGGTGACCCGTGTGTCGCGGATGAACGGTACTTCCTGGCCTACCGTGATGGTGGCGGTCTGATTGTTGCTGGTCAGGATGTACGGACGGGACAACACATTCAGCCGGCCGAGTTTTTGGAGGGCCGCAAGCGTGGCGGTCAGGTCGCCCTGGACAATTTTGGTCTCAAAGCCGCCGAGGCTCGGAGTAGGCGTAACCGCCGGAAATGTCGTTTCAAATAACGACGAATCGC
This sequence comes from Planctomycetales bacterium, assembly GCA_022615575.1. Classification (GTDB taxonomy): domain Bacteria; phylum Planctomycetota; class Phycisphaerae; order Sedimentisphaerales; family Anaerohalosphaeraceae; genus 4572-13. Next base: position 6,746 of record JAKEGM010000008.1, read on the forward strand.
CGTCGCTTTGCAGATTCAGAACCGTAAACTCCACTCCCAGGTCCACGGTATTGCTGGTGGTGATTTCTGCCAGGAGGACCTTGATCAGTACCTGCGGAACCGGCGTATCCAGTTCATCGATGATTTTTTTGATCTTTTCGTAATTTTTGGACGACGTCATAATCAGCAGGGAGTTGGTGTCCTCATCCGCTTCGATATAGACCTCTTCCGAAATATCTGTATTGCCCGCTCCGGTTGCGCCGATTCGGACATTGAAATTGCCTGACCGCCCGCCGGGCGCGCCTTTCTCATTGAACTGCTGAAGCTCCTGAAACAGGGTGTTAAGCTTTTCCTTGAGATTGACGGCCTGGGCGTTTTTGACTTTGTACACAAACAGGGAGCGTTCGTCTTTGGGGTTTGTGTCCAGATCGGTCACCACCTTGGCGATGACATCCAGCACATCCGACGGGCCGCTGACGACCACCGCATTGGTTTGGGTATCCGCCGAGGCGATCACCCGCATGTTGTTGGCGGCGCCGGGCTGTTCCGTCTGTGAGCCGCCGTCTCTGCCCCGCCCGCTGTCCCGTCCCCGTCCGAACTCCATCATGCGCATAAAGGGGTTCATCTCGCCGGTACGGGATGACTGTGTGCTTTGCTGCTCGAAAACATCGTTGATCAGCCGCGCTGTGTTTTGGGCGTCGGCATACATCAGCCGAAACACCCGCACATCGGCCACGGCGGCCATCTGGGTATCGACGGCCTTGACAATCTGAATCAGCCGTTTGATGTTGGCGGTGGTATCCGTGATAATGAGCGAGTTGCTGGCCTCATTGGACGAGATGACCGCGTAACTGGGCAGCAGAGCGCTGATGTCTTCACGGAGCCGGGCGGCATTGGCATAGCGGATGGGGATGATATGCGTTACCAGATTGTCGCCAGCGACGATCTGGCCCGGGTCATTGCCGGTGGTCACGGGGAGGTTGAGTTGTTTGGCGTCCTCAAGGGGCACCATCTTGAGCGTTCGGTCCATCCGGACGGCGGCGTAGCCCTGCTCTTTCATGATGGTGTTCATTAAAGCCACGACTTCATCAATCGTCAGCGGCTGTTTGCTGATCAGCGTGATGCGTTTTTCCGGAAAGGTATCGGCGACAATCACCATCCCGACGCTTTCGGAAAGATAATCCAGGATATCTTCGACCAGGGCGTCTTGAAAATTCAGAGTGACCCGGCCGTCCCGGTCGATCATTCCGTTGGGATCATTGGCAATTCCATTGGGATCGGCGGGCGTCGATTCATCTGCTCGGGCGGGGATCTGCGCCGCCAGCAGCAGGGTGAATAAAATCAAAAAAGCGCTCATTTTTGTACGCATGGAGGTAGTTCCTTTTATCTGTCAATTTATCGGTTTAGTTCGCGATTTCGCCGTTCCATCATTTGTTTCAGCAAATCATCCTGATTCGTTGTTGTTGTCGGCTGGTTCGGCTCGGCCGGGGATGCGGCGATGGGGGGCTCTGTCCCGGCTGTCAGACCGCCGTCGGATTCCTTTTGGCCGAAGGTTTCACCGATTCGGATATTCCGGGTCCGGCTGGTTTCTTCAAAAACCACATGGTCAATATGAATTTCCCTGATAATGCCTGTCAGTATCTCCGTTCCGACTGAAGCCCGCACGGAATGGCCTGCAATAACATCTTCTACGAAGGCGATTTTCCGGCTGCCTTGTGCGGCGGTGCCCCGCAAAATATAAAGCGAAACGACAACAGGTTTTTCGGTCTGGGCTTCGGCGTCGTTGGCCGCCTGCTGTTTGGGCGAAATCCGCTGCCGGGAGAAAATATTCTGCTGGGCAATGACCCGATAGCGGTCGTATCCGGTCAGTTCCGTTTCAGCGTCTTCGGATAGTTCCGCCGTCGGCTTTGGGGCGGGACGATTCGGCTCCGTCGTCGGTTCTTCGGACGAGGGTATGACTTCCGCAGGAGACAGTTCGTTCACGTCAGGAGGTGTCTCTGGCCCGGCATGCAGCGGTTTTGTGCCTCCGGCAATCAGCAGCCAAAAAACGAGTGTCAGCATGGATGTTCGTGTCATGATTTTGTATCCTTTGCGGGTTCAGGGGTGATTAAGTAAATACTCGACAGCTTCAGCTGCAGGGTCATCTGTGAGGCGTTCTCGTCAGCGGCCCCGATTTGAAGCGATTTGATTTTAAGCGGCAGCGCGGAGGTTTCAATATCCCACAGAAACTGCGTAACTGCCGCCATGCTGCCGCTGCCTGAAACCATAAAATCAACCTCGCCGAACTGTTGGCTTGTGGTCGGTCGATCCGGCTGGATGGCTGTCAGCAGGAGATGGGCGCGACCCGACGATTCTTCCAGGTGCCGAAACACCCGCCCCTCGATAGTTTCAATCTGATAGGAAAGCCCCGCCTCCTGCATCTGTGACCATCGCTGCCGGAGTAGTTTTTTCCGTTCCAGTGCCGCCAGCGACTGCTTGACCTCCGTTTGCAGCGCCTCGCGGGTCTGCCGTGTGTGTGCCCGCTTTTCAAGAATCGGCGACAGGGCGTAGCGATCCCCGAGAAGAATCGCAATCGCTGCGGCGGCGAAAATCATAACCATGCGTTCACGGTTTGTCAGCGCCATCTCATATTTCCTCCCGGCAGCGGAGGCCGATCGCAAAGGTCATAATGTCCGTTCCTTTTCCCATTTTTCGGATATAGAGAATCTTCACGTTGTCAAATACCGTTTTTTTCCGAAGCGCATCGGCCACATCCAGCACCGCCTGCTCCCGGATTGCCCGGCCGGTGAGAATCTGGTTGCGGGACTCGTCCATGGCCAAACTGGTCAGCCAGATGTCGCTGTTTTCTGAAAAAGACAGGGTCAGGTCCCGCAGGATTTCCAGATGAACCGGTTGAGACTGAAACCATTGACGGGCGGCCGAAACGCGGTCGATCACTTCCCGGGCGGACCGGACGCCGTCTTTCATCGAGTCCAGTTGCTGTTCCAATCGGGCGATTTCCCGGGAATCCGATTGCCAGCTGAAAACAAAACCGCCCAGCAGCAGCAGAACCGCCGATGCGGCCATGACGGCTTTTCGGAGCCAGCGCGAAACCAGCATGGGTTTCTGCTGGCCGTGACGGCCGTTGAGGTAGTTGATCCGGACAGGATGCTCCGATAAGGCCTTTTTTGCCAAAATGCCCGCAAAGCAGCACAGAGGGTCATCCGCTGTTTTTTTCAGACGGCGGCAGTCAAAATGCCCGAAGACCGCGGAAATCCCGCCGGGCAGCGTTGAGGAGTCGGCGTCGAAGGTCCAGAGCGTATAGGACGCGTCGCCCGTCTCGATGGAAACGGTCCAGAGCGTTTGGTTAATCAATCGCACAATCTTTTGAGCAGTTTCAGCGTCCAGACCCTGCCCCGGTTGTTTGGCCAGATAATGCACAGCAGCCAGGGTATTATTCACAAACAGGCACAGTTCAAACGAGGCCGGATAGTCAATAATATGGCAGACAGCCGGCCCGGCGGCGGTCAGTTCCAGTCCCAGCGACGTGTTCGTCATCTGGACGGGGATAATCCGGCAGGATTCAAGCAGCTCTTTGATTTGGACGACAGTGCGCTTCAGCACCATCATCACCAGAATGTCCGTTTGTCCGGCGTCCGTGCCGGTATCGTAATCAAAAGCAATCTCCGACAGACCGGCCTCGATTTTGCGCTCCAGGTTCAGTTTGATGGTTTCATGAATCAGGTTGGCGTTTTTAACCGGCGGCATTTTGACCGGCGCTGTCATCACCTGTTTGACCGGAATTCCGACCACGGCTTTTTTTGCCTTAAAACCGTGGTTCTTCAGAAAGGCCTTGAACGCGGCGGCTTGCAAAGACAGCGCCTCTGCGGATTGTCCTTCCGGCAGCGTAAAGCAGGCGGATGTTTGAATGCGCGATCCGTTGGGCGAATTTTCAACTTCACAAACGGCAATCGTCCGCTCGTACGGGACGATGCCCAGTATGGTTCGAGTTTGCTTCATCGCTTGGCTTTCATCTTCGGTTCTTGTTCTTACAGTTTTTTACCTTCGCGCAACTGCTCTATAATCGCCGGATCCAGCGGCCAGCCCAGCGAATGCAGCGGCTGGCGGTAGATCACCCGGGGTGTTCCCTCGGCGGCGTCAATCACCACATAATACCGGCGGAAAGCCCGGCCGTCCGAACTGGCGGCAATAATATCGGCGGAATACTGACGCGACCATGTCGTTATGTAGCTGCCGATGGCTTCGGCCTTTTCCCGGCTGAGGACCTTGGTAACCCATAAAGGACTGACCTCCTGTGCGGATTGAGCGGTTCGATACTTGATCATCGCATCGACATCGCTTTGCTCCAGTTCCGGCAGGCACAACAGCACGTCCTCAGAGGCCGAATTGATATTAATCAGCCCGGCGATTCGTTCCTGAGAGCGGGTTGTCAGCCGGCCGATGATTTTATTGAAATCGTCGTATGTCATCTGGCTGACAAAATACACTTCCAGGAGGTTTCGATAATTTCTGCGCTGGCGGATATTGGTCATGTACCGGGTATAATCGTCTCCCACGGTTTGTTTGAGCAAGTCGGCCAGTTGACCCTGGCTGCGTCCGTCATTGACATTGATGCGGTCATTGCCGTCCGGGTCTTTGTTCAATTCGTAGCTGTTGATCGTCACATAATTCAAAAACCCTGCATCGAGACGCCCGTTGGCGTTATCGGAAGGCGGCGATTGTTCGGCATCGTTCTCGTTGGCATCCAGAATGCCGTTGCGGTTGGTATCTTCGCCGTACAGAATCTGCTGGGTGGCGCCCTTAACCAGAAGGACCTCTTCAACGGTTTCCAGCGGGGCATTCTTGCATTGATACGGGTCGCTCAGCAGCAGATAATATTCGCTTTCAGCGCCGCCGGCGGTGAGTTCCTCATTCTGGTCCCGCCAGTCCATGATGGAACTGGCCAGTTCCGATGTCATGGACGGCAGTTTCAGCAGCGTTTCCATTGCGGCTGAATTCAGATTGACCTTGCCGCTCTCGGCACACAGGCCGAAATCATACGTGCGGTCGTCTGAAAGATGGGGGCGCAGCACCCAGAAATACCCCTCCCCCACCTGCATGGCTTCGTAGGGATTGGCGCCGTAGGCGACCGCCGAGCTGTCCGGATTGCTCAGCTTGGAAAAAATATATTGAATCGCACCCTGGGCGGCATTTTCCGCCTGCACCAGCGAAACGTGATTGGAGGACGCCATCGCTTCGACGCGAATATAATGCGAAAAGACGATAACCAGGCTGGCCAGCATCGTGACAATCCAGATCGTGACAATCAGCACCGTTCCGGCCGATTTTGGGGATGGATTAAATTGTCGTTGTCGTCGGTTCATTGTCTTTCGTCATTAAAGCGATTGTTCGTCGGCCGTCAGCGGCGTCAGCGCCAGCGGATAAATCCGAGTAAAACACTGACGGCGGTTTTCAGTTATGTTCAAATCCCGCCGGGCAAGCGGCGAAAATTCAAGCATAATCTGCACGCCCCGGGGCAGGGTATTGTCCTGCGTGGTGGAATCCCACGTGTCCAGCCAGGAGTATCCGTCGTAGTATTTGACGTCAAATCCGGTGATATCCCGGCAGATTATTTCCTCGTCGGGGACGACGGTTTGGGTGGTCAGCAGATTCTTAATGGTTTTGCGTTTAAGAACGAGTTGATCCTGTGCGGAATCCTCCCGCTGTATGGAAGTGTCCTTCCGTCCGGAATCCGCTTCGAGGCGGTATTCGACATAGATGATGTTAGAGGCGATTTCATCCGGGGCCGGATGATAGCTGTCCGTGTAAAAACTGAGGACATCGGCGTCTTTCTGGTCGGCGCCGACCGCGTCCTCACCCAGAAAAATGCCGGCCAGAAGACCGTTGGGCGTCATGGCGCAGTTCAAGTCATTGCGGAGGAATGCGAACGCCGGTATGACCGCTTGATACGGTTTCATCGCCGCCTGGGTGTTCGTCTTGGCCTTAAAGCCGATATGCATACTGGCATACAGCGACACCGCGATCACATCCATCAGGGCGATGGCCACAATCAATTCCAGCAGGGTGAAACCCCCGCCTATGGAATGTTGGGTCGGCTTATTCGGCATTGTACACCAGCGTTGTTAAGCGAATCTGTTTAGGATGCCCGCGATGCTCCCATGACACGGTTAAATCCACCTGTTTTAATCCCGGTTCCGTCCAGTCCGTCGTTTCCAGCGTCCACGTATGCCCCTCGAAATCCTGGTCAAAGCTGCCGCTCTGAGAGCCGCTTTTCCATTCCTCTTTAAGAAGCGCTTCCGCCAGGCGGTTTTCCGCCAGTCCCAGCGCCTCCTGGCGGCGAATGCTGTCGGAGGCCAGCGCCGTGGCGATGGAAATGCCTTTCATGGCCACCGGCAGAATCAGTCCGATCAGCACCATCGTGGCCAGGATTTCCATGAATGTAAAGCCGCGGCGCATTTCCGAACGAACATGTTTAATAGGGGTGTTGATCATCCCGTATCTCAATCAGTTCAAAATTTTCCATGGGGCTGTAACAAACAAGCGCCACATGATTTTGACGGTTGTCCCGCAGGGCGATGGAACAGGCCTTGGTATATCCCTGCGGATTGAATTCGAAATAATAAATACTCCCGTCCTGGAGAACGTCTTCGGCGGTCAGTTCAATGTCCGCCGGGATGGAATGCCGAGTCCCGAAACTGCTGCCCAGCCGCTCATAGGCGCTGTCGCGGAGCACCGACAGCCAGTACTCCCGGCGGGTCGGGTCGAAGTTGACGCGGTAAAGGCGTCCCTCGCAGATCGACTGAAGCCGGGCGTACCGCGTCATAATCAGCATCTGCTCGGCGATGTCGTTGATCTTTCTGGATGAGAAAAACCCCCGCAGCGACGGTGCCGCCATCGCCAGGACCGTGCACAGCAGAATCATTACCAGAATCAATTCCAGCAAAGTAAAGGCATTACGCCCAACGGAGTGTTTGGGGACGCAGCGCATCGGCGTTTATGAACTCGTATTGTCTTCCTCGGACCAGTTTATAATATCGTCTGTTGTGCCCGTCTGGCCGTCCGGGCCCGGCGACGAAAGATCGTAGCCGTATTCGTTATGCTGGCCGGGCTGACGGTAAATGTAATCGTTGCCCCAGGGATCGTTGGGAACGCCGCGCTTCAGATAGGGGCCTTTCCAGCCCTCGGCATTGGACGGCTGATCGATGAGTGCCCGGATGCCCTCGCTGGTCGTGGGGTAGCGGCCGATGTCGATTTCAAAAGCGTCAAACACCACTTCCATATTCGCGATATCCGTCTGGGCCGCGGTGATTTTGGCCTGTTCGCTTCGCTTGGTGAATTTAGGGACAACCACGGTTGCCAGGGCCGCCAGAATCACCAGCACCAGCAGCAGTTCAATGAGCGTAAAACCGGTTGGCGGCAGAGTTCGTTGTTTTCGCATTCCGTAAACTCCTCAAATCGTAAAAGGTTAATTGATCAGTTCCTGAAGGTTGAAAATCGGCAGCAGCATCCCGATGACAATCGTTCCGACCAGCGCCGCCATGACGAACAGCATCAGCGGTTCGGCAAACGACACCGCCGTCTTGAGGTTTCGATCCAGTTCTTTTTCATTGACGTCGGCCAGCCGCAGCAGCTCCTCGCCCAGGCGGGCGCTTTCTTCGGCGACGGAGATCATTTCAATATTGGACCCCGAAAAGAGACGAGGGCACTCGGCCAGCGATTGCGACAGCGAAACGCCTTTGCGTACTTTTTCAATCGCATCGTTCATGGTGTTGGAAAGGGTTTTGTACCCGATGGCTTCTTTGGCGACCTTCAGGGCGCTCAGCGTCGGGACGCCGGCGTTCAGAAGGGTTCCCAGCATCCGCGAAAACCGCACAAAGGCAAACCGCGCATTTAATTTTCCGATGAGGGGAGTTTCAAGAACCCATCGCTCAAATGCGGCCTGTCCTTCTTCCCGCCGCAGAAAGCTTTTGGCCGCCACAACCAATATCGCAATGGCGCCGGCGATAATGAACCAGTAATGCATGACCGCCCCGCTGACGATCACAATTCCTTCTGTCAGCGGAGGAAGCGTACCGCCGAATTCCGCAAAAATCGACGAAAACCGTGGAATAAAGTAAACCAGCAGAAATAACAAAATCAAAACGGCCAAAACCATCAAGATAATCGGATAAATCAGAGCCGATTGCACGCGGCTTTTAAGTTCCTGTTCCCGCGACCGGAAATCGGCGATCTGCCCCAGGACCAGTTCAAGAAAACCGCCCGTTTCGCCGGCCTGAATCATCGCCACATAAACCGATGAAAAATAACGGGGCCATTGCCCGAGGGCATCGGCCAGTCCCATTCCGTTGGCCACATTGCCGTGGATGTCGGACCATAGCTGCCGGGCGGCGGGCTTGGACGATTCGCGGCTTAATACGGTCAGGGATTTGCTCAGCGGCATCCCCGATGCCAGCAGGTTGCCCAATTCGCGGGTGAAAACCTCCACATCGCCGCGCGACAGGCGGCCGGGCCGCCGGACGGTTCTGGATGCGGCGGCGGTTTTCTCTTCCACTTTCGCCGGATGCAGTCCCTGTGAAAAAAGTGTCTCAATGGCGTCCCTGCGTCCGGAAGCCGAAATCGTATCGGTCACAACCCGGCCATTCGAATCGGTCGCAGTATAACGAAACTCCGGCATATCAATCGCCTCCTGCCGGGTGAACCGTCATATCATCCTTTGTGACGCGCAGCACTTCATCCAGCGTGGTCAATCCCTTGTGCAAAAATCGCGCCGCGTCCTGCCGCAGGGTTTTCATTCCTTCGTTCATCGCCTGCCGCCGAATGTCGCCCGCGCCGGCGTTCTGCATCAGCAGGGCACGGATGGTTTCGCTGACGACCATCTGTTCGAAGATCCCTTTGCGTCCCTGATACCCGCTCTGCTGACACTGCTTGCAGCCCCGTCCCCGATACAAGCGGTCCGGTACAAGCGTCGGATACCGTTTTCGCAGGGGTTCGGTTTCCGCATCCGGCAGCGGTTCCCTGCAATCCTGGCAAATCATTCGAACCAGCCGCTGTGCCAAAACGGCGCCTAATGACGAAGCAACCAGATACGCCTCCATCCCCATATCGACCAGGCGCGTCAAAGCCCCGGGGGCGTCGTTGGTGTGCAGGGTCGAAAACACCAGATGACCCGTCAGGGAGGCCTGCACCGCAATTTCGGCTGTCTCAAAATCGCGGATTTCTCCCACCAGAATCACGTCCGGGTCATGCCGCAGAATCGACCGCAGGCCGCGTGCAAAGGTCAATCCCGTCTTGGTTGATACCTGAATCTGGTTGACGCCCCGCAATTGATATTCAATCGGGTCTTCAATCGTAACAATCTTTCGTTCCACACCGTTGATTTTGGACAGCGCAGCATACAAGGTCGTTGTCTTGCCGCTGCCGGTGGGGCCGGTGACCAGGATAATGCCGTGCGGCTGCTTGATGACCTCTTCAAAGGTTGCAAGATCCGCCGGACCCATACCGAGTTTATCCAGTCCCAACAGAACGGACGAGCAGTCCAGCAGACGCAGTACCACGGCTTCGCCGTGCAGCATCGGGATGATTGATACCCGAATATCCACTTCTCGGCTGCTGCTCAGGACGACCTTGATGCGGCCGTCCTGGGGAACGCGTTTTTCCGCGATGTCGAGATGGCTGAGAATTTTGATGCGGGAAATGATCGCCGATTGAAACCGCTTGACGCTCGGCGGTATCGTGGCCGACTGAAGGACCCCATCAATGCGGTAGCGCACCTGAAGTTCATCGTGAAACGGTTCGATGTGAACGTCGGTGGCCCGCATTTCAATCGCCTCCGTCAGAATCTGGTTGACAAAACGAATAATGGACGCTCCTTCGGCGGCTTCGGCCAGGTCCACATCGTCGTTTTCAACCTGCGTCAGGAACTGCAATCCGTTATCGGCGGCCTCATCCATCATCGTCTGAATGGTATCCGCTCCCAGACCCAGGTGTCGCCTGACATAACGGGAAATCTCGGCCCGCGGCGCCAGGCCGATGTCATAATCCTGCCCCGTAAACAAGCGAAGCTGATCGACCCCGGCCAGGTCAAACGGGTTGGAGATCAGTACCAGCACCGTTCCGTTGCCGCTTGGGACAGGGGCGATTTGCCGCTCAAGGAGAATGCGCACCGGGAATTTCAACAAAAAGCTCTTGGAGGATTCAAACGGGTCCAGGGTTTCATAGAAAGGATACTGAAGCGCATCGGCCAGATGACGTAAAAGCACTTCTTCGGACAGCCGATCTGTCCTCAGCACGGCCGTCAAAGGGTCATCTCCATGGGCGAGACGCTGATTGACGCTTTCGATGTCCGACTCTGCCAAAAGTCCTTTTTGCTGCAGAACGGTTAAAAAATTGTTCATGAACGACCGCCGAAAAGGTTAATCCAGCATTCCCATCAAAACCAATTGTGCTTCCTGCCGCAGGGTCAACACTTCCTGCAGTTCCTGCCGGGCCTTGGCAAGTTCCTGCTGGGCTTTTTCACGTGCTTCTCTAAACGCCTGAAGTTTTGTTTTAATTTCATCGGGGGAAACATCGGGCTTATCCAGCGCTTCCTGTAAGCTGTCGGAGGCCTTTTGCACTGGATCCTCCGGCGCCTGGGTATCCTGACGGCCGGCAATATCGGGCCGGCGTCCGCTGCGGTCCATCCCTCCTCTGCCCATCATCCCCCGCATCATTCCTCCCATATTACTGGCTGACCGTGACAGGGTCATCACTTTGCTCAGGCGGGGTTCAATAATCACCCATTCCGCATCTTTCGTGATGCCCAAACGGGTTTTCATGGCTTCCATCATTCGCTGCTGCATGGCACCTGGATCGAAATTGAAGCCGCCGCGCTGGCCGGATTCGCCTTGCCGTCCGGGGCCTCGCTGGTCTTGTCCGCGACGCGCCCCGTCTTCAGCGGCCCAGAGAAGGGAAGCCGCTATGATGCATATTAACGCGATTCCGAGTCCTTTTTGTGGATTTCTTGTGATTGCCATTCTTGAATTCTCCTAATCCATATAGACAACATCAGATTTTATCAGAGGGGAACTGCGCTGTGAGGTCCCATACAGTAAGTGAAAGGAGTTTTTAATAAGTTACAGGGGAAAGGGGAACTGTCCACTTCCTCAGGGGGATAAATTAGTCGGCTTTTGGAAGTATTTGTGTTGCCCAAGAAGTTTTTGTGAACTTTTTTTAAAAAATTCCCGAATACATATTGACTATTTGGTCACAAATGACTAAATAGTCAATAATGGAAATGGATGTACTATTGAATGATTCTTTGATAAGTGCGATGGAAGCAAAAAACCCTGTTAACAGGGCTGATAAAAGGGTTGCCAAGACCAATAAGAAGCTGATGACGGCTGCTTTGCAAGTGTTCAGTGAATATGGAGTCGATGCGGCGACAATAGAGGATATCACGCAGCGGGCGGATCTGGGCAAGGGAACCTTTTACAGGCATTTTAAGGATAAAGCGGAGATTATGGCCTGTCTCGTAGAAGAGGCGATAAACAAGTTGACCCATAATCTCCGGAATAAAAATAATATCATAAATCTCGAAGAAATGCTTGAACATGTAATCAATGTTCATTATAAGTTTTTTCAAGAAAATGCGGATGAGTTTATCTTGCTGTTTCAGGGGCGATTATTCCTGAAGTTGGATCGGCAGATAACCGAACAAATGGAAGGGCCGTTCAGCCGGTATCTGGAAGAAATCGAAAACCTGCTGTTGCCCTATATGAGTGAAAAAAGAGATATTTTACGGATTCGGCGACTCGCGTGTGCGGTCGCGGGTTTTGTGTTTGGTTTCTTTTCTTTCGCGATGATAGGAATGGAGTCCGAGGAAATCGAAACCAGCATCAAGCCGCTGCGGCAAAGCTTTGTGAAAAGCTTGTCCTCGTTTCTGGTTCAATAAACGACTGTAGTTTAATTTAAAGAAAGGAATGTTGAAATCATGGAGCAACACATTCAGCCCGTTGTTGCGGAACTCACGGAAGAGCAGTCCTCTGAACCCCCCAGTACTATGAGGGCGGTTCAGTCGCCCTCCTCCTGCCCAACAGAAAACGAAACCCCTCTCTGCAAGAAACTGTCCCAGTGGAATGACTGGCGATGGCAGATTCGCAACCGTATCCGGTCTCTGGATCAGCTTGCGCAGTATGTGCCGTCGCTGTCCGCCCGGCACGAACTGCAGAAGGTTATCGAAAAGTACCCCATGGCGATTACGCCGTATTACGCCTCGGTCATTCAGCGCGCGGACATGTCCGATCCGGTCTTCCGCATGAGTGTGCCGAACATCCAGGAGGTGTTTGACCCGCCGTGCCTGACCGACGACCCGCTGGAGGAGCATCAGGATATGCCCGTGCCGGGCCTGGTGCACCGCTACCGCGACCGGGCGCTGCTGATTGCGACGACGATGTGCTCGATGTACTGCCGCCACTGCACGCGCAAACGCATTGCCGGAACCCGCGAAACTGCGATTTCCGCCAGGCGGATGCGGCAGGTACAGGAATACCTGTTCAATCACCCGGAGATTACGGATGTGATCATTTCCGGCGGCGACCCGCTGACGATGTCCGATTCAGCCATCGAGGCGATGCTCAGCACGCTGCGGTCGGTGCCGTCGGTGCAGGTCATCCGCATTGGGACCCGTGTGCCGGTGGTGCTGCCGATGCGCATTACAGACGAGTTGGTGAATATGCTCAAGAAATACCACCCGCTGTGGATCAATACGCACTTTAACCATCCTCAGGAACTGACCGAGGAAGCCCGTGCCGCTTGCGCCAAACTGGCCGATGCGGGCATCCCCCTGGGCAACCAGACCGTTCTGCTTCGCGGCGTCAATGATGACCCGCAGGTGATCGAGCGGCTTTGCCGGGGCTTGATCCGCACCCGTGTCCGTCCGTATTACATCTACCAGTGCGACCTGGTTCGCGGCGTCGAGCACTTCCGCACCTCGGTGCGCAAGGGGATTGAGATTATGGAATATCTGCGCGGCCGGGTCAGCGGGATCGCCATTCCGACGTTTGTGGTCGATGCCCCGCACGGCGGCGGCAAGATACCCGTTCTGCCGACGTATGTGGTCTCAATGAGTCCCACGCACACGGTCTTGCGCAACTATGAAGGCCTTTTGGTCAGCTACCCGGAACCCGGCGTCGATAGCGAACCGGCGGCGGGATCTGCCAAGGCGGAACCGGGCGTCTGGGAACTGGCCTCCGGAAAAGCGGACGTGATTTTACCGGCGCATACCCAGCGGATGAACCGCCGGGAGAAAATCGGCGCCCGCCGAAGCAGCGCCGTTCAGGCCGAAGCGACCGGTTATCTGTTTGATGCGTAAAAAAAGCAGCGGCCTGCAGTTAAAAACGGGACTCGACACACATGAAACCATTAATTGGCTTGGTCTATGACCTGCGCAGCGAATATCTTGCGCAGGGATACAGCGAAGAAGATGTTGCCGAATTTGACTCTGACGCCACGCTGGACCTTCTGGAGGGGGCGATCCAGCGGTGCGGCTATCGCACCGAGCGGATTGGCCACGGCAGGGCACTGGCGGCGAAACTGGCTGCCGGACAGCGGTGGGATATGGTGTTTAATATTGCCGAAGGCATGGGCGGCCGCTGCCGTGAATCTTATGTGCCGGCGCTGCTGGAAATGTTCGGCATTCCTTATACATTCTCCGACCCCCTGATTTGCGCGCTGACGCTGGATAAGGCGATGGCCAAGCGATGGGTGGCGCAGTATGGGCTGGCCACGCCGGCGTTTGCGGTGATTGAAACCCTCGGCGATGTTCAGGCGGTCAAACTGGAGTATCCGCTGTTTGCCAAACCGCTGGCCGAAGGTACCGGCAAGGGCGTTGACCAGAACTCGAAAATCGAAAACCCCGCAAAACTGAAAGCCGTTTGTGCGGAACTGCTGAACCGCTACAAGCAGCCGGTATTGGTGGAAGAGTTTCTGCCCGGCAGGGAGTTTACGGTCGGCATTCTTGGAACGGGTGACGGGGCATCGGTGCTGGGGACGATGGAAATCGAACTGGTGTCCAAGGATGAACCGGCGATTTACTCGTACCTGAACAAGGAAGAATGCGAGACGCGGATTTATTATCATCCGCTGCTGGACGATGCGGGGCTTAAACAGAAGGTCGAGCATTTGGCTCTTCGCTGCTATCGGGCCTTGCAGTGTTGCGACGCCGGGCGGGTGGATATCCGCTGCGACCGTGACGGACAACCCTGTTTCATTGAGGTTAATCCCCTGGCGGGACTGCATCCGCAGCATTCCGACCTGCCGATGATCGCTACGCAGGAAGGGATGGAGTATGATACACTGATTGGATTGATCCTTGAAAGTGCCTTTGCGCGATCTCGAATGTCGAATGTCAAATAAAAGGAACGCAGGCATCTTGCCTGCGCTGTTTTTTGCGCGGGCCGGAAGCCCGCGTTCCCTTTTTTGCTTGTTATGGAATCGATACTGATTTTACACAATACGTTTGGTTCGCCGGATGATCCGCTCTACGAAAGCCGTGCCGGCGTGATGGATCAGGTGACAGCCGTTTCGCAGGCGCTGGATGCGCTGGGTATCGGCGGCGAGATTCTGGCGGTGGAAAATCTCCGGCATCTGACGCAGGTGCTGGGGCCGCGCACGGAAACGGTGATTTTTAATCTGGCGGAAGAATTTCTGTGTTCGATTGAACAGGCCTGTTTTGTTCCGGCGGCCTGTTGGGCGTTTGGAAAAAGCTGTACGGGCAGCGGCACTCCCTCGCTGCTGTTGGCGCAAAACAAAATTTACGCCAAGGCGGTGCTGCGCGACGCCGGGCTGCCGTGCCCCGAGGGCATCGCCGTTTATCCGCAGCAGAAGGCCGACTGGGACCGGCTTTCGGCAGGGCGGTATATTTTCAAGCCCGCCTATTGTGATGCCAGCGAGGGCATTACCGCCGAGTCCGTTCTGCTGCTGCCGCACGGAAAGAAAAAGGCCGATGCGCTGATTGAGAAACTACACCGGCTGTTTGCTCAGCCGGTTATCGTCGAGCGGTTTATCCCGGCAAGGGAACTGAATGTTTCCGTAATTGAGTGTGATGGCAAAGCCAACGTGATGCCGTTGGCGGAAATTGATTTCAGCGCGTTTTCGGATACCCAGACGAAAATTGTTGACTATGACGCCAAGTGGCAAAAGGATTCCTTCGGCTACAACAACACCCCCCGCAAAATCCCCGCGGACTTGCCCGACGAGGTGGCCGGCAGGGTCAAAACGCTGGCAGCGGCGGCATTTGGGGCGGTGGGCTGTCGGGACTATGCCCGTGTGGATTTTCGTCTGGATGATGACCTCAATCCGTTTATCCTGGAGGTCAATCCCAACCCGGATATTTCGCCGGATGCCGGCTTTGCGGCGGCGATTGCAGCGGGGGGAATCCCCTACGAGCAGTTTGTTCGCCGCGTATTAATCAATGCACAAAATCGCCTGGCGCCGGCCGGTGCCGATAAAAAGGAATCCCCATGCTGAATACTCCCCCCGATGTTTGCATTCGCAAAGCCCGGACGACCGACCGGTCTGCGGTTATCGATATGGTAAAAGCGACGGAGTTTTTTCGCCCCGTGGAGATTGAAATTGCCTGCGAGGTGTTTGACGATGCGGCGGCTGATAAGCCCGGCAACACCTACCAATCCTATGTCGCCGAAGTCGGCGGCAAAGTGGCCGGATGGGTTGCTTTTGGCCCTACGCCCTGCACCCTGGGCACGTTCGATGTGTATTGGATTGCCGTGGACCCCGCCCTGCAGCGCCATCATATTGGTTCCAAACTGCTGGCCTTTGCTGAAACTCAGATTCAACGACAAACCGGCCGCCTGATTGTCATCGAAACCAGCGGTTCCGAGCGCTACCTGCCCACCCGGCGTTTTTATGAACGCAACGGCTACACTCTGGCCGCCGAGGTGAAGGAATTTTACGCCCCCGGCGACGATAAATGGATTTTTACCAAGAAACTTGCCGGATAATTTTCCCTTGAGTTTTTTTTGTTATAGAGCCCGTTGCACAATGATTTTCGAATCCAACCATTGGATTCGATGGCTGTCAGGGACAGACGGCTCAATTCTCTGTTTCCCAAACACCTTTTCTTAA
>JAKEGM010000009.1 GCA_022615575.1 Planctomycetales bacterium
ATTGTCGTTCCATGACGTATCCTTTCCATGGGGACTATTCCCCTGGAAAGCTATTCGTATAAATGACTTACAAATCTTTAATAAATTACACAGTACAAATATTTTATCCTTATAAAATCCAACTGTTAACATTATTTACCGGGAACCGTTCCGCAAGTGATTTTACTTTTCCAGCGTCACCAAATCGTCATAGGTCTGGCGTTTACGAATAATCCTAAAGGTATCCCCCTCGACAAGCACTTCGGCGGGCATGGGACGGGCGTTGTAATTACCCGCCATGCTGAAGCCGTAGGCCCCGGCGGTAAAAATGGCCACCAGATCGCCCCGCTGGACCGGCGGCAATGTCCTGTCTTTGGCAAAGTAATCGGTGCTTTCGCAGATAGGGCCGACGACATCCACCGTTTCCATGTCGGACATCTCAATGTCTTTGGTACGTTTTTCGGGGACGAATTTTTTATCCACCACAGCGGGCCAGATAAAGTGAAACGCATCGTACAGGCACGGGCGAATCAGGTCGTTCATGCCCGCATCAACGATGACGAAGGTTTTTTCACCGCCGGTCTTCTTAAAGAGCGTCCGCGTCAGGAGCAGCCCGGCGTTGGCAATGATGCTCTTGCCGGGTTCGAGAATCAGCTTGAGCTTCTTTTCCTTCAAGAGCGGCACAATACCCGATGCGTAATCCGCCGCCGAGGGGACGGTGTCGGTCTCGTAATCGGCACCGTAGCCGCCGCCCAGGTCGAGTGTGTCGATGGTGTATCCCTTCTTTCGCAGGTCGTCAATCAGCGGCATCACCTTCTTGACGCCATTGACATACGGGTCGATGGTCTTGCCGCCGGAACCGAGGTGCACATGAATCGCGGATAGTTCAACCGCCCCATTGGCGGCGTATTGGGCAAAGACCTTTTGCGCACGCTCGATGTCCACGCCGAACTTGGTTTCCTTAACACCGGTGGTGATGTGCCGGTGTGAATCGTATTTGATATCGGGGTTGACCCGCAGCGCCGCTTTGGTCTTTTTGCCGTGCTGCTTGCAGAGTTTAATCAGGTTTTCCAGTTCCTGCTCGGACTCGATATTAAACCAGGCAATACCGGCATTGAGGGCTTCGATGATTTCTTTGTCCGTTTTGCCCACACCCGCAAAGACAATTTTTTTCATATCCGCCCCGGCCTGCTGGGCACGGTACAACTCCCCCCCGCTGACGATATCAAAACCGCTGCCCGCCCGCGCCAAAAGACGCAGGATGTTGATATTGCCGCAGGCCTTGATAGAGTAGCAAGCCGTCGTATCGATGCCGGCATAGGCGGCCTGAATCTTTTTAAGGTGATCCATAAACGTCGCTTTGCTGTAGATATAGACGGGTGTGCCGACCTGTTCGGCGATTCGGGCCACATCCACCCCTTCGGCAAACAACCGACCATTCTTATACACAAATGAATCCATAAATCCCTTTCCATGTCTTGACACTTTTTTATAATAAAAACCCATTTTTTTTGTAAATACCAACAAAAAATAGCTTAAAATGTTTGTGCGGGAAATCAGCAAACCGCCGGCATCGTCTTCGGCTCGATGAGCAGCCACTGAGCCGATTCTACGAAATTTTTTGAAATTGCTTGAAGGACAGCGGGCAGATACATATAATCGCACCAATTTTGGACGCCGGAGAATCCGGCGAATAATTAACCACTGCAAGCACAGGGATTTTGAATGCCTAAGCGCAAGGATATCAAGAAGATACTGATTATCGGGTCGGGACCGATCGTGATTGGCCAGGCGTGTGAATTTGATTATTCCGGCGCCCAGGCCTGCAAGGTCCTGCGAAGCGAGGGCTATAAGGTGGTTTTGGTCAACAGCAACCCGGCAACGATTATGACCGACCCGGAGATGGCCGACCGGACGTATATCGAGCCGATTACGCCCGAGGTGGTCGAAAAAATCATCGCCAAGGAACGCCCGGACAGTTTGCTGCCGACCCTGGGCGGACAGACCGGACTCAATACCGCCGTGGCACTGGCCGAAAGCGGCATTCTGAAAAAGTACAAGGTGCGGCTGTTAGGGGCGAATCTGCAGTCCATCAAACGCGCCGAGGAACGCGACCGCTTCAAGCAGATTATCAAGGACATCGGGCTGGATGTGCCGGAAAGCGGCTATGCCCACACCTGGAAAGAAGCCCAGGAGATTCTGGAACGGATTGGTTTTCCGGCGATTATCCGCCCGTCCTATACGCTGGGCGGCATGGGCGGCAACGTGGCGTACAACCGGGAGGAATACGAAAAATTTGTTCACTGGGGGATGCAGTTATCGCCCAAGCACCAGGTATTGATCGAGGAGTCGGTGGTCGGCTGGAAGGAATTTGAGCTGGAGGTGATGCGGGACAGCAAAGACAACGTGGTGATTGTCTGCTCCATTGAGAACCTCGACCCGATGGGGATTCATACCGGCGACAGCATTACGGTGGCCCCGGCCCAGACGCTGACGGATAAAGAATACCAGATTATGCGGGATGCGGCGATGAAAATTATCCGGGCGATTGGGGTGGAAACAGGCGGCTCAAACATCCAATTTGCCGTCAACCCGAAAAACGGCAAGCTGTATGTCATCGAAATGAACCCGCGTGTATCGCGAAGCTCGGCACTGGCAAGCAAGGCGACAGGGTTTCCGATAGCCAAGATCGCTTCGCTGCTGGCGGTCGGTTATACGCTGGATGAGATACCCAACGATATTACGAAAAAGACACCGGCCTGTTTTGAGCCGACGATTGACTACGTGGTGACCAAGTGGCCGCGGTTCACGTTTGAAAAGTTCCAGCAGACGGCGCCGGAGCTGACCATACAGATGAAATCGGTCGGCGAGGCCATGGCCATCGGGCGAACGTTCAAGGAGTCGCTGCAGAAGGCGATTCGCTCGCTGGAGATTGACCGGTATTCGCTGGACGCCACGCACTTTAAAAGCGTCCCGGACAAGTACCAGCTAAAAGACATGCTGCGGACGAACTGCTGGGACAAACTGTGGTATATCGCCGAGGCATATCGGAGAAAATTCAGCACCGAACAGATTTACGCATTGACCAACATTGACCCGTGGTTTCTGGAGAACATTCGGGATATCATCCAGCTTGAAAGGAAGATAAAAAGCACGCCGCTGCCGCAGATGACGCCCGCCCTGCTGCGGCAGATTAAGGAATACGGCTTCAGCGATAAATACGTCGCGCAGCAGCTTGGCATGGATGAACCCGCCTTCCGCACATACCGCAAAGACAATGGTGCCGCGGCGGTGTTCAAGCGGGTGGACACCTGCGGGGCTGAATTCGAGGCGACCACCCCGTATTTGTATTCAACCTACGAGGACGAGTGCGAGGCGAATCCGACAAAACGGCGGAAAGTGATGATTCTCGGGGGCGGACCGAATCGAATCGGGCAGGGCATCGAGTTTGATTACTGCTGCGTACATGCGGCGATTGCTCTGCGTCAAATCGGTATTGAATCTATTATGGTCAACTGCAACCCGGAAACAGTCAGCACCGATTACGACACCTCAGACCGGCTGTATTTTGAACCGCTGACGTTTGAGGAAGTGATGAACATCGTTGAAACAGAAAAACCCGACGGCGTGATTGTGCAGTTCGGCGGACAGACGCCGCTGAAACTGGCCGATGCCCTGTGGAAAGCGGGCGTGCCGATCATCGGGACCAGCCCGGAGAATATCGGCCGGGCCGAAGACCGCAAGCTGTTTAACAAACTGGTGGCCAAGCTGAAGCTGCGGCAGCCCTACAGCGGCACGGCATGCAGTTATGAAGAAACGCTGAAGATTGCCAAAAAACTCGGCTATCCGCTGCTGATACGGCCGTCGTTTGTTTTGGGCGGACGGGCCATGAACATTGTCCACGATGAAAAAACCCTGAAAGCGCATGTGGAAGAGGCGCTCGATGTGTCGGGGAAGCACCCGATTTTAATTGATAAGTTCCTGGACGACGCAACGGAGCTGGATGTGGATGCCATCTGCGACGGCAAGACCGTGGTCATCGGGGGGGTTATGGAACATATCGAGGAGGCGGGGATTCATTCCGGCGACAGCGCGTGCAGTCTGCCGCCGATGTCGCTGCCGGCCACGATTGTCAATGAAATCAAGCGGCAGACCAAGCTGCTGGCGATGGAACTGAATGTCCGCGGTCTGATCAATATCCAATTTGCCGTCAAGGACGATGAGATTTACATCCTGGAGGTCAATCCGCGGGCGTCGCGGACGATTCCGTTTGTCAGCAAGGCCATCGGCGTGCCGCTGGCCAAACTGGCCGCCCAGGTGATGGCCGGCAAAACGCTCAATGAGCTGGGATTTACCAATGAGGTCATCAAGACGCACTATTCGGTCAAGGAGGCGGTGTTCCCGTTCCTGAAGTTTCCGGGGGCAGATGTGATTCTGGGGCCGGAAATGCTTTCGACCGGCGAGGCCATGGGGCTCAGCGACGATTTCGGGATGGCGTTTGCCAAGTCGCAGATTGCCGCCGGCATCAACCTGCCCATGAAAGGGACGGTTTTCCTCAGCGTCAAAAACCAGGACAAAGAGCGCGCCGTCAGCGTCGGCAGAAAACTGCACGAACTGGGCTTTAAGATTCTGGCGACGCGCGGCACCTGCATCAAGCTGATTGAAAACAACGTGCCGTCGGAATTCGTTCGCAAGGTGATTGAAGGCCGCCCCAATGTTGTGGATTTGATTATTGACGGTCGAATTGATCTGATTATTAACTCCACTGTCGGCGAACAGACCATCAAGGACTCGTTTGCCATTCGCAGAACCGCTTTGGATAAACAGATTCCATACGCCACAACCATCCGCAGCGGCGCAGCGATGGTGCAGGCGATTGAGACACTGCAGAAACGCAAGATAACCGTCAAGCCGATTCAGTTGTACTATAAAGCAAGAAAAACAAGAACGCATGGACACAAGAATACAAAAACTTCATGAAGGCAACGAATTCGAAGAAAGATTAAAATGAACGCGATCTTACTGCTGGAAGACGGGACAGTATTCAAAGGCCACTCCTTCGGAGCCGAGGGGATTCGATGCGGCGAGGCGGTGTTTAATACAGCGATGAGCGGCTATCAGGAAATCCTGACCGACCCATCGTACCACGAACAGATTATCACGATGACCTATCCGATGATCGGAAATTGCGGAACCAACCCGCTGGACTGGGAATCCCGCAACGTGTTCTGTGCAGGGTTTGTCGTGAAGGAATACTGCCCTTATCCGAGCAATTTCCGCAGCCAAGAACCGCTGAGCGAATATCTGAAAGAAAACGGCGTGGTGGGGCTGGCAGGGATTGATACACGAAAGCTGGTCAAGCACATCCGCCAGCAGGGTGCGATGAGGGGCATTATTTCCTCAACCGAGCAGCACATCGCGGTCTTGAAGAAAATGCTGGATGAATACCCGGGGCTGGTGGGGCGCAACATTGCCAGTGATGTTACGTCGAAAAAAGGATATTTGTGGAACAAGGGCGTGGTGGATGTCCTGAAAAACGAGGAGCTGCTGCCTGATGTGAAATATAATGTGGTGGCGTATGATTTCGGGATTAAGCAGAACATCCTGCGTCTGCTGCGGTCGAACGGCTGCCGGGTTGAAGTGGTCCCCAGCCAAACGCCCGCCGCATACGTGCTGGCCCAAAAGCCGGACGGGGTATTCCTGAGCAACGGTCCCGGCGATCCGGCGGCGGTTACCTATGCGATCGAAAATATCCGTCAATTGCTGGGCAAAGTGCCGATTTTCGGAATCTGCCTGGGACATCAGCTCTTGGCGCTGGCCCTGGGCGGCAAAACATACAAGCTCAAGTTCGGGCACCGCGGAGCCAATCATCCGGTCAAGAACATGGATACCGGTAAAATCGAAATCACCAGCCAGAATCACGGGTTCTGCGCGGATTTGGAATCACTCAAGGGACTGGATGTGGAGATGACACATCTGAATCTAAACGACAACACCGCCGAAGGCATCCGGTCGAAAAAACTGCGGGCTTTTTCGGTGCAGTACCACCCGGAGGCCTCGCCGGGACCGCACGATTCGCAGTATCTGTTCGACCAATTTATCGACTTAATGAATACGCCGAAATCGCATCGTCGCAGTTAGAATTCATCGTTTTCTTACGCACTGAATACATTTTTGTGTTTATATTATAAACAGACTATGACTTTTAGGGTCCATCTATTCGCTGGTAATTGAGGACCCGACCGGAAACGCTTGCCGGTTGGCGGGATGCCCAAAACTGGCAGGCGAAGTCCCCTGCCCCGGGACTATAGGGTGCCGCCCAAAAAACATCCGGATTTTTTATACACGCAATATCCCTTCTGTCTATATTTTGTCCGGCTGCAAGGGTTTCTCGATTTGCACCCCTCGGTACTGCCGCGGGGAGAGGCCGTGAAATTTTTTGAAATTTCTCGAAAAGTGGTACGGATCCTCAAAACCGACCAGATAGCCGACCTCTCGGACCGACAAGGCCGTGGTCAAAAGCAAACTGCCGGCCTTATTCAGTTTTAGCCGCATGATATACTCATGGGGTGTGCTCTCGCCGTATTTCTTAAACAACCGTGACAGATACCGAATATTGACTGAACAGGCCTGGGCAACTTCGAGGGGCGAGAAAAGGGATGAAAAGTGCTCATCGATGTATTTTCTGCATTTTCGATAACTGGCCATCGCAAGCGTATCAGAACGGCCTGTCAGGTCCATGCCTGAACCCTGCTCCATCAGCAACGCCCTCAAATAAACACAGCAGAGATGGTGCGACAGTTCGGTTTTTTCAAGCCCTTTTTTCAGAATGGCTTCGGCCAGATAGAACACGTCGGCGGGTTTCGAGAGAGCCGCAACATGGCCGTTTTGAAGGGAACTTTTTTCAAAAAGCAGCGGCGCATCCGAGCCGGTAAAGGCAACAAAAATATGCTCCATGGGACTGCTTTTGTCGCATTTATAATGATGCGGAACACCCGGAACAAGCCCGCCCAGAGACCCTTTTTTCAGTTCATACCGCCTGGTTCCTATTTCCAGCCGGCACCGGCCGCCCGTCGGGACTTCAATGACATAATAGGGATAGGTCTTTCGTTTGATTTCAAAGTCCGGGGCACATTTTTCAAACCCCCCGAAGACAATCGCCAGTTTCTGTTTTTTCCGAGGGTCGGTATCAAAGAAAAAGTATTTGGACTCCGAAACATGGCCTTCTAGGGCCAAATGGGGGTTTTTGTCGATCGATTTCTTCCGTTCCATCAGGACCGCCTTCATATCAGGTTACTTTTATCCATTATTATGTTACTTCTATCTATGGACGTCAAGAAAAAAAGATGGGATACTCACCCGGCGTGTTTACTATCTTATAACCTATACAATGAGAGGTGTAAAATGACCGCAAAAAAAGACAAAGAGCGCATAGAATTTGTTCGTTTGGTTGGTGATGAAAAACGCATCGGGGATACACTGGCCGGCGTTTCCCGTCACTGGCAGGGAGACAAAGAGCGGTTTCTGTTCATCAGCCCTCACGATGACGATGTGGTTCTGGGGGCCGGTCTTTTTATCCAGTTGGCGCAGCGGGAAAATGTGCCGGTTTATATTCTGATCGTTACGGACGGCTCCATGGGCTACTGTACGCCGGAACAGAAAAACACGATATCGGAAGTCCGACGGGAGGAAACCTATGCGTGCTATACCTCGCTGGGGGTGCCGCGCGAGAATATCATCTGGCTTGGATTTCCGGATTGCTGGCTGAGCTATTACCGGGGCCGGCGGCATTCAGAGCCGAACGACCGGACAAAAATAGAGGGCTATGTCGGCCTTCAAAACTCCTTTACGCACTGGATTCGCAAGACCGCTCCAAGCCAGTGCTTTTTGCCGACATCCAACGACCTCCACCCCGACCACAAAATCGTTCACGAGGAATTTTTGATCAGTTTGTTCCACGCGGCGGGCAATATCTGGCCGGAATTAGGAAACCCGGCGGAGAAAGTTCCTTTTGTCCATGAGATGGCGGTGTATTGCGATTTCCCGCAGCCGCCGAAAGTCCGTATCCAAACGCCGTCGTCTTATCTGGAAAAGAAACTGGAAGCGATTGCGGCTTACAAATCGCAAAAGCAAATCGGCTCGCTGATTGAGATCGTCCGCAAGTCCGGCCCTTATGAATACCTGCGGGAATTGAATTTCAAGCTTTATCAGCCCGCCCTGTACTACGACATGTTCGAAAAGAAACACCACATGCCGTTTATAAGGTAATTTTCATGAGCCACCGGATATTGTATGCAGGCGATACCGCTCTGAACCAGCAGGCCAGTTACCTTGCCGGCGTTATGAGTCATTATGCTTTGGACTTTGATTACCTGGCTTCCGATAAGGCGTTTCCGGATGCGCTGCTTGTCCGGCATTATGATGCGGTGATTCTCAGTGATTATCCCGCCGCACATTTCAGCGTCGAGCAGACAGAGGCGATGGCTGAAAAAATCAGGGGCGGCACGGGCCTGTTTATGATTGGAGGGTGGGAATCGTTCACGGGTTTCGGCGGAGGTTATCAGGACACGCTGTTTGCAGAGATTCTGCCCGTGTGCATGAAACGCTCCGACGATCGGGTCAATTTTTCAAGCCCCTGCCTGATTCTCAGGGAACAGGGCCACGAAATAACCGATTTACTTCCGTTTGAACAGAGCATTCCGGCTATCGGCGGGCTTAATGCCATGGAGGCAAAGCGGGACGCCTCGGTGCTGCTTTCGGCGGCGGAGTTCAAAGCGGCCCGAAACGGCGGCGCCATCGATTTTCAAAAAGGCCGCACCTTTCCCCTGCTGGTTGTCGGGAGGTACGGCCTGGGTAAAACGGCCGCTTTTGCGTCGGACGTCGCCCCGCATTGGGTCGGCCCTTTTGTCGATTGGGGGCAGGAGAGAATTACCGGGCGGGCAAACGGAGCCGAATCAATCGAGGTGGGAAACTGGTATGCGGAATTCTTCCGAAACATCATTGGGTGGCTGTGTATTAAACCCTGAAACCATTCATTTAATTTGAGGAGATATTGAAGTGCTTAAAGGCAATGCCGTCATAGGTCAATCCGGCGGACCAACATCGGTCATCAACGCATCGTTATCCGGTATCGTTACAAAAGCCCGCGACTTCCCCGCTATTCCCCGTATCCTGGGGATGCGGTATGGGATTGAAGGGTTCATGGCTGAAAACATTATTGATTTGGGCGCCGAGACCGGCGGTACAATGGAACGGCTCAAACAAACGCCGTCCAGCGCGCTGGGGTCCTGCCGGCACAAGCTCAAAGAACACGATCTGCCCCGGATTCTCGATGTGCTGAAAAAATATAACATCCGTTATGTGTTTCTGATCGGGGGCAACGACACAATGGATACGATTCACCGCCTTGAGGCCTATGCCAAGGCCAATCGCTACGATCTGGCCGGCATCGGCATTCCGAAAACCGTTGACAACGATTTGTTCGGGACGGACCACACGCCCGGCTTTGCTTCCGCGGCACGATACATGGCCCTTTCGGTGATGCAGGCGGGCATTCTGGCAAAGGATATGCAGAAGGTCGATCAGTTCGTGGTGTTTCAGTGCATCGGCCGGGAGGCCGGATGGCTGGTTGGGGCAACCGCCGCCGGAAAAAGAAGCCCTGACGATGCGCCGCATATTATGTGCTTTCCGGAACGGGCGTTTGAAAAAGCCCCATTTCTCGCGGCGGTAAAAAAATGCCATGACCAGTATGGGTTTGTCTCGATTGTCTGCGGTGAAGGCATCGCGTATGCCGACGGAACGCCGGTCTCGGCATCGCAGACGAAGGATAAATTCAATAATATCGAGTTCGGGGCCATGGGCGGCACCAGCGCCGCCATGGCACTGCACCGGATGATTTGTGACGAATTCGGCTTCCGGGGAGAATTCCAGATAACGGAATCGCTGCCCATGTGCGCGGCGGACCGGGCGGTTCGACTGGACATCGATGAGGCCTATCTGTGCGGCCAAAAGGCCGTTGAACTGGCGATGGAAGGGAAAACAGGCCTTATGGTGTCTCTCGAGCGGGTGCAGGGAAAGGACGGCTATCGCTGCACAACATCAACCGCCAATCTGTGCGATGTGGCGGTGAAGGCCAAACCGATGCCGGACGAGTATATCAATGCGCAGGGCCATTTTGTCACAGACAAATTCATGGATTACATCAAGCCGCTGATCGGCCCGCTGCCCGAATACGCCCATTTGAACTATCATAAAGTCAATCCCCAAACCCTGTAACAGAGGAGATGCAAAACATGAAGAAAACTGAAAAATACACACAGTTCGCGCTGTGCCGCGAAATGATGGAAACGCCCGGCATTATCCGGAACTTCAAATTAAAGGATACCCCCAAAACCGTCGCGGCCATCAAATCGGCCGGTAAATTATTTTTGACGGGCGAAGGTTCCAGCCGGATATTCCCCGCCAAAAACGTCATTTATACGGCAAGGAAGGCCGGAATGGACCTGAATATGGCAACCGACGGCGGAAGGCAGGCCGCAGAGTACAACCTTTCGGATTTTGTGGTTTTCGGCGCTTCCAACAGCGGTTCGACGAAGGAAGTGATCGCGCTGCTGGATCACCTCCGAAAAGCCGGTCACAAAAACTGTTTCGGCCTGACCGCCCGGGAAGGCACCAAACTTTCGACTCTGGCGCATCAGACCTTTGTTTTAAACTGCGGATGGGAGACGGCGGTCGCGGCGACTAAAAGCGTCGCCGAACAGGCGCTCGTTTACCAGGAACTGCTTGCCCAGCTGCAGGGCACCTCACTGGCGGGTAAACTGGGCCAGCTTGCGGACGCCGTTGAACAGGCCTTAACAATGGACATCGACCCGGCCATGATAAAGGCCATCGCCAATGCCGGAACCATCTATTTTGCCGGCCGAAATGACGGCGTGGCCGAAGAACTGACCTTGAAAACCAACGAAATCACCCGCAAAAAGAGCGACTTTCTGGAAGGGACTTATGCGGTGCACGGCATCGAAGAAGTTATGAATTCCAACGATGTGGTTATTCTGATCAACCCCTTCAAGGCCGAACTGGAAAAAATTAAAGAAACGCTGGTTGACGGGGTCGGGCTGAAGGTCTTTTCGGTGTGTGATGAAGATACGATGTTTGGGACCCTTAAAGTCAAAGACGCCGGAACCTTGCGGAATTACGTCTATCTGGCGGCTGGATGGAATATCCTCGTCGAGGTCGGCGTCGCTTTGGGCATCAATCTGGACAAGGCCGAACGCGCCCGCAAAGTCGGCAACGAGTTCGTGAATTGACGGGGACCTTGTAAACCATGCCCGAATTGAAAGAATGCCAAACACCCTCGCCGCTAATACGACGGGGTGTTTGGTGTTTTGCTGCTGCGACGATCGACCATCGCGTCCGGAGGGACTCGAACCCCCAACCCTCGGTTCCGAAGACCGATGCTCTGTCCAATTGAGCTACGGACGCTTGGGAGGAGTGGACTATAACAGAACCGCTTTTTTGTGTCAATACCTTAGTCGGTCAGGAAGTCCGGGTCAGGGGGGGGAGTTTTCCGGCCAGACCAATCCGGCCTTCCTTAACAATCAGCACGCCTTCAACCCCTTCAATGGATGTCACTCGGTTTAACGCAGGTTCGACATCAGTGACTTCTTTCACGATATTGGCCGCCAAGGTGGCTGCGGCATCGGCCAGGGCGGCATCTTTGGCAACGATGGTCGCCAGGTCGCATTGGCCCAAGCTCATCGAATGCCCCATCCTGCCGGAAGACGAACAGATGGAGACAGGGGTGTCCTGCGGCTGAAGAACAAACGCAAGCTGATTGATTTTCTGGGATTTGCCGGCGTAGAGACCAATAGCAACCGATTCTGCGGTTTGCAGGTAAATATCGCCGCCGTTGTCAACAATAACCTCGTGTGCCCCTGCCGCCAGACCTGCTTCGACGGCAAGCTGCGCCATGGCGCCTGCCACAGCCGCCATCGGGCCGACGCCGACCCCTTGAGCCGCTTGTGCCATCCGGAGGGCGACTTGGGGCGCATCGGGCTGCAATTTGACCGGTTCAAGCGACCGCGCAAATTCCGGGTGCCGGCAGATGTAGTTTTCGAGGATTTTGCGCTGGCGGATAATTTCGAGCGTCACCGCATCAAAACAATCGGCATCGCAGCTTATACGAAAAACCGCTTCCTTGTGGGTAAACGTACGGTAGATTCTGTTCATGCGGTTTGACTTAAAATGCCGAGGCGCAGGCGCCATACGGACAGACGCGGACGCAGGCCAGGCATTCGATGCAGTCCGACTCCTCATAGGCAACATAGCGGCTTTCCGTGTCGCTGATTTTTAACGCCCCCGTCGGGCAGTACGGGACACAATAGCCACAATGAGTGCACCGGTCCTTGTCGCGGGTGACGCCTTTGCCAGTAAAATTAACGGTTACCTTGAAAGTCCTGACAAAATCAATGCCGCGCTGAATCTGCTCTTCGGTCCCCGACACATCCAGGACAAGAAACCCTTCTTCTTCGGGCGTAACTTTGGCGCGAAAGACATTGACAATCAGGTCATAATCTTTGACCAGATGATAGATAATCGGTTTTTCGCATTCGCACTTGGGAAAGTACAACATCAGTTTTTTGGTAACGATTTCGCTCATAGCGGCTGTTTCCTTTTGACAAGCGGCTTCATTTTAGCATCTTTCGGCAGCGCCGCAATGGGTTTGGCAAGCAGGAAGTCGCCCCGCCGGATTTCATCGGCCAGCAGATTGGCGATTTCCAATGCCTTATAGTAGGAGGACAGCGAACCAACCCGGACGCTTTTGCCGTCGATTTTTATTTCGCCGGAGCGAAGCTGCTCATAATTCACACGGCCTATAATTTTGCCGGTGTTTTGCGAATAGTCCGAACTGTAATCGACAACCGGCGCCAGGATGTCGCGGTCGCGCACGCAGGTATATTTGAGGATTTGTTCATTTAAGACGGGAATCGGGATGCCGATGCCCAGAGCCAGGGAAACACCGTAGCCGGGAAAACTGACGCCCCGGATAAATTCCTTCTTCATTCGCTTCATATCGGCGGTCAAAGCCAGCGTTCCGGCGCCGCCGGTAGGCACTCCGCCGGGCGTTCGTTCGCAGCCGCCGGCATGCTGGGTTCCTTCGGAATACACATGTCCCTGCGCCCCGGCCAGCCAGACGCGGGTTCCCACGCCGATGGTTTCATAGTACGGGTCATTCAAAAGCGGCGACAACTGCCCTGCCGAGCAGTAATTGGCATTTTTCTGATTCGGCTCAAGGATGCCCATATACGTGTAGAGGGTCTGGCTGGAATTATTGATGGCCACGTTGTAGTTCTGATAACAGTTGCGCGGATTGACCATAATGGCCTGGTTGAGGTCATGGATGGTAAAATAGGTGCGGATTTCGCGCAGCGGATAGCAATCGGTTCCATACGACAGGGCGAACAATTGAAGCGTTTTGCCCGCGACCAGATCTTCGATGACATGGCCGCCGCCATAACGGAACTCGCCGGGGTGATACATATTGGCCGGGTCTCCGTGGCGAAGCTGGGTGGCGCCCAGATACACGTCGACGGCGGCGATGCCGGTATAGACCATCACATCCTGCACCCACGCCTCGGACATGCGAATCCGCGGCTTGGAGTGGCCGAAGTTCAAGAAACATCCCGACGAGCACATTGGGCCGAAAGTGGCGGTTGTTATGACGTCCACTTCTTTGGCGGCGGCTTCAAGACCTTTTTTGTCCACGTAATCCATGATTTCATCGGCCGTTAAGACAACGGCTTTTCCGGATTCGATGCGGTCATTGATTTGTTCGTATGTTTTCATAAATCCCTTTATTTCTTGAAGATTGGTTGATCAAGGGGTTATCGTACCATAAAAGGATATATTATTTCAAGCATTTTATCCCTTCACCGTGCCGCCGAAAAACCGCTTGAAAAGCCGATTTGTTTCGTGTATTTTACGCTTAACTATTCGAAAAGGAACCTATGAAGCAGCGGCCATATGTAATAATTGTTTCCGGCCTTCCGCGATCCGGCACATCGATGATGATGAAGGCCATTCATGCCGGCGGCATTGAGCCGATGAACGACCATATCCGCAAAGCCGATGACGATAATCCGCTGGGCTATTACGAATTTGAGCCGGTCAAGAAAACCAAACAGGATGCGTCGTGGCTCAAAGATGCGACGGGCAAGGTCGTCAAGATGGTCTATCGGCTGCTGTATGACCTGCCGGCCGGGTACGAGTACCGCGTGATCTTTATGCGGCGGGATTTGACCGAAGTACTGGCTTCGCAGAAAAAAATGCTTGAACGCAACGGCAAAGCGGGCGGGGCAATCCCTGACGGGCAAATGGCGGCATTATTTACCGCCGAACTGGACACATGCGATAAGTGGCTTGCCGGACAATCCAACTTCAAAGCACTGTATATAAATCATCGCGATATGATCAACGACCCGCAATCGCAATGTGAAAAGATCAACGCCTTCCTCGACGGCGGATTAAACATCGAAGCCATGACCGAAACCGTTAATCCGTCCTTATATCGCAACCGCAATCAACAGGTTTAATCTTCTTTCAGCCACGTGGCGCCGAGCTGTCCGCAGGCGGCCTTGATGCTCCGGCCGCGTTTGAAGCGTATCACCGTTTCGATTCCCGCATCGGATAAGCTTTTCGCAAACACCTGAATCTGTTTGGGCGGACTTGGATCAAACCGACAGCCGCCAAACGGGTTCAGTTCAATCAGATTAACATTCACCTTCAACGGTTTCAACAGCTTAACCAGCGATCGGGCGTGTTCAATCTGGTCATTAATGCCGTCAATCATGCAGTATTCAATCGTAACACGGTTGCCGGTGGCGCTCTGGTAGGTTTTCAGGGCCGCCATTATCTCCTTTAACGGGTATTTTGAGCCGATGCGCATGAGTTTGGACCGAATGGCGTCATCGGGTGCGTGCAGCGACACCGCCAGGCGCGGCTGAACCGACGCCAGCGCCAGTTTTTTGATTTCATCGGGCAGGCCGCAGGTGGAGATGGTAATGTGACGGATACCGATGTGACGGCCGAGTTTATCATTTAATATTTCCACCGAGCGTACCACGTCGTCAAAATTATCCAGCGGTTCGCCCATCCCCATATACACCACATTGTCGATTCTACCGACGGCTTTTTCCGCCTGATAAACCTGATCGACAATCTCCGCCGCGGTCAGATTCCGCTGAAACTTCAGTTGGCCGGTGGCGCAGAATTTACACCCCATTCGGCAGCCCGCCTGCGTTGAAATGCACAGGGTATTGCGGTCGCCGTCCCTGAGCCGGACGGCCTCAATGCGGACGCCATCCGGCATACCGAAGACGAACTTGATTGTGCCGTCCGGGTCGTCGTGTGTTTCAAGCAGTTTGATGCCGCCGATGCTGAATCCTTCGTCGATAAGTTTCTGCCGAAAGGTCTTTGACAGCGGGGTAATGTCGGCAATCTGCTCGGCATCTTTTTGATGGATGAAAGAGAAAAGATACTGAGCCGCAAAGGGTTTTTGGCCCCCGGCGATAACCCGTTCAAGCAGGTCGATGTAGGATTTATTTTTCAGATCCTTGTCCATACGGATATTGTATCCGCACGGAACGGCCAAGGCCACCCTTTTTATGGCTACGCGTTGGGCAGGTCGGAATCCAAATCAAATCCATTATCGGCAAAAATATCTTCGGAAAGAACATCGCCCAGGTCCATCGTCTGGCTCTGGCCGGCAATGCCGTTGGGAAGCCCCTCCATAACCTCCTCAAATTCCGCCTCGCTGGACCGGTCCTGTCGGGCGGGCGCAGCCGGCGGCGGGACCTTTTCTTTCTGGCGGGGAAGGTATTCATCAAAATTCGCGGGCACACCATCAATCTGAAAGATAAACATAATTGGGCCGATTTTCAGGACATCGCCGGCTTTTATTCTGGCTTCTTCAACGGATTGACCGTTGACGGATATCCCGTTGCGGCTGTGAAGGTCCCGAACCATCAGGTTGCCCTGGTCCGTGTAAATTTCACAATGGCGGCGGGACACCATCGATAAGGGGATGCAAAGATCGCAATCCTGCCGCCGGCCGATGAAGGTAACATCGCTGGGCAGCTTGAAACTTTGAAGTGTTCCGTCCTTCTTCACAAAAACCAGATTAACCTGCATGGACACCTCCCGCATTCATTGGCGGTTGCAACAATCCAAAATCACATTTGGAAGATAACGTCAATTATAGTATATATTTCCATTATTACAAGAATAATCTGTAAATTGTATTAAAAATTTATCCATTTACTGTTGTTTAAGAATTGAAAGGACGTCTATTTTGATAAAAGGCCTTATTTTTGATTTGGACGGGACTCTGGTTAATACGTTGGGAGACCTGACGGACGCAATGAATTTTGCCCTGCACGAGTTGGGGTGCCCTGCCCGTTCGGCGAATGAATGCCGCCAGATGATCGGCGGGGGCTTGCGCAATTTTGCCCATAAAGCCCTGCCGGCGGGACGAAATGACCTGTGCGAGGAGCTGGTGGAGCGGATGCTGGGGCGGTATCAGGGGCACTGCATGAATAAAACGACCGCTTATGACGGCATCCATGAGGTAGTAGGAGAACTGCTCCGGCGGGGATTGCGTCTGGCGGTCCTGACCAACAAGAATCAGACCCCGTCTGAACTGATTATCAAGCATATTTTCGGGGATGGAGTGTTTGAGCCGGTGGTGGGGGAAATCAAGGGCCGCAAAATCAAGCCGGACCCCGCCACCACGCTGGACATTATCGCCGGATGGGGCCTGACAAGGGAAGAGGTTCTGTACGTGGGCGACAGCGATATCGACATCCATACCGCCCATGCCGCAGGCGTTAGATGTGTGGGCTGCGAGTGGGGATTCCGCTCGCGCCAGCAGTTGATTGAAGCGGGGGCCGAAATCCTTATCCAAACGCCGCAGCAGATTCTGGACTTACTGGACTGATATATTTTTCTCTGGTTTAAGAAAAGGTGCGTTGCTTATAATTAGAACGTGATTTTGTGAAGGAGATTCTTGTATGTCAGCAGAAAAGATTTCGAATAAGGACCTGG
Source organism: Planctomycetales bacterium (assembly GCA_022615575.1). Classification (GTDB taxonomy): domain Bacteria; phylum Planctomycetota; class Phycisphaerae; order Sedimentisphaerales; family Anaerohalosphaeraceae; genus 4572-13. The sequence continues at coordinate 17,080 of JAKEGM010000009.1, forward strand.
TGAAGCTGGCTGAATCGCTGGAGGGTGCGGTGGAAGCGAAGGTGATCGCCCCTCGTGATGTTGAAACTGCCGCGTGGGTTCGTCTCAAATGCCAGTACGGCTGCGACGGGTACGGCCAGTGCCTCGTTTGCCCACCGTACAGCCCCACGCCGGAACAGACACAAAAAGTACTGGATTGCTACCGGCGGGCGGTTCTGGTGCATTTTAAGGACTGGAAGAACACAAAACCCCAAATGGCCAAACTCGAACGTACGGTATTTTTAAAAGGGGCATGGAAGGCGTTTGCATTG
>JAKEGM010000077.1 GCA_022615575.1 Planctomycetales bacterium
ATGGGGGATGACTCGATCTGTGATGGGATTGAATACGACCTCTACGGCAACCCGGCCTATTTCTATGTTTTGAAAGGGCATCCGGGCGATGGCCATGGCGTGATAGAGGATTATGTTCGCATACCGGCGGCTGCCATGGTCCACTGGTTCAAGCATGCTCGCCCCGGCCAGCGCCGCGGAATCTCCGAACTGACGCCAGCGCTGAATCTGTTTGCACAACTGCGGCGGTATTCGTTAGCCGTCCTGGCCGCTGCCGAAACCGCGGCGGAGTTTGCGATGGTCATCTTCACCAAGACCCCGCCCGGCGGTGAGGCAGCCGAGTGCGAGCCGATGGATAAGGTCGAATTGGAGCGTCGGATGGCGACGGTGCTGCCGGAAGGGTGGGAGGTTGGCCAGGTCAAGGCCGAACAGCCCACAACCGCCTATCCGGAGTTTGTCAAACAGAAGCTCTGTGAAATCGCCCGCTGTTTCTGTATGCCGTTTGGGATCGCCTTTGGCAATTCCGAAGGCTACAATTACGCTTCCGGTCGGCTCGATAATCAAGGTTTTTTTAAGAAAATCAGGAATGAACAGGCCGATTTAGGGCTGTCGGTGCTTAATCCCGTCCTGCGGGCGTGGATTTGGGAGGCCTCGCTGATTGAAGGGTATCTGCCGCAGCCCCTGCGGGTTCGCACGCATGTTCCGCACGAGTGGTTCTTTGATGGGACCGAACATGTCGATCCGGTCAAAGAGGCCAAGGCCCAGGACACCCACCTGCAAAACTTTACCACCACCTACGCGGCTGAATATGCCAAACAGGGCAAGGACTGGGAAAAAGAGCTGGACCAGCGGTTCAGTGAAGTCGCCTTCCGCAAGACGTGCATGAAAAAATACAACCTCACCCCCGACGATCTGATGGACAAACCGTCAGTTGTCTCTGTCAAGGAAACCAACGATGAAGAAGAGTAAAGATAGCATCCAGCTTCCAGCGGCCAGCATCCAGCCAAACACTCATTTTCAATTTGAGTGTCCGCTCACGATTGAAGCGGTGACCGACGATAAGTCCATCCCGAAGTTCTCGATGGTCGCCTATACCGGCGGGCCGATGAAGGTCGCCGGGTTTACCCATCCGGTGGTGGTCGATTTGGAAGGACTGGCCATTGACCGGCAGAACATCCCCATCCGGCTGGACCACAACCCCAAGCAGGGGGTTGGCCACACCGACCGCGTGGCTATCGAGAATGGGCAGGTGGTTGCGGAAGGACTGATTTCCCGCGACACGGCGTGGGCACGGGATGTGGCCAAGAGCGGTTCGCGCGGATTCCCCTGGCAGGCCAGCATCGGCGCTGAAATTATCGAGGCCGAGTTCATTCCCAACGGCAATCAGATTCAGGTTAACGGCAGGACTTTTGACGGTCCTTTGTATGTCATTCGAAAATCCATTCTTAAGGAGATCAGTTTCGTGGATAACGGCGCAGACGACAAAACAACGGCCCAGGTAGCGGCCACTCAGGCAGAGCCTGAAAAGAAAAACGAAGAAAGCAAAAGTCACGAGGACACTATGAACAACAAGGAAAACACACAGACCGTACCGGCCAACCCGGACATTCAGGCGGCCCAGACGCACGACAGTTCGTGCAAAAACAAACAGGCGGAAAAAATCGAGGCCGCGGCTGTGCCCGATCCGGTGGCGGACATGCGTCAAAAAATTGCCGCTGAAACCCAGCGTATCCAGGCGATTCGCACTGTCTGCGACGGCAAACACACCGATATCGAGGCTAAGGCCATCGCCGAGGGCTGGGATGTCACCCGCTGTGAGCTGGAAGTGCTCAGGGCCAGTCGCCCCAAGGCACCGGCGGTGCATGTGCAGCGGTCTAACAGTGATCCGAAAATTTATGAAGCCGTGGCCCTGATGGCCGCCGGCGTTCCGGATGCACGCCTGCAGGCGCTGTATGAGGCGTCCACCCTCGATGCGGCCGACCGTTTGCGCGGCATCGGCATCCAGGAATATTGCGAACGCATCAGCGGTGCCGGCAGTTTCCCGCGGTTTCGGCGGGATGCCTCCGGCTGGCTTCAAGCGGCGTTTTCGACGATGTCCCTGCCGGGGATTTTGTCCAACGTCGCCAACAAGATGCTGCTGGAAGGCTACAACTATATCGAGGATGCCTGGCGTCAAATCTGCAAAATCGCCAGCGTCAACGACTTTAAAGAGCATTCCCGCTACCGGATGACCGGCAGCTTTACCTTTGAAAAGGTTGGAGCCGACGGTGAAATCAAGCATGGCAAGGTCGATGAGCTTCCCTACGGCCAGAAGGCCGATACCCACGGCATTATGTTTGCCCTGACGCGGCAGATGATTATCAACGATGACCTGGGTGCGTTTACGGATATTCCGCGTCAGATTGGCATGGGCGCTGCCGAGGCGATTGCCGATGCGGTGTGGAGCCTTTTACTCAGCAATCCCAACAGCTTCTTCTCGGCCGGACATAAGAATTACCTGGAAGGCGCCGATACCGCCTTGAGCGTCGATGCCCTGACGGCGGCGGAGGTGTTGTTCAGCGAGCAGACCAAGCCCAACGGCCGGCCGCTGGGGATGGGCGCATCGATTCTGCTGGTCCCGACGGCGCTGAAGGTAGGGGCACAACTGTTGATGAGTTCGCTGCTCTTGAATGAGACCACCACCGCCAATAAGGGCAAACCGTCCAGCAACCCGCACGTCGGCAAGTTCGAGGTGGTCTCCAGTGCGTATCTGGCCAACGCATCGTTTGCCGGTTACAGCAACAAGGCGTGGTATCTGTTTGCCGACCCCAATCGGCTACCGGCCTTGGAGGTCGCGTTCCTCAATGGTGTGGACCGGCCGACGGTGGAAAAGACCGATGCGGACTTTAATACCTTAGGCATTCAGTTTCGCGGCTACATCGATTTTGGGGTGCGCGAGCAGGATTCCTGTCTCCCCAAACTACAAAAACGAAAATTCCGCTGGTTTAAGCGGAAAATTGAAGAATTGAACTGATTTTCGGCTTTTCCTTCTTTGACAAGTTCATAGCGATAGAAATAAGAAAGGGCCTGCTCTGATGGGTGGGCAGGCCCTTTTATTGGTTTAGTTCCGTTTCCGCCTTAACAAGAAACCGCCAAAGCAAAGCAAGGTCAACGTGGCTGGTTCGGGAACGAACTGGATGTTTTGAATTGCCGAGCTGTACCCTTGAACGTCAATAAGCTGGATACTGAACGCCGCAGTGTCCAGCCAATGGCCGGTTAGCAGTTTGGTATTCGTGTCATAAAAATGGTCTAAGCACTCAATGGTAATATG
>JAKEGM010000078.1 GCA_022615575.1 Planctomycetales bacterium
CGTGCCGTCGGCGGTGACGCTGTCGATGGCGTAATCGGATGCCGTAAAATAAGTCCCGGCCAGGTCGGCAGCATTCATCGTCAGGGCGTTCAGCACCGCCGCATCGCTCAAAGTGCCGGTTACGGCGTCGCCGGTCTCAAGAAAATAGACCTTGACGGCGTTTCGGATGGTTCCGGCGGAGGCATTGGCCTCGGTCCATTTGCCCCGGTCAATCTTGCTCCACATCAGAGGCACCACCGCCGCGGCCAGCACGGCGACAATCAGGATGACCACCATCAGTTCGATGAGCGTAAAGCCGAACGGTTTTGTTTTCATTCGCATATTCCTCAAAAATTGACAGGCGGTCGAATATCCGCATGTTGAACGTATCGGCCAAATCGGCTTTCGATTTGATGAAAAATTGTCCTGAACCTGCCAGTCATTCGGCCGCCATGTCTCCGAAAGACCTTCATGGGCGGTTTTATCGGACAAAAAGCGGATGGGGGCGGCCGCCATGAAACCGTTTCAGGATGCCGCCGGAAACAGCAGGGTCACGGCCACGCTCATCCCGTTAAAGAAAATGTGCATCAGGATCGGGCGAAACAGGGAACCGCCTCGTTCATAGCCGTAGCCCAGGCCGCAGGACAGCATAAACAGGGCCGCCATGTGGGTCGGGGGATGCAGGATCGAAAACAGCAGCGAGGTAATCACGATGGCCTGCCAGGGGTGGCCGGTCAGCGACCGCAGCGATGTTTGCAGGAAACCACGAAAGAGCATTTCTTCAAATACCGGCACAATGAAAACGGCAAAAAAAGCCACGATGAGCCGGAGACCCAGGTCGCTATCGGTCAGCGTTTCAATGCTTTGATGCACCTCAAGATTAAAATCCGGGTTGAAAAGCCGCCCGATGTTCAGGGTCGTCCACAGACCCAGCAGAATCAGCGGACAGACCCCCAGCAAATTCACGACGGCGATGCCGACATCTCTGACGAGTGTGCGCGGGTTGAAGCCGAAGCCCCTGAGCCGGCGGGCGAACAGCCGACAGGCCAGCAGCAGCATAACGCCGATCAGGGCCGTTTCCATCGCCGCCATCTTGAGATAGGCCCCCATCTGCAATCCGTCCTGGTCCGTCCCTCCCAGCAAAACGCCCATCAATAGAATCCAGACGCCCAGCAAAATCATCGGCAAAAAAACCGGCAGCCGGTTGCGGCGAGGGGGGGCTTTCCGCAGAGAATCAAACCCGCCATACCAAAATTGCCAGCCAATCAGCACCAACAAGCCAACGGCACAGAGGATAACGGACCCCCCGGTCCAGAACGGGTCCGGCGAAGCCGGAAGGGCCGCTTTCGCTTCGGGGCGGTTCGGGTCGGTAATGAACAATAATAATGTCTGCATGATTTTGGAAACTCTTGCCTTTCGTCTGTGCCCGTGTTATAGTGCAAGCGAACTTGTTTTGCAAGGAATCGCCTATGGATATTTTTGAAATCGACGGACCCGTTCGTCTTTCCGGCTCAATTGATGTCGCCGGCTCTAAAAATTCAGCCCTGCCCATTCTGGCCGCCGCCCTGCTGGCCCCGGGGGCCTCGACCGTTTCCAATGCTCCTGACCTGGCGGATATCCGCTCGCTGGAAACGCTGCTTGAAAGTTTGGGCGCCAAGGTGCTGCGAAACGAAACCGGCCTGCATGTGGATGCTTCGGTGATTGATAACCCCGTGGGGGATTATGAAATCGTGCGCAAGATGCGGGCGAGCATCTGCATTTTAGGCCCCCTGCTGGCCCGCTGCGGCAAGGTCAAGGTCTCCATGCCGGGCGGTTGCGCCATCGGCGACCGCCCAGTCGATATTCACCTTCGAGGCGTCAAGGCCCTTGGCGCTAAAATTTATCTGGAAAACGGCTATATCGTCGCCGAAGCCCCTGCCGGCGGACTGGTCGGAACACAAATTTTCCTTGGCGGGCCGTTCGGTTCGACGGTATTGGGAACAGACAATGTCATGATGGCCGCAACACTGGCCAAAGGCACAACGGTTATTGAATCCGCCGCCTGCGAGCCGGAAGTGGCCGATCTGGCCAACTGCCTCAACGCGATGGGCGCCAAAATCACCGGCATCGGCTCGCCCCGGCTGGTCATTGAAGGCGTCAAAAAACTCAACCCCATCAAATATTCGATTATCGGCGACCGCATCGAGGCGGGCACATTCATGGTCGCCGCCGCGATTACCAAAGGCCGCCTGAAAATCAATAACTGCGACCTCGATCACATGCTGGCCGTCACGGACCGGCTTCGTTTCATCGGTGCAGAGGTGGAAAAAACAAAAACCGGCTGCGAAGTCGCCCTCGACGGCCCTATCCATCCGGCGGACATCACCACCCAGCCCTACCCCGGTTTTCCAACCGATTTACAGGCTCAGTTTATGGCCCTTCTGGCGCTGGGCGAAGGTAATAGCGTGATTACGGAGAAAATTTATCCAGACCGTTTTATGCACGTGGCGGAACTGAACCGTATGGCCGCCAACCTTCGCAAGGAAGGCCCCAGCGTCATCGTCGCCGGAGTAGAGAAACTCATTGCCGCTCCGGTGATGGCATCGGACCTGCGGGCGTCGGCGGCATTGGTTCTGGCGGGCATGGCCGCCCAGGGAATGACGACCGTGCAGCGCGTCTATCACATTGACCGCGGCTACCACAAAATCGAGGAACGCCTCAACACCGTCGGAGCCAAAATCCGCCGAAAGAATATTTAGCGGTTTTTCCGCTAATCATTCTCGAAAATCCGTCGGCGGCAGAGGCGGGTTTCGGTGGATTTTTGGTAGCTGGTCCAGTTGCCGCCGTCGCCGTCGTCGGTTTCAATCAGTGTTGCCGTCTGGTCCATCTTGGCATCCAGATTGTCCGTGCATCAGAAATTCTTTTTTACCTTTGTTCTTTCGGCTGCAGTGTGATAAAATATTTTCCTGTTAAGCAGACGACTGAAATTAAGGACTCAGGGAGCATATTATGTGCGATAGTTGCGGTTGCGGCGAAAAAACGTTTGAAGCCAAAGTTGCCGAGGTCATCGAGATCATCCGGCCGATGCTTCAAAATGACGGTGGCGATATCGAATTGGTCGGCGTGGATGCGGATAAAACCGTCCGGGTTCGCCTGCAAGGGGCCTGCCGGGGCTGCCCCGGCGCCAAAATGACGCTCAAGATGGGCGTTGAGCGGATGCTCAAGCAGCGTATCAGCGATGTCAAAGAAGTCATCGCCGTAAATTAATCCGCTAAAAAAGCAGCGCGAGCACGCCGCTCTGCCGTGGTTTGTCGTTCGGCGGAGCCGTACTGTTTATGCTTCCCTTGCAGAGCTAAACCCCGCCCATCGCTGAAGCGATGTTTTCCCGCCCCGGCGAATAAATGAGTCCGCGTTCGGTTATAATCGCCGTGATATGGCCCGCCGGCGTGATATCGAAGGCCGGATTATACACCCCAACCGTTTCCGGAGCCGCCAAAAGCCCGTTTAAAGAGCAAATTTCATCGCCGCTGCGTTCTTCAATCGGAATGCCTCGCCCATCGGCAATACTCAAATCAAAGGTACTCAACGGAGCGGCGATGTAAAACGGAATGCCGTAATGCCTGGCCAGAATGCTCAGCCCCAGTGTGCCGACCTTATTGGCGGAATCGCCGTTGGCGGCGATACGGTCGGCGCCGGTGATGACAGCCCCAATCCGGCCCTGCTGCATCAGCGTTGCGGCCATGCTGTCGCAAATCAAAACTGTCTCAATGCCCGCCTGTGTCAGTTCCCATGCCGTCAGGCGCGCCCCTTGAAGCAGGGGACGCGTTTCATCCGCATAAACGCAAAATCGCCTGCCTTGCCGATAAGCGACGTACATCGGGGCCAGCGCCGTTCCGATACCCGCCGTTGCCAGTGCCCCGGCGTTGCAGTGCGTCAGAACCGCACCGCCGTCGGGTATCAAATGCGCCCCGTTTTGGCCAATCGCTTCACAGGCGCGCCGGTCTTGGGCACACATTGCATCCGCTTCGTCCAGCAGCACCCGCTTCAGCGCACCGATCGTCAACGAAGGGTCTTTGGACAGGAGGGTTTTGGCCGTGCCGTGCATCCGCTGCAGCGCCCAGGACAGGTTGACCGCTGTGGGGCGGCTTGAGGCGAGATAATCACAGGTCTTGCCGACGGTTTCCATTGCCTCCGCTGCCGGCGCCGTATCCGCCAGCACCCCGACCGCCAAGCAGACGCCGTATGCCGCCGAAACACCAATCGCCGGCGCTCCCCGCACGGCCAATGTCCGGATGGCCTCAAAAAGCTGGACGGGTGTTTGGCAGGAGAGTTTTTCGAGTCGGCCGGGCAGCCGCCGCTGGTCAATCAGTTCCAGCCGGCCAGTCGTTCCTCCAACCCATTTAAGCGTTTCAATCGGCATTATGAAACCTCCGCACCGGCTTGCCCGGCAGGTTTGCCATAAACGGCCAGTGCGCATGCTTGCGATGGGATGCGGTTATTTTTTGTCTTCCAGAATTTCGATTGCGATTTTGCCCAGTTCCTGGTCCGCCTTTTGCCGCATATCGGAAGCCGATTTAATCAACTCTTCCGGTGAGGCCGGCTGGTACAGCTGCAGGGGGAATGTCCAGGTATAGTCGTCTCTAATCGTCCCCGGCCAGAGAACCTCGGCAAAAAAATCCAGCGGAAATCTGTCATGGACAGGCCGTTCCAGCAGACGATGGGTATTGACAATCTCATAGCCCGGCTTTTCAATGCGGACATTGTAATCGCCATACCAGTTAAAGGCGACCGTTACCGGGGTGACGCCGATTTCCTCATCGTTAAGCCAGACCACCGCGTCTTTCGGCTCCGTTACAATCGTCAGTTTTCGCTCGACGCACCCGGACGCCGCAAGCAGTCCGCACATCAGGCAAACCACGCAGAGAAAACGCCTTTTTTTACCCATTTTTATCGTCCTTATCTTTGACCGTTTCCACGCCCCATAGAGTAGCGGCCGGCCGCCCCAAAAGCAACCGCTTTTTTAATGCGTCTTTGGGGCGGACAAAGACACATCCCGGCACATAACAGGCCGCAATCGCACCTCCGTCAGTGATAAGCATCAGAAATGTGTTCATGCTGAATGTTCCTGAAGATTCGGATATGCAACCGGCGGACGACCCATTTTTTGGCGAAGGTCGTTCTGCATCTGGCGGAGAATCCGGTTCAATTCGTCGATAAACCGCTGATCGCCGACCTGCTTGATATAGTCGGCAGAGATGGGTTTTCCGTATAGGATACCGACCCCTCCGGGTTTGGGATACTTCTGCGTCCGCGGCCAGCATTCGAACGCCCCGTCAATGACCATCGGCACCACACAGGCGCCTGTGCGGCGGGTCAACAGCGAAAAGCCCGGCTTTATTGTTTCGATTGTTCCATCCGCCGTGCGCGACCCTTCCGGATACAAACAAACCGCATACCCCCGGTTGAGCACCTCAATAATCGCTTTCATCGCCGCGATGTCGGCTTGCTCCTGCTTGATGGGAATCGTATAGAACGAGTCGATTACGGCCCCCCAGAAGCCGGTGAACAGGGTGTCCCTCGCGACAAAATAAAACGGCCGGCGCACCCAGCTCTGGCAGAACATGGGATCAAAGAAACTTTGATGATTGCTCAACACCAGCACCGGCCCTGTCAGCGGGACATTTTCGATGCCGTAGACCCGCATTCGGCAATACCCCCGCACGGCGGTAACCGAGATCCACCGCCAGATTCCGTACCAGATGCGCCGAAACTTCCCGTCTTTATTTTTGACCTTTGCCATGCTGTTTTTCATGGATGAAGGTGAACATTTTTTGAACAACGCCCTGTGCGTCGATGGCGGTCGTATCAATGAGGACCGCATCGGGGGCGGGCTTGAGAGGACCGACCGAACGGTTTTCATCCGAGGCATCCCGCTGAACAATCTGCTCAACGAGCGTCTCGAACTCCACCTCTTTGCCGGCGGCTTTGAGCTCCTCATACCGGCGCCGGGCGCGTTCCGCGGGGTCAGCCGTCAGGAAAAATTTGAATTGGGCGTATGGAAAAACAACCGTCCCCTGATCGCGGCCCTCGGTGACCACCTTGTCAAATCGGGATGCAAACGCCTGCTGAAGCTTGACCAGACGGGTACGCAGCTTCGGCGCTGCGGCAATATGCCGCACATTTTGGGTCACCCGCGGGTCGCGGATGTCCTGTGTGCAGTCCTGCCCGTCGATGATGACCTTTAACACATCGCCTTCGTGCATAAATTCAAAGCGGGTTTGTTTCATGACCGTTATGACCGCCTGTACATCGGACAAATCCGCTTTCTTCCGCATGGCGGCCAGCGTAACCGCCCGGTAGGTGGCGCCGGTGTCCAGAAACACCGCCTTCAGCCGCTGCGCCAGCATCCGTGCAGCGGTGCTTTTGCCAACGCCCGCCGGCCCGTCAATCGTGGTTATCCAGGTATTCATTGTTTTGTGCCGTTGCAGGTCTGGCCGTGGGTATTGACGCGGTTGTTACGGCGAATGGCCACGATGCTGGTATCGTCGGTCTGATTGGCCAGCCCGACAAACCGCCGACGATAGCCCAGCAAACTACCGATAAGCTGGTCGGCCGTACAGCGCGGGCACTGTTTCAGCGCCGCCAACAGGCGATCTTTACCCCAGTTTTGCCCGTCAAAGTTCATCGCGTCGATCAATCCGTCGGTGTACATCAGCAGAACACCTCCCTGCTCAAACGGAACGGTGCGCGTCGTATAGCAAGCGTCGGGCATAATGCCCAGCACCAGGCCGCCCTCGTCCAGTTCCGTTATGTCATTGCCACGCAGCAGCAGCGCCGGTTCGTGACCGCAACTGCAATAGGTCAGCGTATTGTCTTCGATGTCAATGCGGGCGACAAACAGGGTGATAAATTCCCCGTTGCGGCATTCGTTGCAGACGACCCGGTTAAGCTTGTGGATGATTTCATCCATACTATGACGCGCATAGCCGCCGTCGGCATACGCCAGAAGGGTGCCGCGAAACATGCTCATCATAATCGCCGCCGGGACACCCTTGCCGATGACATCGGAGATTCCGGCGATCAGTGTCTTGTCGCCGACCTGGAGAAAATCATACAGGTCGCCGCCGATCTGGTAGCACGGCTTGTACACAGCAGCCACATCCAGCCCGCACATGCAGGGCGCTTTCTGGGGAATCATCCGCCGCTGGATGACGGCGGCCAAACGCATCTGCTCGGCCATTTTGGCCCCTTCGATCGCTTCGGCGTAGAGTTTGGCGTTGGTAATGGCGATGGCACACTGGCTGGCGACCAAGCGAGCCGCGCGTATCGCGTCCCGATCGAATCGGGCCGGTTCCGGACTGTACAGCCGAAGCACCCCGATGGGCTTGTCCCTGAACACCATTGCTACCGTAAGCTGGCTGATCAGACCTTCCGCCAGCGTCGCATCACGATAAATAATGCGGTCATCGATGCGCATATCATCAATCACAACCGCCTTGCCACGAAAGGCCTGTTCGATCACAGGATCTCCCTTGGTCACAGGGCCCTTGTTGCGATAGGCCTCGCTGAGACCGTAGGTACTGCGCATCTTGAGGTCCCCCTGATGCTCGTCCAGAAGGCGGATTGAGCAGGCGGTGGTGTTGGTGACTTTGACGGCGGCCTCGGCCAGCCGGTCCAGTACCGTCTGAAGCGAGAAATTGCCCGCCACCAGCGTCGAAATCCGGTAAATCTGCTCTTCAAGCAACTCTTGTTTTTGTTCTAAGTCATTCATTTTCTGCAAAAAAGCTCCATTCCCCGTCCACAACGGACGCCTATTATACACAATTACGCCTGAAAAAACAGAAAAATCCCCTCGCCGGACTCGGTCCAAACACTGCGCGGCGGCGTATTGAAATCATGTTTTATTTTGATTTGTAATTCCCATTTTTGTGTGTATATAATAGACGTATTAAAGCAGGAAATCGAATCCAACAGGAGAGGCCATGGATATTTTTGAAGCCATCAAAAGGCGGCATAGTTACCGGGGGGGGTTAAAAAATCAGCCGATTCCGCGCCAAGACCTTCAAAAGATTGTGCAGGCGGGTCTGGATGCGCCGTCGGGCAAGAACGCACAGACCACGCGGTTTGTGATTGTCGATGAGCCGGGACTGGTTGGCCGGATCGCTCAGATGCACCCGGTCAACAAGGCCATGCAGCAGGCCCGAGCATTTATCGCCTGCGTCGTTGACTGCCAGCCGGAGGCAATTTATGAAGGGATGTCATTTGCGGTTGAGGACTGCGCAGCGGCGGTGGAGAATATGCTGCTGGCGATTACGGCGCTGGGCTACGCCAGCGTGTGGATTGACGGCTGGCTGAGGGTGGAAGGGCGAAATGAAACCATCGGGAAACTGCTGGGCGTGCCGAGCGGCAAAATCATCCGTATCCTTTTGCCAATAGGCGTGCCTGCGGAAGAATACAAACAGCCGCCGAAGATGCCGTTTGAACAGCGCGCCTGGTTCAACCAATATGAAAATTTACAGTAGAAGGCAAAAGCGGGAAGGCGGCTGTGCCGCCGCTGATTCAATCCCCCTCTTCCTTCTGGATATTCCCCCCTTGGCGAGGGGAGTTTTTGAGTGAAAACAAGATAAATGGGTATTCCGGAAAATTTACGCTGTCCCAAGTGCGGCTCGCGCGATCTTGCTGAAATCCTCTATCCGCCGGTTGCGATGACCGAAGACCTTCTGCACCAAATCCAAGCCAAAAAAGTGCTGATTCGTAACGAGTCCAAACCGGACACCCCTCCGTGTTATTACTGCTATTACTGCGGCTACGAATGGTAAGGCATTTCCTCTAAAGGACTTGCTGTTCCAGGAGGCGGGGATCAAACCTTTTTGGTGATGTTCACATTTCGTCCGGTCCGGCGTTTGCTGGCGTTGATTTTCCGCCCTTTTCGGGTGTTTTGGCGAACCAGAAAGCCGGATTTACGAGCGCGTTTGGCCTTGCTTTTACGACGATTTTCCATGACTGTGTTACCTTGTCAAATAAGTACCGCTTCAGTCCGGCTTCCGTACGCCCGGAAGACCCGCTGAGAAGAAGGGCGAATTATACCCTCAAAAAACGCTTTTGCAAGAGGGGATTTTGGGTTTTCCTTTTTCACCTCTTGCCACTATAATAACGCCGCAAAGCGGCAACCGTTACGGTAATTTCAGGCAAAAAGGAACAAAAATGGCGCATTTGTTTATTAAGGATATTGGAGCCGGGCAGCAGATTCAGGATGTTTATATGGTCACCCAGCCGGTCTTGCGGAATACCACGCGGGGGGATTTGTATATCGCGATGTTTCTGTCAGATAAGACCGGCAAACTGAACAGCCGGCTTTGGCAGGCAACGGAGGAGCTGTACCAGTCGATTCCCAGCGAGGGGTTTGTGGCGATTCGCGGCAAGAGCGAGCTGTACCAGGGTAATCTGCAACTGGTGGTCAATGAAGTGCAGGTCGTCCAGCCGGATCAGATCAAACTGTCGGATTATATGCCTCGAACGGAAAAGAATATCACCGAGATGTACGAGCAGGTCAAGGCGATTCTCAAAACCATCCGCAATGACGACCTCAAGCGGCTGATGGAGGCGTTTCTCAACGACCAGGAACTGATGAAGCAGTTCTGCATGGCTCCGGCGGCAATGCAGATGCACCATAATTATCTGGGCGGCCTGCTGGAGCACACGCTGAATATGCTCAATGCGGCGCAAGCGCTGTTCCCCTTGTACCCGAAGATTCAAAAGGAACTGGTGCTGGCGGCGATTTTCCTGCACGATATCGCCAAGACGCAGGAGTTGTCGTACAAAATCGGACTCAATTATACCGACCGCGGGCAGTTATTGGGGCATATCATTCAGGGGACCCAGCTGGTAACGCAAAAGGCCGACGACCTGAAGGCCGACGGCACGCCGGTCAACCCGCAGATTCTGGACAGTTTGCTGCATATCATCGTCAGCCATCACGGCCAGCGGGAATTCGGCTCGCCGGTCTTGCCCGCCACGCCGGAGGCATTTATGGTCAACTACATTGACAATCTGGACGCCAAGATGAACCAGACGGCCGCGCTGATTGAAAATGACGCCGGCGACGGCGGAAACTGGACAAGCTACCAGAAATCGCTGGAAACCAAACTCTACCGCCACCGGGCATTAGGCGATGGATAATCGCCCCCAAAACAAGGCGTCCGATGAAGCGGATGTGATCGCCTGCGGCGATCATTTTCATAATCCGATTCCTTTTAATCTGCAGAATTTTTTCATATTAGACAACGGTTTCATCCCGGTTAAAAATGATATAAAGCACAGGCAGTATGATAAGGGTCAGGAATAAAGAACTGATAAGTCCGCCGAAGATTACGGCGACCAGCGGTTTCTGTATCTCGGACCCTGAGCCGGTTGCGTAGAGCATCGGCAGAAGTCCCACCAGCGTTGTTAATGTGGTCATGATCAACGGCCGGACGCGCAGCCGGCAGGTCTGTATCACCGCATCGTAAACTTTTTTGCCTTCGGCCCGCAGTTGGTCGATAAAACTTATCAGAACCAGTCCGTTCTCTACCGCGACTCCCAGCAATGCGATGAAACCGATGGACGCGGCAACGCTCAAATTAATATCAAGAAAATAGATCGCCCAAATGCCTCCCACCACAGAAAAAGGCAGATTCACGAGAATTAAAAGAGCGCTTTTGAGGGAATTGAGCGAACTGAACAGCATCAGAAAAATCAGGAGAACCGCTACCGGGACCACCACCTTCAGACGCGCCATCGCCCGCTGCTGATTTTCAAATTGTCCGCCCCAGGCGAAGCGGTAACCGTCCGGCAGCCCATTTTCGATGGACGCCAGTTTTTGCTTTGCCTCGGCGACAAAACCGCCCATATCCCGGCCCCGGACGTTGCACTCCACGATGAGCCGGCGAGCGGAATCCTCACGGCTTATTTGAGCGGGGACTTCCGTTTCCTCTATCGTGACCAATTCTCCCAACGGAACATGATAACCGGCGGGCGATTGCACCAGCATCTGCTCAATCACATCGATATCACGCCGTTTTTCCAAGGGAAAGCGCACCTGCACGTCAAATCGTTTCTGCTCTTCAAAGACCGTCGTTGCAACCCTGCCCCCAATTGCGGTCTTAATCAATAGATTAATATCTTCGATATTGATTTTGTGACGAGCCAGGGCCTGGCGATTCATGTGTATTTCAATCTGGGAAAACCCGGAAACCTGTTCTATTTTGACATCACCGGCGCCTTCGATTGCACCCAAGAGGGGCGCTATTTGCTCTGCGGCGGTTCGTAAAACCTCCATATCGTCGCCGAAAACCTTTATTGCCACATCCGACTTGATCCCGCTGATCAGTTCGTTGACCCGCAGGGCTATCGGCTGAGAAAACGCCGGTTTTATTCCGGGAAATGCGGCCAGTTCACGGTCAATTTCCTGTACAAGCTCTTCGCTGGAGCGGCCGAACTGACGCTCATAATCGTCCTTGAGTATGATAAAGAAATCATTCTGTTCCGGACCCATGGGATCTTCGGCAATTTCAGCGCGGCCCGTTTTAGTCACAATCGTTTCGATTTGGGGGAATTTCGCTAATAATCGTTTTTCAATTTCCGTCGCTTGCAGCACCGAGCCCTTGATACTGGCCGTGGGAAGACGAACGACATTGATCGCCAACGCCCCTTCGTCGAGCGGCGGCAGAAACTCTGTACCAATTCCGGGCAGTAACGAGAATGCCGCCGCCATAAAAACCGCAGCAATCGCCAGGGTGACCCATCGTTTTCGCACGGCGGTTATCAGTACAGGCATGTACATGCGATGGATAAGACGGACAAGAAGATTATCCTCTTCCTGAACCAACTTACGCTTGACCATGATAGAGCCAAGCACCGGTACAATCGTCAACGTTGCCGTTACCGCCCCGACAAGGGCGAAGCAAACCGTCAAAGCCAAGGGTTTGAACATCTTGCCCTCCATGGATTCAAGCGTGAACAACGGGACAAAGACGATCACAATGATCAAAATTGCAAATATGGCGGGGCGAATCACTTCGCGTATCGCTTCGGAAGCGATGGAAATGCGTGACGCATCGGAATCGGCCCTCTCGCGCATGTGTCGGGCGATATTTTCGATGACAACGATGGGCATATCGACCACCATTCCGATGGCGATGACCAATCCGCCCAAGCTCATCAGATTGCCGGTCATTCCCTGCCAGCCCATGATCAGAAAGGCGGTTGCAACCGTTATCGGCAGCGATACGGCGACGGCAAGGGCAGCGCGAATATCCCATAGAACAAGGAAGAGAATCAGCACAACAAATATCAATCCCTGACCGAGGGCAGATGAAACCGTTTGGATACAGGCCTGTATCAGACTGGTTCGGTCATAGAACGGCGATATTCTGACGCCCGGCGGAAGCGATTTCTGGATTTGCGGGATTTGGGCCTTCACACGGTCAACCACATGCTTGGAGTTGCTGCCCTTGAGCATAATCACCATACCGATGACGACCTCCCCCTTACCGTCTTTCGTCGCTGCTCCGTATCTTGTCTGGTGGCCGATTTGTATCCGGGCGATGTCTTTCAGATAGACCGGGGTGCCGCCTTCGGCTTTCAGGACAATATGCTCGATATCGGAAATGTTTTGAACCAGCCCTTTGGAAACAATATTGATCTGCTCCCAGTCCCTTTCGATAAAACCGCCGCCGGCGTTTGAATTGTTCGCTTGTAAAGCATCGAAAATCTCATTCAGTGAAATGCTGTATTTTATCAGGAGGGTCGGATCGGG
Source organism: Planctomycetales bacterium (assembly GCA_022615575.1). Taxonomy (GTDB): domain Bacteria; phylum Planctomycetota; class Phycisphaerae; order Sedimentisphaerales; family Anaerohalosphaeraceae; genus 4572-13. The sequence continues at coordinate 12,755 of JAKEGM010000078.1, forward strand.
AATTACATGGTATTGTTTGACAAAGCCGCCGAAACTATTGATCTCGGTTACGCCCGGCAGTCGCCGAAGCTGCGGGCTGATGATCCAGTTCTGGATTGTCCGAAAATCCATAAGCTCCTGTTCGGCTTTGACCAGTTCCGTTCCGCAGGTCTGGCATTTTCCCTCGCCTTCGACCCATGTCTCTTTATGGTCGGGACAGTAGTATCCGGTCTCCAATACATACTGGTAGATTTCCCCAAGCCCGGTGGATACAGGACCCAATTCCGGCTCCACGCCTTCGGGCAGTTCCTCTCGGACCTGGGCCAGACGCTCAAAGACCAGTTGCCGCGCAAAGTATGTATCAATACGATCTTCGAATATGACGATAACCTGTGAAAGGTCCGTCTTGGAAAGACTTCTGACCTGTTTAACATCCGGCAGCCCGCCCATCTCAACCTCGATGGGAAAGGTGACCAGCCGCTCGACTTCTGACGGCGTAAGGCCGGGGGCCTGGGTTAGAATCATAACCTGCTGATTGGTGACATCCGGAAAGGCGTCGATGGGCAGGTTTTTCCATGCGACGATTCCCGCCGCCAACAGCACGATGCTGCCAAGAATAACAAGGAGCCGCTGCTTCAGTATAAAGTACAGAAAATTATCGAGCATAATCATTCGACTCTTTCATTAATCAGCGCACCCGGCGCCCATCTTTTCACGTAAAACATCGCTTTTAAGCATAAATGCCCCTCCTGTTACGATCGTCGCGCCGTGGGGGATACCGCTGATGATTTCAATAAATTCGCTGTATTTTTTACCTGTGACAACGTCTCTGCGAATCCACAAATCGTTTTTCCACTGCTGAAATACGAAATGTTTACCTGCATCGGACATAACCGCCGTCTGCGGCACAGCCAGCGTGCGTTCCGCCAGCGGGATCGCGACTTCCACATCGGCAAACATCCCCGGTCTCAACTTCTCTTCGGTATTTTTGACCTGAACACGCATCTTTACGGTGCGGGTATGTTCGTCCATCACATTGCCTACAAAATCCACTACCCCCTCAAAGGTGATTGAATCAAAGGCCTTCACGCGTACCATCGCCTGAAGCGATTTATCGTGTACAAACTGCTTATGCAGGATGGCCAGGTCCTTTTCATAAACATCGCACCAGACCCACACATTGGAAAGATCGGCAATCGTGTAAAGAGTCTCTGTTGTATCCGCCATTTTCCCAACGGAAATATTCTGGGTGATAATTGTACCGCCCTGCGGAGCACGCAGGACCAAATAGGCAAATTCTCCATTTTCTTTCTCATCCTTAATACCTGCAATTTGTTCGGCTGTCAGACCGAAAAGCTGCAACTTTTTATCCGCTGCCGAGTAAGAGGCCTGGATTGTTTTCAATTCATTCAATGCATTTTGATATTCAGCCTGACTTGTAATTTTTTTCTCGTAAAGACCCTGTTCTCTTTTGAAAGTCGCCTGTGCAAGTTCGAGTTCGGCCTGAACCTCAAGAAAATCCGCTTTGGCCTGTCCTAAATCGGCCGAATGAATAACCGCCAGAATATCTCCCTCTCGCACCTTTTCACCCAAGAGTTTTTCCAGCCTCTCGACTCGTCCTCCGCCTGTGGACACCACATCCACGGCCTTGGTACGATCAAGCTGCATCTGCCCTGTCAATTTCAGTTTCGTTGTACGGTCGATATCCCCAGCAAAACCTTTTTCAATCAAAGACGCGGCAAGGGACGGATCAAGTTTGACAACGCCGGCCTCGAACCGGCAATTATCGCAGTCAACGATACCGATCCCGTGTTCGCACATCATTTTTTCCAGGTCGCTTGGAATTTGGGGAGCATCCTCACCTGTCGAATGTTCATCTTGACCATGCGCCTCGTCTTCATTGCGGGCGGTCATGTCCGCATGAACTTCAAGGATCGATGGCGTGCTGAAATTCAATTTGCGCCCCAAGAAAATCCCGAGCACCAAAAAAACGGCCGCCGCAATCAACAGTGTTTTGTTTTTAGTGATGAGGGATACTGTTTTATTTTTCATTGCCGTGTTCCTTTTGTGATGGTTGTTGAATGGGTTCTGTCTTATCAATCGTTTGTCCAACGAGTCCTTCTATATCCGTTTTCGCCTTGTGGTAAGCAACCAGTGTTTCGAGATATTCGGTTTGCGATACAAAATATGTCCGCTGAGCGTCCAGCACATTCAGATAATCAATCTTGCCCTCGGCATACGCTATCTGAGAAGCGTCGAAAACGTCCCTCGCTCCGGGTAAAATGGAAGCCCTGAGTTCTTTTATCTTATTGAAAGAAACCGAAAGTTCGGTAAATATCTGATTGAATCGATTCATCACCTCAATGCGAGCCGCTCGCCGTTCTTCATAGGACTTGGAAAGATTGACCGTTGCTTCCATTCGGGCGCCTTGATTGCGGTCGGAGATCGGCAGCGGAATGGAAACGCCGAAGACAAACGCGTTGTCGTCAAATTCGTTGAATCGTTTAACGCCGGCGCCGATGGCTATATCCGGCTGTGTTTTTGAATTTTCCAGTTCCAGCGCCGCTTTATCCCGGGCGATTTCCTTTTCCCAGCGCGCCAGCTGCGGATTTTGCACAAGCATTTGCCGCAACGCATCACTTTCAGGTATATCCGAAACGGTTTCCAACTGTCCCTCGGCCCGCATGAACCGGGACCGCTCGCTGCCCCAGAAAGAGGCCGTTACATTCCGGGCTTTTTCAAGTTCCTGCAATACCTGGTTGTATTCAAGCCGGACGCTTGACAGAGCGACCGAGGCCTTGGTCTTTTCAAGAGGAGAATCCTTCCCTGCTGCCACGCGATGAGAAACGCTTCCCAATGACCGCTCGGATATATCAACCAGCTCTCTGAGCAGTTTGGTTTTTTCCTGCATCGCAAGCAGTTCAACAAAGGCCTTGCTCGCCTCCGTCAAAACCTCAAGCCGCTTGGCTTCATAATCCCACCCGGACAGGTCCTTTTCAACTGAGGCAACGTTTTTCCGCTTTTGCGCCTTATTGCCGAACTCAATCAATTGGCTAAGCTGAATGGTTGTCTCCGCGGCATCAAAACCGCTGCGAGCGCCCGAGCCGCCAACGTCTTCCACTTCGATTTCAAGCTCCGGATTCGGCCAAAGCCCGGCCTGCAGTGCCCTTGCCTCTGCAGCCCTGGTTTCAAGCGAAAAAACCTTTAATTCCGGATTATTCACCAGGGTTAAAGCCAATGCCTCCCGGAGGGTTAAGATGCCGTTTGGCTCCGTCACAGCCGCCATTTCATCTTCGAACCGGCTGTCGGGCGATGGAGCCGATTTCAGACGGGAGCCAATGACATCCTGAGTTGTTTCCCGGTTTATTCCCGTTGTGTAGGGATCGGAACACCCCGCAAAGAGCAGGACAACGAATAGATATAAAAGCATACATTCTCGATTTCGCATAAATCGCATTCCTCATAATAGACAGCGGGCGCAGAAGATTGCCGCAAATACCTTGGACTTATTTTCCGGCAAGATGAATCAGGAAAGAACTGCGCAGGAAATCACACCAGAAGAACGATGGTTCGCAGCGATGCAGGGAATGATAACAATTCACAGCCCGATGCAGAAACAGATCCGAAAAGCGGTGAGGGATTTGTTAATCCAGAGTTGAGGATTTGGAATAGTGCAACTATTTTATAGGCCGGCAATTTGACATTTTTCTGTTCAGGAATGATCGTTGAAATCGCCGTGAAATCTACGCAGTGATTATGGTCCGTCAATAAAACATCCGCACCCATTGCGAACCCATCCTGTACACCGGCCGGCCTCGATTCCGGACATTCACAATGGTCGTGAAATAGCGGCTCCACCGCTATGTGGCCATCGCTGCCCTGGCAAACCACTGTAAAAAAGCCGCTTATGGAGCTAAAACACATAAGCCCCACAAGCCCAATTATCGCTTTTTGCTTTATCATAATCATCTGATTGTAAGAGATTTACGCAAAAAAATCAACGGTGTTTGCTCAAATCCAAAAAAGCATCGAACGAGCATCCCGTAAAAAAACAAAAAAACAGGACGTGCCGTTCCGAGGAAAACCCGTACAAGTGACGCTTTTCCAATGACTTATGAACGAAATAGCGGAACAAAAAAAAACGGAGAGGGCGGGATTCGAACCCGCGGTAGGGTAAACCCTACACAGCCTTTCCAAGGCTGCTCGATAAGCCGCTCCGACACCTCTCCGGCTGTAACTGCAAAATCCACACATCCGTCTTGGCGGATATATTTAAACTCTTTTTCCTCCGGCAGTTAGATGCATTTTGCTAAAATCCAACCGACGGCAGCAAGCGTATCTTATCAAACCCCTGCCGTAAAATCAAAGCAAATCACCGACAGCAAACCGGATGCCGCTTATCCTTTCGCAAGGCCCCCGCTCACAATGGCATGTTGTTTGTCCAGTCAGAGTTTTCGGTCAAGTTTGCGGTAGCCGATCGCCTCGGCCAGATGGTGCGGCTGAATCCTTTCGTTCCCTTCGAGGTCGGCAATCGTGCGGGCGACCTTGCAGATTTTGTCGTGGGCGCGAGCCGACAGGTGAAACTCGGTAATCGCCTGTTTGAGCATCATCTCGGCTTGTTCATCCAGCCGGCAGTGGGCCTCAACCTGTTTGTGGGTCATCGTGGCGTTGGCCTGGGTGCTTTTGCCGAAGCGGGCCAATTGCCTCTGCCGGGCGGCCTGCACCTGCTGCCGCAGCTCTTTGGAGCTGCTGCCGTTGGAGGTACTGCGGAGCTTGCGAAACTCCACCGGCGGCACCTCGATATGAATATCCATCCGGTCCATCAGCGGGCCGGAAATTTTTGACAGGTACCGCTCGACCTGGTTGGGCGTACAGCGACAGCGTTTGGCATTCGTGCCGAAATAGCCGCACGGGCAGGGATTCATCGCCGCCAGCATCA
>JAKEGM010000079.1 GCA_022615575.1 Planctomycetales bacterium
GGGGAAAGTCACTCTCTATAAAGGGCAGGTATTCGCCGGCGACCTGGAGCCGGACGGCGATGTGGACTTGGCGGATTTTGCGGCATTCGCTGCCTGGTGGCTTGAAACGGATTGTGCAAACCAGGGCGGCTGCGGCGGGGCGGATATCCTCAATGACGGCCAGGTGCTTCTGGATGATTTGCAGGAATTGATGAGCAACTGGCTTTTGGGTCCCCGCTGGTAAAGGTTTTTATTGTTGCCCGAGCGCAGATAAGCAAAATAGCGGATTGAACAAAGTATAAGAAGCCCTGCCGGGAAGAGTTGGGGCTTTTTTTATGTCTTGTGCGCCGGCTTATGTTCCTGACGAATGCCCAGTGCGGCTGCGTATGTCTTATACCCGCCCGACAGATTCCGGCAGCGAAATCCGTGTTGCGTCAAAATCCGGCACGCCAAATAGCCGCGCAGCCCCGCCTGACAGAATGTCAGGATTTCCTTGTTCTTCGGCAGTTCACCCAGCCGGTCGCGCAAATCATCCATCGGAATATGCATCGCCCCGGGGATCGTGCCGGCCTGCGCCTCCGCCCGCGTCCGCACATCCATCAGCATCGCGCCGGCAGTGGGGCTGATGGAATCGTTAACATGGCAAATCCGCACATCGCCATTCATAACATTCGATGCGGCAAAACCCGCATAATTGACCGGGTCTTTGGCCGAGCCGAACGGCGGTGCGTAGCAGAGTTCAAGGTCCTGCAATTGCTGTACCGTCAAACCTGCCCGCATCGCCACAGCAATGACGTCAATCCGTTTGTCCACCCCTCGGCGCCAACGGCCTGAGCGCCGAGAATCCGGCCGTTGCCGGGGTCAAACAGCAGTTTTAAGCTGATTGGTGCTGCGCCGGGGTAATACGCCGCGTGGCTGGCCGGATGCACATGCACTTTTTCGTAGTCAAGCCCGTCCCGTTTGAGCGCCCTTTCGTTCAGTCCTGTTGTCGCGGCCGCCAGATTTGAACACCTTGCAGATGGCCGTGCCCTGGGTGCCGCGGTACACGCTGTGACGGCCGCTCAATATTTCGATATGTATTTTTAAAATTTACATTTTTTGCCGTCCGGAAAAGGCATAAAAAGGGTGTTTGCAAGGGGCTGATGGGGCGGTATAATAAGGGGTTAAGAATATGATGCAAGGATTCGGTTAAGGCCGGACGTTGTTGGATTAACTAATTGCAAGAGAATAAGTTATGAGAAAATTCGGGAAACAGACGGTTGTTTTGGTTGTATTGGCGGCATTTTCTGCACTTGCCGCTGCCGACACCTATTATCTCACCGAGAAAGCCGGTTGGGAGAGCGCAACTAAATCGCCTCAGGGGGATTACCTGCTGTCAATGTCAAAAATCAAGCAGCAGATGCTGACCGGCACACCATCGGATGTCGTTGCCGCCCTCGAAAAACTCAAAACCGATTTTCCCGACATGGCCGGCGCCGAGATCGACAGCTATATTGAAGCTGAAAAGCTGTATGCCGCCGCCAAATGGGACAAGGCCGCCGCCCTGTACAAAAAATTTATTGACGCCTGGCCCGACAGCATCTTGCAGCCGTCAGCCATGGAACGCGTCTATTCCATCGGGGCCGCCTACCTTCAGGGCCAGAAACGCACCTTTCTCAAGTTTATCAAAATCTCCGCCTTTGATACCGGCACAGATTTGATACGGGATGTTGCCGACCGCGCCGGTCAGGCCCCGATCGCCCTGCGGGCATTGACAACGCTGGCCGAAAACCAGGAACGTAAAGAAAAGTTTCTGGATGCTTATCAGACATGGTCTGAAATCAAAGACCGCTGGCCGACCGGTCAGACCGGCCGCGACGCTCTGCTGCGGATGGCCCAATCACAACATGCGTCTTACAACGGCACGGAATACGACGCGTCTGGTCTGCCCAGCGCCGCCGAGTATTTTGAACAATACCAGAGTTTTTATGCGGAAGACGCGGCTCGGCTGGAAATCCCCAAGATGCTGGCGATGATTGAACAGCAGGAGGCCTATAAGGTTTATGCGACCGGTTTCTATTATGAACGCACCGGCCATCCGGATGTGGCCTCGATGTACTACCATAAGGTACTGACCGAGCGGCCCCAAAGCGATGCTGCTCAAATGGCGAAAGCCCGGCTGTCGGACAGAACCGCTCCGACGGTCAAATTAACCCTGCGGCGTAAAACCGTGAACCTGACAGCGCGATTTCTCGACAGCTGGTTCGGATTGGCGCCGTTGCTGGGGGCAAAGGAAAAGCAGGATTCACAGGACACTCTGTAAGGAATGTGAGACGTGAAAAAAACATTTTTTCTCATCGGATTGCTTGTTGCTGCGGCCGTTCTGATACCCTCCATCGGCGGCTGCGGCGGGTATCAGAACAACTGGCTTTATCCGCAGAACATTCGGACGGTCTATGTGGAAATGTTCGACACAGCGAGTTTTCGCCGAGGTCACGAATACACTCTGACCGATGCGGTCTGCAAGCGCATCGAATCGCAGACGCCCTACAAAATTGTTTCCGACCGGGATGCGGCCGATTCGATACTCAGCGGCCGGCTGGACATCGGCACCAGCATCCTGTCAACGGACCGCTATTCCGGGCAGCCGATTGAAAGGGAAACGCTTGCGACCGTCACGGTTACATGGAAAGACCTTCGCACCGGGCAGCTGCTGATCGACAGTCTGCCGGTGCATGCCACGGGCAGCTACTCCGAACAGCTTGGCCAGGATTTCGAGTATGCTATCGATCGAGCGGTGAATAAAGCCGCTGTGCGGGTTGTAGAACTGATGGAAAAGCCGTGGTAGAGACCCCGCCGTGCCCGCCGGCGGAAACATAGAATGCTGAACCGGTCTTGCGGCGGCTGTGCTGTATCAGCAAGGTTAACCGTTTTTATAATCACAGGACTGTTTACACTATGACAAAAAAGACGATGCCCCCCAAAAAGAAACCCATTATTCCCGGTCCCGAAGGGGCCATGCCCAGTTACAGCCGCGGGCCGTTTGCTTGGCTGCTGCTGGGGCTGGTCGTTGTGACAGCGCTGATGATGCTGACGAAAATGAACCGCGTGGAGACGCTTACCTTTTCGCAGTTTGAAGAATACGTCGGCCAGCGGTATGTCAAGGCGGTCGTGTTTAACGAATCAGGCCGGACCATTAAAGGCGAGTTTCACGATGACGCCGTCAAACTGATTGGCGAGGGCAAAGCGGCGGCTTTTGAGGTCCATTATGCCCCGGAACTGCTGCGGGACAACTATACCGACTGGCTGACCGCCAGCGGCGTAACAATTGACGCTTCGCGCGACAGCATGTGGATTCCGCTCCTGGTCAACCTGATCACGATTCTGCTGATTGTGGCGCTGATTTACTTTTTCTTCCTGCGCAATATCAAGACAGGCGGCGGCATGCTGATGAACTTTGGCCGCAGCAAACATCGGATGCAGGGCAAAGGCACCAAGGTGACCTTTGACAATGTGGCCGGCATCGAAGAGGCCAAGGACGAAGTGGCCGAAATCATCGAATTTCTCAAAAACCCAAAGAAGTTCAAAAAGCTCGGCGGACGCATTCCCCGCGGTGTGCTGTTGGTCGGGCCTCCCGGCTGCGGCAAGACCCTGCTGGCCAAAGCCATCGCCGGCGAGGCCGATGTGCCTTTCTTCAGCATCGCCGGAAGCGATTTTGTCGAGATGTTTGTCGGCGTCGGCGCCAGCCGTGTGCGAGACCTGTTCAAACAGGCCAAGGAAAATTCCCCCTGCATTATCTTTTTGGACGAAATTGACGCCATCGGCCGAAAACGCGGCCCCGGCTTTGTCAGCGGCGGTCACGATGAGCGCGAGCAGACGCTCAACGCCATCCTTGTGGAGATGGACGGTTTTGACACCGACGACCAGGTAATTGTGATCGCCGCCACCAACCGCGGCGACATTCTCGACAATGCCCTGACCCGTCCGGGCCGCTTCGACCGCCAGGTGGTGGTGCCGCTGCCCGATCTCAAAGGCCGCATGAAAATCCTGCAGATACATGCCCGCAAGATTCGCTATGAGCCGGGCGTTGATTTTGAGCGGCTGGCGCGCGGCACGCCCATGTTCAGCGGGGCCGAACTGGAAGCCCTGATTAACGAAGCCGCAATCAGCGCCAGTATGCAGGAAAAGGATTATGTCGAGATGGCCGATTTTGAAGAAGCCCGCGACAAAGTGCGATGGGGCCGCGCCAAACGAAGCCGCCAGATTGACGAATATGACCGCCGGATGACCGCTTACCACGAAGCGGGGCATGCCATGGTGCAGTCCATGCTCAAGGATGCCGACCCGCTGCACAAGGTCAGCATCATCCCTCGCGGGCCGATGGGCGGGGCGACCTTTGCGCTGCCGGAAAAGGACCGCCTGTACTATTCCAAGAAGTATTGCCTGGCCGAATTGCAGGTCTGTTTCGGCGGGCGCATTGCTGAAGAAATCTTCTGCGATGATATTACCAGCGGGGCGCAGTCCGACATCAAGCAGGCCACGATGATTGCCAGGGAGATGATCATGACCTGGGGTATGGGCGAAGAACTCGGCCCGATCAAATACTCGCCCGATATGGGGCCGGAAACCTATTTTGGAATGGGGCCGGACTACTCGCAGAAAACCGCCGAGACGATTGACCGCGAGATCAAACGGCTCATTGACGAGGCCTATACCAAAGTATCCGGCCTGATTGAAGCTAACAAAGACAAGGTCGAGGCCCTGGCCCTGGCCCTGCTCAAATATGAGACACTCGACGCCGAAGAGGTCAACAAGATTCTTGCCGGCCAAAGCTTAACCAAGCCGACCGTCTCGGACCTGCTGAAACAGGAGCAAAAAAAGGCCGCATCGCACAATGCCGGCCACAGCGTACATGCCGACGATTGCAGCGTTTCTGCCGAAGCCAAAGATACCAACGATGACCAGGAAGATGAGACCTTTGAGGAAGAACCGGACAACGAGCAACGCTGAATAGGCCGGTTATACTCTCATGACTACGGGTACGGAAAAATGGGGCAGATCAAACCAAACCAATCATGAAAGCGGATTCCAAAGCCATACAGGACATCGAGGCGTTCATCAATCAGAGCAGTGAGCTGGCCGATGCCCGCAAAAACGGCGTTGATCTGTGAGCGTTGTGGCACAACCTGCAGCGAAAGCAGTAATCCTGTCTGTCCTTGGTTCCGTTATGGCCGGTAATCGCGCTGGGCCGGATGGGCGGCGATGTACTCAACAATCAGCTTAATGGTATTGTCCAGGTCCTTGGCCGAAACAACCTCCACCGGCGTATGCATATAGCGGTTGGGGATGCTGATGACGGCAGTGGCCGCGCCGCCGCGGGAAAGCTGCATGGCGTTGGCGTCGGTGCCGGTGCCGCGTGGTTCGGCTGTAACCTGATAAGCAATCTTTTTGGCTTTAGCGATCTTGAGCAGCTCCTTTTCCATCACCGGATTGATATTCGGCCCGCGGTGCAGCACGGGGCCTTTGCCAAGCTTGACTTCACCGCTCTTTTTGGGGTTGGTGTCTGGGTGGTCGCTGGCAAAGGTCACATCCACGGCAAATCCCGCGTCCGGCCGGACGGTGTAGCTGGAGGTAATGGCTCCGCGCAGGCCGACTTCCTCCTGTACGGTGGCCACGCCGACCACACAGACATTCAGCTTGCGTTTGGACAGGGCGTGCAGGCATTCGGCCACGATAAACGCCCCGGCCTTGTCGTCGGTGGCGCGGGAAACGATTTTGTCGCTGTCCAGCTTGCGGCAGGGCACATCCACCACCATCGGATCGCCGATAGCGACGCGTTTTTCGGCCGCCTTTTTGGAATCGGCGCCGATATCGACCCAAATGTTTTCCATTTCAACGTTTTTTTTGCGTTCATCGGGCGTCATCTGGTGGATGGCTTTGCGGCCGACAACGCCGAAAACCGGGCCTTTCTCCGCGGCGATGGCGACGCGCTGGCCAATCAGCAGAGCCGGGTCCATCCCGCCGATCTGGGCGGTAGAAAGATACCCCTTTTCGTCAATATGCGTTACCATCAGGCCGATTTCGTCGATGTGTCCGGCCAGCATGAATTTGAACGGGGCCTTGGGATTCAGCACGGCGATGCTGTTGCCGTGCACGTCGCCGCTCAGTTCATCGACGCTGTCTTTGACATAAGCGCGCCAGAGCTTGGCCGCGGGCTGTTCAAAGCCCGACGGACTGGGGGTTTCGAGCAAATCCTTCAAAAACTGTTCTGACGTCTTATTCATCGGGTATCCCTTTCGGCAAAGTTTGGTTTTATTGTTCCGGTTTTTGATTGGCCATTATACACACCGCCGGGTAAATGCCAACCCCCAAAATGGGCGGTTGGACGCATCTGTGCCGGAATTGGTTTTTTGCGGGCACCAACCTCTTGCTCTGCCGATACTTAGCGTCATTTTCGGCAGGGCCGGGCGTCTCTTCCTTCATAAAATCCTTTGACAATGACTGCCGGGGACAGTACAGTTTGAACCTTGCCTGAAAGCGTAAAAATGCCCTTCAGGAGGACTTTTATCTGTTGTTGACCGATTATTTCGATCGTTGAGCGGTGCCTTCGATCGTTTTACAAAGGAGATTTTTTTGGCTAAACAGAACACGGCCGAGATTCTGGATGGTATCCTCGAACGAGTTAAGGCAATCGACACCGTCAATACCCGTAAGTGGTTTGACGACCTGACAATTGCGGCGTTTGATCACGGGCTGATGCAGATTCAGTGCCCCGACCAGTCGTGCGCGGAGTTTCTGCAGGACCACTGCCAGAGCGCCTTTACCCAGGCGGCCCAGGCCATTACCGGTCATCTGGTCTCCGTGCAGTTTCTGTCAAGCCGGGGCAGCGCGCCGAAAATCGTCGTTCCGCCTCCGGCCGAAACCGCCAATCGCGTCCGGCTGCACCCGGATTATACATTTGAAAGTTTTGTGGTCGGGCCGTGCAATCGGCTGGCCCACGCAAGTTGCATCGCCGTCAGTCAAAACCCGGGGATGATTTATAATCCGCTGTTTCTGTACGGCAATGTCGGGCTTGGAAAAACACACCTGCTTCACGCGGTCTGCCACGATGCGCGCAAACAGCGCCCCGGTATGGCGATTCAATTCTTGAGCTGCGAAGAGTTCGTCAACGGCTTTATCAGCGCAATTGAAAAGGGCGCCGTGCAGAATTTCCAAAACCAGTACCGTACGGTGGATGTGCTGATTATCGACGATGTGCAGTTTCTGCGTGAACGCGAACAGAGCCAGGAGGAGTTCTTCCACACGTTTAACGCCCTCTACAATAACCGCCGGCAGATCGTGCTGACCGCCGACTGCGCCCCGCAGGACCTGGCAGCGCTGGAAGAGCGGCTCATCAGCCGGTTCAAATGGGGGCTGGTTGCCCGCCTGGATGCCCCCAGCTATGAAACCCGCATCGCCATTGTCAAAAAGAAGGCGAACCTGCGCGGCTTGAACCTTCCGGACGGCGTTGCCGAACTGGTGGCCGAACATATCAAGACCAATATCCGCGAACTGGAAGGCGCGCTGACCATGATTTATGCCACAGCCCAGGCATTGGGGGTGCCGATTACGGTTGAGCTGGCGAGGCAGGCGCTGGGCGTGCAGGAGGCGGGAACTGCAAAGCATGTAACGATGTCGGATATCGTTCGTACCGTCAGTGACTGTTTCGACGTGCGGGTTTCCGATATTCAGGGCAAAAAACGCAGCCAGAGCATTGCCTTGCCCCGGCAGGTGTGTATGTACCTGGCCCGCGGTCTGACCCGGCACAGCCTGGAAGAGATTGGCGGGCATCTGGGCGGGCGGGATCACGCTACTGTCATCCATGCTTGCGCCAAGGTCGAGCAGATGTATAAGGAAGACGCCGAATTCCGTGACCGTATCGATGTCCTGACCAGCCGTATCGTCCCTCGGAGTTAGATTGTTATAGATGGAACTGTTTGCGGCTTTAACGGATTGACCTGTACCGGAGCGCCGGCCGTAATTTATCGGTGTTCATCCGTGGCTCAAAAGATTAAAAATCTGATTATGGGCAGCGTTGCTGCGGCGATTTTTGTTTTCTGTCAGGGCTGTTCTTTTGAAAGCCGCTCGGCGGACAGTGCGGGCGATTTGACGCCTGCGCTGAACGCCCATGACTGGCCATCGTATGTGGGCGGCAAGACCGGCATCTGGATATCCATCAAGCGGCAGGAACTGCTTCTTATCGACAATGGCCGGCTCGTCAAATGTTATCGCTGCTCGACGGCCAAAGCCGGAGCGGGCAGCCGGCGGGACTCCGCCCGGACACCGCTGGGGTGGCACCGCATCGGGGCAAAGATAGGCGATGCTCTTCCCATTGGCGCCGTTCTGAAAGACCGCCAATGGAGCGGCCGGGTGTGGACCGCCGGACAGCAGACAAACGATGACCTGATTGTGTCGCGCATTCTGTGGCTTGAAGGACTCCAGGACGGCCATAACCGCGGCGGTGATGTCGATACATGGAACCGATATATCTATATTCACGGAACCAACAGGATTGAGGAACTGGGGCGGCCGCGTTCCGGCGGATGCATTCGGCTGGACCCGGCGGAGGTGATTGAACTGTATGACCGCGTTGACGAGGGCTGTTGTGTTTTGATTACGAGGGATTGAAAAAACCGTGACCCGACAACCCAAACAAACCAAATGGACAAAGGCGCAACGGGCGGCGATTGAGGCCGTCGGGCGGGAGGTGCTGGTAACCGCCTCAGCGGGAACAGGCAAGACCGCGGTCTTGTCCCAGCGGGCGGTGGCGAGGGTTGCCGACCCGAACGACCCGGCGCGGGCCGATACGATGCTGGTCCTGACGTTTACCGATGCGGCAGCCGAGGAGATGCGCAGCCGGATTGCCCAGAAGCTGTATGAAACCTGGCAGGAAACCCGCGACAGCCGCCTGCGCGAGGAGCTCCTACGTTTGGACCGGGCGTACATCAGCACGATCCATTCATTCTGCAAGCGCATCCTGACGGAGTTTTTTTATCTGACGGACCTGGACCCGGCCTTTGGCATCATTAATGCCGACGAGCAGCAGCTCCTGAAAGCCGAGACGCTTATCGAAGCACTGGAAGAGGCATGGGCGGATGAAACGCTGGCAGAGGGGCTGCGGGTGTTGTTCGACGGGCGAAAGATTCAGCCGGGCCGAAACAGCTTTATCGACCGCATCATTCCCCTCAGCGAGTTTCTGGACAGCGTTGTCAGCCGGGAGGAGTTCTACACCCGCGCGGCGGCAATGAATGACATGCAGAACGAAGCATACCTGCACTTGCAGTCCGCACAAAAAGGGATGTTGCTGGACAAACTGGCCCAGTGCCGGCGGCGGCTGGAGTATGCGATCGCTCTGGATGCGCAGTTTTGCGGCGGCCAATATGTCACGGATTATATCCGCGGCCAAATCCTGCCGGCGGTCATAAGCTGCGCAGAGTTTTTAAAGAAGGACAACTTCGCCGTCTGCAGAGAACGATTGAGAGATTTTGAGTTCAGCCGGATGCCCGCTTTTAAGAAGAACCAATGGCCCGAGTCGGTTAAAGACCGCATCAGTGACCCGGTTGTCGCTGTTCGGGAGGAGTTGATGGGATTGGGGGATTTTGCCCTGCTGTGCGGCGGCTACGATGAGCGATTGGCCCCGCAGGTTGCCGTGCAGACCATGACTCTGGTGGAATTGCTGCGGCGGTTTGACGGCCGTTATGCCGCCGTTAAGCGGCAGCGAAACGTGCTGGATTTTGCAGACCTGGAGCATCGGGCGATGGCGCTGCTCGAGACGCATCCGGAGGTATCGGACAAACTCAAAGAACGGTTTGCGCATATCTTCATCGATGAATATCAGGACATCAACGCCGTTCAGCAGCGAATTCTTGAACGGCTCAGCCGACCGGATAATGTGTTCGTCGTGGGCGATGTCAAGCAGAGCATCTACGGTTTTCGCCAGAGCAGCCCGGCCATCTTCCTGTCGCGTCTGAAAACAGCCGCCGACATTGCAGAGCCGTCGGACAAGCCCGGCCGCGTGGACTTGCAGGACAACTTCCGCTGCCGCCAAAAAATCATCGAGTGTGTCAATGCTCTGTTTGTGCGGGTGATGACTCAGGCCGTAGCAGATATGGACTATGATGCGCGTGCGGCCCTGACGCCAAAGTTTCCCTATGAGCCGTTTGAAGCCGCTGACGGCCCGGCCGAGCCGGTGGAGCTCTATCTGTTGGACGAGGACAGCGGCGGCAGGGAAAACACGGACAGCGGCGGCAATGCCGGCATAACCCAGCCGGTCAGCGCCGCCCAGCGGCAGGCGGCGTTTATCGCCCGGCGAATTCAGAAAATGGTCGGCGTCGAAACCGGCACGCCGGAGTTTAATATCTATGACAATAAAACCGAACGCTATAGGCCGGTAGAGTATCGCGATATTGTGATTCTGATGCGGTCGCTGCGGTTTAAGGCGCAGGAATATATCGAAATCCTCCGGCTGGCTGGCGTGCCTGTCGGTTCACAAAGCGCCTGCGGCTATTTTGAGGCCGTCGAGATTGCCGATACATTGTGCCTGCTGAAGGTGCTGGATAATCCCGACCGCGATATTGAACTGGCCGCGCTGCTGCGAAGCCCGATCTTCGGCGTGTCGGATACCGAGCTGGCCCAAATCCGCCTGAATGCGGACAGGAAGGCCGGTTTCTACCCGGCCGTGCGGAAATACGCACAGGACGGTCCGAATCCGGACCTGCGCAGCAACCTGGCCGGGATACTGGCACAGATTAACGGCTGGCGGGTACAGGCCCGGCAGGGGTCGCTGGCTGACCTGCTGGATAAAATCTTCCGTCAAAAGGCACTGGCGGCGTTTTATTCGGCTCTGCCCAACGGCGCCCAGCGGCAGGCCAATCTGCGGAAGCTGCATGATCACGCCATCCAGTTTGAGCATTTCCGCACGACCGATCCGGGCACGGCGCTGGTGCGGTTTGTGGAGTTTCTCGAAAAGCTGGCCGAGGCCGAACAGGACTGGGCGCCCGCCGAACCGGATAACTCCAGTGAAAACGCCGTCCGCATCATCAGCGTCCACAAAGCCAAGGGGCTGGAATTCGGCGTGGTGTTCGTGGCTGAATTGAATACGCAGTTCAATACGCAGGATACCGCCGGCGAGTGCCTGATTGATGAGCAGACGGTGGGCCTTCAAATGCCAGACCGTGCGGCGGCGGCCCGGTTTCCTTCGATGGCCCATCAGGTCATTGCCGAACGCAAACGGCGGGCCTCGCTGGCCGAGGAGATGCGGATTCTGTATGTCGCCCTGACGCGGGCGCGGGAAAAACTGATTCTGACGGCTTGCAGGAAAAGCGACGCCTGCAAAAAATCATTGACCGAGTGGGCGGCCTTCAGCGCCCGCCTGCCCGACTGGAAGCTGGCTGAGGCCCGCTGTCCGCTGGACTGGGTGCTGGCCGGCTTTGCCGACCAGCGGCGGCTGGCGGCGATGTTTGAGGTGGAAAATGAATCGCTGCGGGATGATGCACTCTTTTTTGCACAGCGCATCGGTATTGAGCGGCTCAATGAAATGACAAGCCGGATTCTTGTATCCAAACGCTCACTGAAAAGCGTTACCCAGCTGCCTCAGGCCGGCTCGGATGCCGATTGCAGGGCTGCCGCGGCGTTTGAAACCATCCGCCAGAATCTTTCCTGGCGGTATGCGTTTGCCGATGTTACCCCGCTGCCGGCCAAGGTCTCCGTCAGCCAACTGACCCATCGGGATGACGAGTTTGCCGCCGGCGACTGGAGCCGGGCGTTTGGACGCAAGCCGTCCGCTTCCGGCGGATTGCCCGAACCGCCGCAAACGCCCGATGCACTGGCTTTCGGATCGGCGGTGCATCGGATCTTTGAGCGGATTGATTTGTCAAAGCCGGTTGATGCCGCCGCCGTTGAATCGGTCATTAAAAAACTGGTCGAGACCCGGGTGCTCGATGCGGCCCTGGCCCAGGCGATTGACCCTCGGGCGATTCTGGAGTTCTTTGAGAGCAGCTTAGGCAAACTGGCGATGGCTGCCGGAGCGGCGGTGCGACGGGAATGGCCGTTCACCTATGCCCTCGATGCCGCCGCGGTCGGGGCCGAAAGCAGGGGTGAGTTTGTCGTTCTGCAGGGCATCGTCGATATGATTATCCCGACGAATGCCGGGCTTGTTATCGTGGACTTCAAGACCGACCGCACAGATGGAAATGCCCTCCGCGAGCGGGGCGAACACCATGCTCCTCAGCTTCGCCTGTATGCCCGTGCGGCGGGGGAGATTCTCAAACGTCCGGTGGTTTCGGCATGGCTGTATTTTCCCGCGGCCGCAAAAGCGGTGCAGGTAGAGCTGTAATCATCTCTTCTGGGTCAGCGGCATGTGGAAGGCGTACCGCTCGATGACCTCGTCGATTTCCTTTTCGCCCAGTGGTTTTTGCATAAATTCCGTATAGCCGATCTTCATGGCGTTGCGCTTGATGCCTTCAATGGTCAGGGCGGTTGTGGCGATCAGCGGGGTTGTATCGCCCTGTTCGCGAAGCCGGGTGGCTACCATAAAGCCGTCCATCTCGGGGATGTGAATATCGATGAAAATCAAATCGTAATGGTTGGCGACGGCCTTTTCCATTCCGGTCCGCCCGTCAAAACAGCAATCGCACTCGCAGCCCGTCCGAAGGATATACAGTTCAAGAAGCCGCTGATGCCCCGGGTCGTCTTCGATGACCAGCACTTTCGGATGTTTTTCGACCTGCTGCTCCATACATTCCATTATATCTCGTCTGGGAACGGAAAAAAGAGAAAAATGTCCTGCCTTTTGGACATTCTTTGGCCTGTTAATAAGGCCCAAAAATCCGATTTTAAGAACGGCAAAAACACCCCCAAAAGTCCTTCCGGCGGGAATTTGAAGCCGCATTGCGGATTTATCGGGCGTGTGCGGAGTCAAGTGTTTGGGCTTCCCGAAACCTGCTTGCCAGTATTAAAAATCGCAAAAAAAGATTCAAACTTTTGGGGCCGAAAGTCGATATATAAAATAAGAGGGGAACGTACAAAAGACGACAAAGAATGGCTCTTAACCAATGACCCAAGAGGTTATATTGGCCGGAGCATGAAACGCCCGACACGATGATGCACACAAGGCCGATGGTAAACGGGGCAGTTCAGCAAGGCGGCTAAAACAGGTACGAGAAGAGCCATACTAATCCAAAAAAGGCAGAGCATGAAGCCCTGCCTTTTTTTATTGCGTGTACTGCCGCCGGTCAAGTTGTTTTAGAGATTTTCCTTGAAAAAAACACTCCGTTCAGGAGGGAGATTCTTTACATTCTTGCTGGGTGTCGCAATGTTGACAAGAAAGCCCGTGTAGCAATCCGTTCGAGGGGTATCGTGATTAAAACGGCGTACACCTGTCCGCAAAAAAAGAAAGGCAGTCCGGCCCGGACCTTCCCTCCTCCGATTATAATCTGGTCGGCTCGTCCGTGAGCCGGCCAGTTAACCGCCCCGGATTTCATGGAAAAAAAGAGAGAATCTTTTTCATCACCTTCTCCAATCCATACAGGGGCAGTAAATCTCATCGCTTTCGAATCATCAGCCCGCCAAGGCCCAACAGCACAAGCGCACACTTGATGCGCATAAAAATAAAACGAGTGACAACAGAATTGTTCCTTTCATCTTCCCATTCTCTCCAAATCTGCAGCCATCTCTCCGGTTTCTCCAAGTGGTTTAATTATAGCAAATTGGGGCGGTTGGCATCAATAGTAAAACGGGAAAAACGTACGCCGCAACGGCGGCTCTATGCGACTGAATACGAGATAACATATTGAAATAAAAGTAGTTATATTAAATATCGAAACATAAAACGCAAAATGGCAGTGCAAAAATCAAAAAAACGCCAATGGATCGGATTCGTTTAGAGTGAGGTATCCGTCAATTGCCCCGGTTCCGCTTTTTTGCATTTTGTTTTTGTACAGATGATTTTCCCGCCCGACGGTGTTCATGCACATTTTTTAAAAAATTCCTTTGCATTTTTGGCCGGGGCTTTTATAGTAATATCCTTGAAATTGCCCTGTCGCACGGGGTGGCGACGGTAGAAACGGCGAAAAACCGCAAAAAACGCGGTTTTCAGCGTTAAAATGGGGCTGACAGGTATCGCAGCATGGTCAGCTCATGCCTCCGACAGGGCCCGGTCAATTCGCTTCTCAAAGCGGATTCTGCGACCAGCAAACACGGACGAAAACAACGGCCGGCGTATTTTGCAGCTATGATTTTGCGCCTTCAGCGTTTATGCCGGCTGTTATTTATATACCCGGTGGTGTAATTGGCAACACAGAGGTTTTTGGTACCTCTATTCTTGGTTCGAGTCCAAGCCGGGTAGGATTTTTAACTGAGAATCAAAAACTGAAAATCGGCTCGAATTTTTCTTAAGTTATTATGATTGAAAAGGTTGCGATAATTCTGGCAGCGGGTCAAAGCACCCGGATGAACACCAAATTGCCCAAGGTGCTGCACGAGGTGTGCGGCCGGCCTATGCTCGAATGGGTCATCGAGGCCTGCCGGAACGCCGGTGTGCAAAGGCATATCGTTGTTGTCGGTTATGGCAAGGACCAGATTATCGGACGCTATAAAAACGCCAAGGATGTGGAGTTTGTCGAGCAGGCCCAGCAAAAGGGCACCGGCCATGCGGTGATGTGCTGTCGCGAAAAACTTAAAGGGTTTACAGGGCAAACGCTTGTGCTGTGCGGCGATGCCCCCCTGATTCGTACCGAAACCCTTAAGGTGCTTCTTGAAAAGCACCAGCAGGAAAAATCGGCGGTCACGCTGGCCACGGCCGTTCTGGCCGACCCGACCGGCTACGGCCGCATCATCCGCGACGGGTACGGCAACATCCAGGGCATCGTCGAACACATTGACTGCGACGAAAAACAGCGTTCGATTACCGAGGCCAACCCCGGCTATTTCTGCTTCCATACGCCGCACCTGCTGGAC
>JAKEGM010000080.1 GCA_022615575.1 Planctomycetales bacterium
ATAGGTACGCAGCACGCCGTAATCCGGCGAAGCCGCCGGCGTCTTTCCCATGCGGTCCAATTCGCGGAGAGCTTCGGCCTCCACCGGCCCCGGCATTTTGGCGGCCTTGATCTTTTCCTGGAGTTCCCGCAGTTCCTCGGTGCGGCGGTCGTCCTGCCCCAATTCCGCCTGAATCGCCTTCATCTCCTCCTGCAGAAAATATTCCCGTTGCGTTTTGTCAATCGACTCACGCACCTGACCCTGGATCTTATGGCTTAACTCCAGCACCTCCAGTTGACTGGCCAGCGCCAGCGATATTTTTTCAAGCCGCCTGTAAGCATCCGGTTCTTCCAGCAGGCCCTGTTTTTCCGCGATGGAGATATTCAGCGTTGCTGCCAGGAAATCCGCCAGCGCCGAGGGGTCCTGGATATTTTCCAGAAGCAGACCTGCCTCTTCCGGCACGCTCGGACTGAGGGCAATCACGCGGTTGGCGGTATCGCGCACATTGACCAGCAGTGCCCGGAGTTTCTTGGTGTTTCGCACCTGAACCGGCATCACCTCGACCTTTGCCTTCAAATACGGTTCCGTCGCCGTAAATCGGACGATCTTAAAGCGAATCATCCCGTGCACCACCACGTTCACCGAACCCTGCGGCATCCGGATGACCTTCAGTACCGATGCGGCAGTGCCTACGGTGTAGAGGTCGGAAGGAGCGGGCTCTTCGATTTCAGGATTTTTCTGAGCCAATAAGCCCAAAACAGTTTCATGCGGGGTGATATCCGTAATCAGCCGTTTGCTGCGCTCCCGGCCAACCGCCAGCGGCATCACCGTACCGGGATAGGCCACGGCGCTGCGAATGGGCAAAATCCCGATTTCATCCGGCAGAACGTATTCATTATTATGGTCGTTGACTTCAGACGGGGCAGAATCTTTTTTGGGGTCCAGCTCAATCAGTTCCATCAGTCGCATTCCGGCCAAGTTCCTTATTTTTACGGTTAACAAATCAGTGCAGTTCATCCGTCTGTCTATCATACCGGTTTTGCCGCCATCTGCAAAGTGCTAATCCTGCCGGATTCCTGCCGATTCCATGAACTTGGATTATTCCGGGGCAGCGGAGGAAACAGAAACGATGGGATCAGCAAATTTTTGTTTTTCCGCATGGTGGGCGGTTTTCCATATCCCTCGCCGAAAAATCAGCCACAACCCCAGTGAGCGTCCGCCCCAGTCCAGGGCGGTAGCAATCCACACCCCCACGATTCCCCAATTCAGCACGAAGGCCAATAGCCATGTGAACGGAAGCCGCAGCAGCAGGATACAGGCGACATTGACATACAGGGGGCTTCGGGTGTCGCCCGCTCCTCGAAGAGCGCCCATAAAGATAAAGGTCAGGGCAAAAAACGGCAGTTCGAGCGCGGCAAGCTGGAGCGCCAGCCCGCCAAGACGCAGAACCTCCGGGGTTGCCCGAAAGACCTTGACGCCCTGTGGGGCAAACGCCACAAACAGAATGCCCAAAACAACCGACAGCGTCACGGAAAACCAAATCGATCGTTTCACCGTAACCTGTCCGATTAGCCACCGGCCCGAGCCGACGGCCTGCCCGAAGATTGTTGTAACCGCTACGCCCATCCCAAAGGCAGGCATAAAGGCCAGCGATTCCACATTCAGCGCAATCTGATGAGCGGCCAGAACAGTCGTGCCTAAACTGGCCACCATCCCCATAAAGAATGCGTAGGAGGTCGCATTGAGCACTCGTTCCGCTATCGCCGGATATGCGACATGCCAGATGCGGGCGAAAGTCCGGCGGTGTAGCGGGAAGAAATCCCTGCCGCGAATACGGATGCCCCACTTCTGCGAAACCAAAACCGCCAGCGACAGAAGGCCCCCCACATTGCGGGCCAGAACTGTTCCCCAGGCAACGCCGTACAAACTCATCGCCGGAAACGGCCCCCATCCAAAGGCCAGGACGATGCTGGCAAAGATGTTGATGATATTCATAATCAGCGTTATGTACATAGGAGTTGCTGTGTCGCCTTTGGCCCGTATCACCGCGTTGGAGACCATTAGCGGCAGCCCGAAAATCGACGATAGCAGCACAATCCGAAGATATGCGGTCGCCAGCGGTACGACGGGCGGCTCGGCCTTAAACAGCCGGATAATAAATTCCGCGTATGGAATCCCGACCGCAAGGGCGGCAAAAACGACCATAAATGTCATAACCAGCGAATGTCCGGCAAACCGGCGGGCATTGACATAGTCGTTTTCGCCCAGCGTGCGTGAGACGATGGATACCGTCGCAATGGACATGGCTTGAATCGGGGCGTTCGTCCAAAACATCATCAGCGACGCCAGCGCCGTTGCGGCCAGATAATTCTCATTCCGCAGCCAGCCGACGATCAGCGTGTCCGCAAAGAACACCAGCGAAAACAGCAGGTTCTCCAAAATCGCCGGTGCCGCCATAAGCGCAATCGTCCGGTTCAGCGTTGCGGGCCGCAGGTTTAACCGGTATTTCTGATGTTCGGGGTTTATGTGTTGTTTTGTCATTGAAGCCATCAGGAGAGGCATTGTATCCAAAAATCCGGCGCAAATAAACAGCCATTTTTGCGTCCGGCGGGATTTTGTTGATTTTGGCGGTGCGTATACGGTATAATCGCCGGCATGATAGTACGCGATGCAGCCATTAAAGATGTCAAAGGAATCCACAAGCTGATTAACGGCTATGCCGAGGTGGACCGGATGCTGTTTGCCTCTGTTTCGGATATTTATGAGCGGCTGCTGACCTTTGTGGTGGCCGAGGAGGTCGGTCAGGTTGTCGGTTGCTGCGCTGTGCAGGTGCTCTGGGAGAATCTGGCCGAAATCAAATCCCTGGCCGTGGATCGGGCATTCTTTGGCAAGGGCGTCGGCAGGGAGTTGGTTGGAGCGTGCTTGGTCAAGGCGAGAAAACTGGGGCTAAAGAAGGTTTTTACCCTGACGCTCGAGCCGCAATTCTTTGAAAAAGTCGGCTTTGTCCGGGTCAACAAGGATGCGCTGCCGATGAAGGTCTGGAGCGACTGCGCCGCCTGCCCCAAACAGGACCATTGCGACGAAATCGCCATGGAATGCGTCTTATAAATTTCTCCCCGTTGCAAAAGAGTTCACACGTCGGTGTGCAGCATGCCCAAAACAAGCTGAAGCTCAAACTCTGACCTCTCTGCGCCTATATGTGCGGTAGCATCCTTCTTTAGAGAGTTTTCCGCGTTTTTTTTAGAGATTCTTGCGGTATTTATCCTACTTGGCGGCGCTGGAAGAGGGCAATGGCTAAAGCCAGGATGCCGGCGGTGTAGAGGGCGGTATAGCCGGCGGCCAGCAACAGATAGCTGGCCGGCACGGCGCCGCTTTCATAGATGGCGTCACTGACCCAGAAAATCTGAAGATTCGGCGTTAAAATGGTGCCGATTTTGGCCCATAAATGTTTTCCGGCAAACCTTCCGAAGACCCAGTCGCTGATAAGCCCCAACAGGAAAATCCCGACACAAAATGTCAGGGTTACAATCTCGTTAAAGCGGGTCGAAAACAAAATCGCCAGTGCTACCAGCTCGAACATGGCCATCAGCAACAGGGCCGAAGCCATGATGTCGAAAAGATTAAAATGGTTATTTGAGGGATTAAACTTCCAATCTCTGTCCATAAAAGACAGAAACAGAATGGCAAACCCCGCAAAAACCGTCCCCAAAACGATGCCCGTAGAGGGGAAGTTCCAGTCATAAGCATAGTTCATAAGAGCGGTTATGGTAAGTGTCGCCAGCAGGACAATCCCCGCCGCCGAAACAACCGTCCAGTCGATTTCGTCATTAGCGGTTTCCAGGACGCCATGCCGGGTGACCATTAAAAGGGCCATCGCTATCAGGATATGGGCCAGCGTAACCGCTGCGGCGATGCCGAAAAACTTGCCCAGCACAAAAACCGGCCGGCTGATGGGTTTGGACAGGATGGTTGTAATCGTGCCGGACTCGATTTCCTCGGTAATGGCCCCGGTTGAGGCAAAAACCGCGATGAACAAACCCGCCAGAAACAGCGTAGAAAGCCCCAATTCACGCAGGAGTTTGATGTCTTCATCCAGCGTGTACATGCTGATGGCCGGGGCTAACAGCATTAAAAGCAGGGAAAAAACGATAATCACCGCGTAAATGGGCTGACGCAGTGTTTCGGTGAACGTGTTTTTTGCGATTGCGATAAGTCGTAACAGCAAAAGATTTACCTTAAAAAAGCGTTACACGATTTTCCATAAATTATGATATTATTTTACGCTATATAAACAATTTGTAAAGACGAAGATTGATTTTTAGAGTAAGATTATTATTCTTTACCGTTTATCCGCTGTAATGGTTCGGATGCTATTATAAACAGGACAGGAAAATGCAGATAAATTTATCGCCGCGCAGGGCCAAAACCGTATCGGTTGGGGCCTTTTGTTTGAGTTTGTTTTTTTTCATTTTCACGCTTGTTTTCGGGGCCTACACCCAGGTCTTGGCGATGTACCTGCTCAGTTGGCAGGTATTGGCCGGGCTTTTGGTGTGGACGGTGCTGATTGTGCAATTTTATCAGCGAACGCTTGCCGAGCAGGAAAAGCTGGATATGAGCCAATTGTCCCGGTCTGATCAGCAGGGGACGATTTTTTCCGGCGGCTCGGACCGTCTGGCGCTGATGGCGGTGGCCCAAAAACGGCTGAAATTCATGGAAAAGTGGATCGTTCCCATCGCGGCCATCCTGATTGCGATCTACCAGATCATCATAGGGTTGGTCTTATTTAAGTATAAGGTCCTCGGCCTGATGGACTGGAACAGCAAAAACCCCCTTTTGGGGGCCGTCCTGATGGTGGCGATTTCGTTTGTCGCCTTCCTTTATAGCCGATATGCCACAGGGATGAGCGCGCAGACAGAATGGAAGCCCCTGCGGGCCGGCGGCGGTTATATGATGGCCACCGCCGTTTTTGGGTTTGCTCTGGCGGTATCGCTGGCACTGGCGCAGTTTAAGCATCCGCAGGGATTGACGGTTCTGAATTATTTAATTCCCGGGCTGCTGGTAGTTTTGGGTGTGGAGATTCTGCTGAACGCCGTTCTGGACATTTATCGTCCCCGGATTGCCGGCCAATACGGCCGGGCCGCCTATGACAGCCGTATTCTCGGACTGATTAACGAGCCGGGGGGGATTCTGCATACTGTTGCCCACACGATTGATTACCAGTTTGGCTTCAAGGTTTCACAGACGTGGTTTTACCGGCTACTGGAAAAAGCGGTTTTGCCGCTGATTCTCTTCGCGGCTCTGACGCTGTATCTGATGAGTTCGTTTGTGGTCGTGGGGCCGGGGCAGGCGGCTGTCGTGGAGTATTATGGCTCCCCCGTACGGGATTTGAAGCCGGGGCTTCATCCCAAATGGCCCTGGCCGATTGAAAAGGTGTATGTTTATCAGACCGACCTGATTCAGCAAATCACCATTGGCTACAAAGAGGGCGAGCAGGACAAACAGAAAAAGGCCTTCCTGTGGGGCGAGAAGCATTACGAGGAGGAATACAATCTGCTGGTTGCCGTTCAGACCGAAACCAGCCGGGACAAGGGAGCTGTGCCGGTCAGTGTGGTTCAGGCCAATGTGCCGATTCAATACCGCATCCGCGACCTTCGCCAGTTTATGTATCGTCATAAAGAGGCCCGCCTGCTCTTGGAGGCGATTTGCTACCGAGAACTGACGCGGTTCGCCGTCAGCGCAAAAGTTGAAACCGATGACCGTGACGGCGCTGGTCAGGGCGGCGAACAAAAGAGTTTATTGGGGGCCGGGCGAATGGAGGCCTCGCACCAGCTTCACCAATGTATCCAGGAAGCGGCGGACAAGGCGGAATTGGGCGTAGAGATAGTTCTCTTGGGGCTGCAGGGTGTTCATCCGCCGCCGGAAGTGGCCAGGGAATATGAAGAGGTGGTTGCCTCGGTGCAGCAGAAGCAAGCCACGGTTCTCAGTGCACAGGCGGACAAAAACCGGATTCTGACTGAACTGGGCGGTTCGGTTGCCGATGCGGATGCGCTGTACGATCTGGCGATGCAGTTTGAACGCTCCAAAACGCTGGGAGACGAGCAGAAAACCCAGCAATTGCGGCAGGATCTTCAAGCGGCATTGGCGGCTGTTCAGGGCAAGGTCTTCAGCGCCCTTCGACTGGCCGAAAGCGACGCGTTTGAGCGAGCCAACCTTGCCAAAGGCGAGGGCTTGCGGTTTGCCGGTCAGGTGCAGGGGTATCGGGCGTCGCCGGAAATCTATAAAAAGCTCCAGCGTTTACTAATGCTTGAAGACGCCCTTGAGAATGCGCGTAAATATGTGGTCGTGGCCGAACCTGAGGATGCACAGGTCTTTATCGTGGACTTGCAGGAAAAGCTGGCAACGTCGCTGTACGACTTAGACCTGGGGCTTGAGGAACCGGCAAAGTAAGCATTTATCCCAACAGGAACAGGACAAAACAATGAGAAATTTCTGGATTATTATCAGTATGGTTGTAGTGGTGGTCATTCTGCTGTTGTCGGCGGTTTTGTACCAGGTCCGCGCAACCGAAACGGTTATCGTAAAGCGGTTTGGAAAAGTTGTTCGGACGGTGGATAAGCCCGGATTGCGGGTGAAGTTTCCCAAACCGATCGACGTCGTAATGCGGTTTGATTCCCGCAGTCGCCTGTTCGACAATGTGCCCGAAGAGGAAATCACCACCGCCGGCGGCGAACCGATCATCGTGAAAAGTTATCTGGTCTGGCGAATCGCCGAACCGGGCAAATTCCTGACTTCCGTCAAGGATGTCAAAAGCGCGGAAGACAATTTAAAGAGTCTTCTTCGCAATGCCCAGAACTCTGTCATCGGAAGGCATTATTTCAGCGAGTTTGTCAACACAGATCCGACGAAGATTCAGTTTGAACAGATCGAACAGGAGATTGCCGGCGAGATTCATGACAAGGCGATGGCCGAGTATGGGGTAGAAATTAAAACCGTCGGCATCAAGCGGCTGATGATCAGCAAGGAAGTGACCGAAAAGGTCTTTGAGCGGATGAAGGCCGACCGCAAGCGCAAGACCGAATCGATTTTGGCCGAAGGCAACGCCGAAGCCGAACGCATCAAAAGCGATGCGGATGCCAAGCAGAAGGAGCTGCTGGCGGTGGCGGATGCTCAGGCCAAGGCCATCCGCGGCGCTGGCGATGCGGAAGCGGCCCGTTATTACAAGATGCTTGAAGCGGATCCAGAACTGGCAATGTTTCTTCGCGACATCGAAGCCCTCAAGAAGATACTCAAAGAACGCAGCACCATCGTTCTGGGCATGGAAACCGAGCCTATCGGCCTGCTGAAGGGCCTGCCGGATATTCAGCCGAAAACCAACGCTCCCCAGTCAGGACACTAAACCATGACGAACCATCACCACCATCACCATCATCACCGCTGCGAATGCGAAGACAAGCCGCAGCAGGGGGGACTCCCTGCCGAACAGCAGGATGCGTCGACCAGGTCGCTGACGCAGGCGCTGCATGTGAGCTTTTCGATACTGAAAATTATCATGATCGTGCTGCTGGTTGTCTTTGCGTGCAGCGGTATCTTTCAGGTGCAGCAGGACGAAGAGGCCCTGCTGCTGTTCTTCGGCCAGATTCAGGGGTCTGCCGAAGACCCTGTACTCAAGCCGGGCATCAAATTTGCTTTTCCCGAGCCGATTCACGAGGTCATTCGCATCCCCGTCAAGCACGAGCAGTCGCTGGCGATCAATTCGTTCTGGTATTTTGAGACCGAAGAGGAAAAGCTCCGCCCGGTCAAATCTCCGGTTTCCGGCCCGCTGGACCCGCTCATAGACGGCTATTGCCTGACGCGAAACGACAGGGTCGAGGGGATGGAGGGAACCGATTACAACATCGTGCATTCTCAATGGATCATTACCTATAAAATCGATTCCCCGAAGCACTTTTTTGAAAACATGTATATGCGCGACCGCAGATCCGGCGAGGATATGCTGGAAGCCGCCGCCGAAACGCTGGAGCCGATGCTGGAAAGTTTGGCCGCCAACGCCGTTGTTCGCACGATGGTCAACTACAGCATCGACGAGGCCATCAAGAGTCAAACGGGGATTGCCGACACCGTTAGGGTCATCCTGCAGACCAAGCTCGACCAGATTCAGTGCGGCATCGGCATCAAGGATGTGCGGGCCAGCCGCATCGTCTGGCCCCGTCAGGTGGAAGAAGCGTTTCAGGCCTCCAACAAGGCACGGCAGGAAAGCGAGCAGACACGCATTGACGCCCGTGCCTATAAGGAAAAACGCCTGACGGATACCGGCGGCGCTGATGCGGATCGCATTCTCGCTCAGCTTAAACAGCCCGGCCAGTCCCAGGAACAGCAGGAGGCGCTGGTGGCCCGGTTGTCCGGTCAGGTTCAGGCCAAAATCGCCGAGGCCCGTGCCTACCGCACCAAGGTGGTTGAAGACGCCAAAGCCAATGCCGAATACCTCGAGCAGCTTCTTCCGGAATACCAAAAACACCCTGAACTGGTCTTGCAGAAGATTTATCAGGATGCCGTGGAGCAAGTGCTGGCCGGTGCGGACGAGAAGATTCTGATCCAGCCGTCAGCCGGCGGCAAATCGCGAGAGCTTCGCGTTATGATCAACCGGGACCCCAATATCAAAAAGGAACAGGCCGAACAGAAATAATCCCAAACGATTCAATGGGTATGGACGGATGTAATTGAGAAATCGATATGGCACATACACACATCGGCATTAAAGCACACGAAATGGATCAGGACTCCCCGCATAGGCACGGCGGGACGGAAGGCAAGCAGTTTCGTACCAGCTTGGCGTTTCTGGGAACGCTGGCCGGCATGATTTTGGTGATTAACAGCATGCTGGCTCGTATCCCCTGGCTTCAGTGGCTTTACGGCGGCAGCGCCGAACTGAGCGAGACGATTGCGATGGTCGGCGCCATTCTGCTGGGGCTGCCTATTGTCATTCACGCCGTCAAGGGCATTCTGCACGGCCACATGCACATGGACGAACTGGTGGCGCTGGCCGTCATTGCGGCGTTTGCCAACGGGGAATATGTGGAAGCGGGCACCGTGGCGTTTATCATGCTGATTGCTGAACTCCTGGAAACCCGTACCGCGCTGGGGGCGAGGGCTTCGATTGAATCCCTGATTAAACTGACGCCCACGACGGCCTATCGGGTCAGCGCAGACGGGACCGAAACGGAAGTCAAGGTCAGCGGCCTCAAACCCGGCGACGTGGTGCGGGTCCGTCCCGGCGACAATATTCCCGCCGACGGCGAGGTTCGCCAAGGGTTAAGCACCGTCAATGAAGCCACCATTACCGGCGAGTCGCTGCCGGTGGATAAGGTCATCGGGATGCAGGTTTTTGCCGGCACGAGCAATCTGACGGGCGTGATGGATATTGTGGTCACCAAGGCCGGCGCTGATACGACGCTGGGCAAGGTTCAGCAACTGATTATCGCTGCCGAGCAGACCCAGCTTCCCATCATGCGGATGATTGACCAGTACATCAAGTGGTATATTCCGACGATCCTGATGATTGCGGCGATTGTTTATATCTTTACCAAGACCCTCGATAAGTCCATCGCCATCCTGGTGATTTCATGTCCCTGTGCGCTGATTATGGCCACGCCGACGGCTATGGTAGCGGCCCTGTCGGCGGCGGCACGGCTGGGGATATTGATTAAGAATGTCTCCCTGCTGGAGATTGCAGGCAAAATTACCGCCGTGGTTTTTGACAAAACCGGAACCCTCACGACCGGTCAGCTCTATGTTACCAAGTTGGAGCCGGCGCCAGATGTCGAACCGGTGCGGATGCTGACGCTGGCGGCCTCGGCTGAGCAGATGAGCAAGCACCCGGCGGCCCGGGCGGTGATTAACCTGGCCCGTGAAGCGAATGTCTCCTTTCCGCAGGCACAGCTTTTTGAAGAAGCGCCCGGCAAGGGTGTGAGGGCGACCGTGGCCGGCGAAAAGGTGCTGGTCGGCCGCGACACCTTCCTGAAGGAAAACGGCATTGATGTCAGTAACGTCTTGGACCCCTCGCTCCACGAAGAGCAGGGCTTCAGCACGCTGTACCTGTCGGTCAGCGGCAAATGCATCGGCTGGATCGGTCTGCAAGACAAGGCGCGTCCCGAAGCCCAGCAGGCGGTCAAGGAACTGTTCGAGGACTGCAACGTGCGCCGCGTAACGATGCTGACCGGAGACCGCAGCGAGGTGGCCAACCGGGTTTCCGCGGAACTGGGCTGCACCGATTATAAGGCCCATTGTCTGCCGCAGGACAAGCTGGCAGTGGTGGAAACCATCCGCAGGGAAGGCCATCTGGTCGCGGTGGTCGGCGACGGCATTAACGACGCCCCCGCGCTGGCAGCCGGTGATTTGGGCATCGCCATGGGGGCGGCGGGCAGCGATGTGGCGATCAATTCAGCGTCGATCGCCCTGATGAGCAACGATTTGCGCCGGCTGCCGTTTTTGGTGCAGTTGTCGCGCAAAACGCGCACGGTTATCAATCAGAATCTGTTGTTTGGGATTCTGTTTATTCTTCTGGGAATCATTGCGATCACCCTGGGCTGGGTGTCGCTGATTATGGCGGCGGTTCTGCACTTGTTTGGGGCGCTGGCGGTGATTTTCAACAGCGCCCGGCTGGTGCGTTTCGGCGAACATCTGGAACCGCATATCGAACAATCCTAACCTCCGGTGGAGTTTTTGAGTGTGGTAACAATGGACAGCCAATACGCGATTGAAACGGTTTCTCTGACCAAGATATTTCCGGACTGGTGGGGACGGGCCAAGGTGATTGCCGTCGAAGACCTGAACCTGCAGATTCGGCATAACGAGATTTACGGGTTTCTGGGCCCCAATGGCTCCGGCAAAACCACGACCATCAAAATGCTGCTCAACCTGCTCCATCCAACGCGGGGAGCGGCCTTTGTGCTGGGCGGAACCGTCGGTGATCCGAAAATTTCCGCACGCATCGGGTATCTGCCCGAAGAATCCTATCTGTACCGGTACCTGACCGCGCGGGAAACGCTGGATTTTTACGGACGGATTTTCGGTCTTCCCGCCGATGTTCGCAAGGCCCGCGTGGAAACCCTGCTGGAAATGGTCGGCCTGTCCGGCATGGGCAACCGCCAGATCGGCACCTTTTCCAAGGGCATGGCCCGGCGAATCGGCCTGGC
>JAKEGM010000081.1 GCA_022615575.1 Planctomycetales bacterium
ATTTACGCCCCGAACGCTGTTTCATCCGATACCCCAGCCACGACTGCACCACTTTCAGCCCCGACACTTCAAATTCCCAAATCTCTTTGCTGACCGGCCCGAAAGTCCCATCGCCCACGAACAGTGTTTGAGTGGATTCATCATAACGGTAATCTTCCGGGTAGCTGTCCTCGGCGTCGGAAACCGCCTTTTTACATTTGACGCTGCCCGCAGGCGTTTTGCCTTTGGCACGCCCGCTGCCCGTCATCCGCTGGCCGTAGGTATGCAGCCAGATTAAGCCCTTGCCGAATTCAGACAATTCAAAAAACAGCTTCTCGCCTTTGGTCAGCGGCACATGAATTTGCCGATTGGTCAGTTCCTTTTCAAACCGCCGGGCGTACTCCGGCTGTGCCAGAACCCCATACACATACCCCGCAAAATCCTCCGGCGATACCTTTTTACCATAAGCCGCTTTCAACAACTCAAGAAGCCCCGGCAGAATATTCGCCTCCGTCGCTTCCGCATTACGGTAAAGCGGCATAATTTCCTTTGCACCAAATGAGCCGCGAAAATGATGAAGATCAGGAATATCACTTGCAACTGTAACTGCTGGCCCCTGCCCCAGAGGATGATTGAACAAACTCGTCAAGTAAACTTGCTTATCACTGTGTGCAAGCCAGAGACCGGGGCCGGGTCTATCCAGAAAACGGGCATCTCCAATAATGAATTGCCGGTCAAACGAACGATAGGAATAGGACTTGATTGATATCGAATCGGCAGATTTTTCCTTCTCAAGAGAAATCAACTTGTTTTGTTCAGGCGGTAATTGTAAGGGTTCATCACCAATTTTTCTGCCAGTGGGTGAATCTTTGAATAGCTCTACGATTTTACTGATAGGGGAGCTAATTAAGCAGTGCAGTTTTTCTCTTAGGTTGCCTTCATCTGGTCCAATGACCCATGTTCGACCGGCTTTTACGCCGTTGTTTTGCCATGGAATAATATCTGTTAATATAGGCCATTTTGTGAATTCACCTTTTACCCTTGGGATAAACGAATCCTGCCATCCGCTGGAGATTGTTTTCCATTGCAGAGCATCAGCCGAATGAATTGTGTCGAGTTTTTGGAGTTTTTCTTCGCGCGTGCCTTCGATACGGGTATAGCGCACCGCCGCTGGCGTATAGGGGTCGGATTTCCCCTTGCGATAACCCACAAAAATCGCCACGGGCGTCTGAATCGCAAAGACGTTTTCATCCCGCCGTGTCCCACGGCCTTCGCCGCCAAGGTCGATAATATCAATCCGGTCGCAGATTTTGCGCATGTGTTCCCGAACGCCGACAAAGGCATCGCCGTCCAGATAACTCGACGCGGTAATAAATGACAGAATCCCCGCACCTTTGGCGGTCTTATGCTCAAACACCTTCCACAGCGACCACCGGATAAAATACACGTACAGGTTATAAAGATTTTTCAAATGCACGCCGAATCCGGCCTGTCGCGCCGGTTCCAGAAAATC
Source organism: Planctomycetales bacterium (assembly GCA_022615575.1). Taxonomy (GTDB): domain Bacteria; phylum Planctomycetota; class Phycisphaerae; order Sedimentisphaerales; family Anaerohalosphaeraceae; genus 4572-13. The sequence goes on from JAKEGM010000081.1 coordinate 1,493, forward strand.
CTCCAAAATCGGCGTTGTCTTACTGCCTTCGTCCGGGTGTCGAACCCAGCCGCCGGTTGTAGCCCGGTTTTCCTTCGTTGCCGCGTCATGCCGCCCATACGGGGGATTGCCAAGGCACACCAGCACAGTTTCATTATCTTTGATTTCTAATGCTCGTTTGTGCTCATGAGCAATGGGCTGATGAAACAACGGCGGCGCAGGCGGCTTTGTATGCGGCGATTCCAGCGTATTGGTCAGGTAAATGCCGGGACCGGATTTTGGAATTGCTACACCGTGCGCCGTCAGGGCGCGGGTAAATCGCAATTGCGCCACAGCATAAGGCCCGACCATGAATTCAAAGCCGTGCAGATTCGTCATCAGTGATTTGGCGGCGCTTTTAACGGCGCCACTTCCTTCTTCTTTTTCGACTCGCTGTAACGAATGGTCGATAATCCCCAATAAATACGTACCTGTCCCGACTGCCGGATCAAGCGTCGCAACGCCGGTTTCCACAAACCCCATTTCTTTGCCGAGATGCATGTGCAGAATTTCATCAATCAATCGAATCTGACAGCGCACCACTTCCAGCGGCGTATAGTAAACGCCCGATTCTTTCCGCAGTTTCGGGTCATAAGCCGCCAGAAAATCCTCATAAAAGAACAGCCACGGGTCTTCTGTCTCTGAATCGGCTTGCAGGGTTTCTTTCGGGATTTCGTGAATAATGCGCTGAGCCAGCGAAAGTGAGGACGAAATTTCCGTCAGCGCCGCCGGGTCCGTCAAAAATTGCAGCGAGCGTGAAAGCAATAAATGATGACCCGCCAAAGTGGCATACGCGTTTTGCAGGTTGAGTACATCCGCCCCTTCCATCTGCGCCAATAGCAAGGCAAAAATAACCGTCTGCGCGTAGGCGTCCGAAAACTGCATATCATCCGCGTCGGGGAAAAGCAGGTCTTTGATTTCCTTTTTCAGGGATTGGATGGGAGAATTTTCATCGTTCAGGGCCTCCAGCACTTCTTCACGAATCAGCAGACAGAAGGTGGCTAAAAAAGCGGCCAACTGCTTCGGTTGTTCCGGCAGGATGGGATTCCACTGAATAAAATCAATCAGCAGGAAGAATAAATCCCGGCTGTTGGTTTCTGAAACGGCCTTTTTCCCATCCGTGCAAATATCGCCATGGAGACGAACGCGTTTTGAAACAAGCTCTCCGTTTTGATATAAGCCCCACTCATTCCCGTCCGTGTAGAGAATATTCGGAACGCTTTTGAAAAGTTTCCATTGCTGTAGATCATGCCCTTTGTATTTTTCCGGATTAGCTCCTTTTCCGGGGGCTTTCAGTTCAATATATCCGATAGGCAGGTTTTGGTCATGAAGGGCATAGTCCGGCTTACCAAGTCGGTCAAGTGTGGTTTCGCCTTTCAGCACCAGCTTTCGCTGAACGAGTTGGCTGAATTCCGAAAAAAGGGCATCGACGGGCGGCTTGAGCTGATCCTCCGGCTCCCCCCTTGAGAATACGGAAAACTTATCGGTCAATTGTTTTGCAAAATCTTCAAGCGCCGTATGAAATTGTTCATGAGCAGGCAGCTTGCTCTCTTTTTTGATTGCCATATCTTTCCTTCCGCTGTCGTTTCAAACCCTGTAGTCAAAATAATCATCTTAAAAAATTATTTGTGTCCATTAGCGTTCATTCACGGTTCAAATCTTACCCCCACCCGCCCCCTCCCGTCAACCGCAATTCTCCCTCGACAATCTTTATTTCCCCCGCCTGGGTTGCTTCTGCTGTTTAGATAATTAGAATTTAGGTAATTTGAATTTGTTTTGGATTTAGTGCTTAGAATTTCGTGCTTTTCTTTCCAGACCCGCGGGGTCTCCATAGAACCAGTTCTGCAAGCACTATCTTGCTGTCATGCAAAAAATTGAAAAAATTTATCTGCCGGATTCCGCGGGACTTAAAAAATCTCACACCCTGAGTTAATCAGATTTTTCGACCCAAACATGCAAATCGCCGGGTTATACAGAGGGGCACATAAATGTAAATCAGAGCATGGAGCGTAAGCGACATGATAAAAGAAAAGAAAGAAGGACACCTATGGTTAATAAAAATCGTCAATCGTCCTTCGCAATATACAATCTGCAATATCCAATATACAATTTAAAAATCTGTGTCAAAAAAAGGAGGAGTTATGACCACACAAGCACAAATCGAAGCCAACCGCAAAAACGCCCATAAATCCACCGGCCCCCAAACGCCCGAAGGCAAATTCATCGTTTCTCAGAACGCGACCATCCACGGCCTCACCGCCGACCGCCTTATCATTCAGGACGAGGACCGCGGCGAATTTGACGCCTTCTATGCGAAAATGTTCACCGATCTGGCCCCCATCGGTGCGCTGGAGCAATCGCTCGCCGAGCGCATCATTGCTCTCGCATGGCGATGCCGGCGGGCCGAGTGGATGGAATCATCGACGTTGAATGTTCTCATTACAGACAGCCGGCCGAAGCAGGCACAAGACCCCTTGCTGGACCAGCATGATCTCGGATACATTGGGGACATTGTTGCGTTAGATGTACTTGGACCGTTCGATGATGAATCGAGTGGCGTTGAAAGTTATGCGGAAAGAGAAGAAAAAGTGAAAGCTGTCAGCCAGTCAGTTGCCCGAACTCTTTCCGAGGTTTTTAATGAAAACGCGCCGGACCGGATTCAAGAGGATTCATCCCCCCGGACTGTGCTTGGCCGGATGGTGATAGAGGATTTCGGCGGCTCCAGGGTCATTGAGCGGTTCTTGCGTTATCAGGGTGAAATGGAGCGGCGACTGGATAAAGCAGTATTCCACATCCAGAGAATCCAATATGTCCGAAAAAGAAACGCCAGTATTGAGGCAGAAAATCAGAAAAACGAAACAAAGCCAATCAAAGCCAATGGAACGCGGGCTTCCAGCCCGCGCTGATAGCGAACGGCGCAGGCAGGATGCCTGCGTTCCTTTCCGAAGCGGGACGCTTCGGCTGCATTATTCGACGGTGACGCTTTTGGCGAGGTTTCGGGGCTTGTCCACATCGTGTCCGCGGACGACGGCGGCGTGGTAGGCCAGCATCTGCAGCGGCACGACGGTCAGCATCGGCTGGAGCTGCTCGACGGTATCGGGCACGGTTATCAAGTGGTCGGCGTACTGCCGGATGTGGTCATCCCCCTCGGTGGCAATGATGATGGTCTTGCCGCCGCGGGCACGGACTTCCTCGATATTGCCGATGATTTTTTCATAGTGTGAGCATTTTGTAGCGATGAACACCGCGGGCATGCGGTCGGTAATCAGGGCGATCGGGCCGTGCTTCATTTCCGCCGCGGGCAGGCCCTCGGCATGGATGTAGCTGATTTCCTTGAGTTTCAAGGCGCCTTCCAGCGCCACCGGATAGTTAAGTCCGCGGCCCAGGAACAGCCAGTTTTCCCTGTCGATGTTCGCCTGGGCGATGCGGCGGATGTGGTCCGACTGAGCCATAATGCGGCGGACTTTTTGGGGAATCTGCATCAGTTCCCGCAGGAGGTACTGTGCGGCATCGGCGCCCAGATGCCGGCGGCGTCCCAGTTCGATGGCCAGCATCGCCAGAACGGCCACCTGCGCGGTAAAGGCCTTGGTGCTGGCTACGCCGATTTCGGGACCGACGCGCAGATACACACCGGCATCGGTGGTCCGTGCGATGGTGGAACCGACCACATTGACGATGCCCAGCACGGTTGCGCCGCGCTCCTTGGCCTGTTCGACGGCTGCCAGCGTGTCGGCGGTCTCGCCGGACTGGCTGATGGCGATAAAGATGGTGCCTTCCTCGAGAATCGGGTTGCGGTAGCGAAATTCGCTGGCGTATTCCACCTCCGTGGGGATGCGGGCTAATTGCTCAAACAGGAACTCGCCGACCAAGCCCGCGTGCCAGGCCGTGCCGCAGGCGGCCATGATAACCCGTTTGGTTCGGGCTAGTATGCGAAACTGGTTCTGAATGCCGCCGAGAATCACGCGGCCGTTTTTAACATCGACGCGGCCGTTGAGGCAGGTTTCCAGAACCTGCGGCTGCTCGGCGATTTCCTTCTGCATATAGTGGTCGAAACCTTCCAGTTCAATTTGATCGAGGGAGATTTCGATTTCGCTCAGTTCCTTGCGAACCTCGATATTGGTGACAGTTTTTGTTTCGAAGCCGCCTTCGGTGACAAAAACCATTTCATTGTCCGACAGATAAACGGCCTGCGAGGTGTGCTCGATAATCGCCGCGGCATCGGAGGCAATGACGTATTCGTTTTCGCCGACGCCCAGGATCAGCGGACTTCCCTTTTTGACGCCGATCATGACATTCGGACAATCCAGGCACATGATGGCAAGACCATACGTTCCGTGAACCTCGGTCAAGGCCTCCTGAACCGCCCACTCGAACCGGTTGCGGTCTTTGGGCGCATTTTGGCCGTCTCTGGCACAATTTTTTTCATAGAAATAACCGATCAGGTTGGCGACAACTTCCGTGTCGGTTTGGGAGCGAAACTGACAGCCCTCCTTGATAAGCCATTTTTTCAGGCTGGCGTAGTTTTCAATGATGCCGTTATGCACCAGGACAATCTTGCCCGTATCGTCAAGATGCGGATGGGCATTGACCGTGTTGGGTTCGCCGTGAGTTGCCCAGCGGGTATGTCCGATACCCACGGTGGCCTGGAGGTCTTCCGGGGGCAGGATATCCTCTAAATTGGAAATGCGCCCCGGCGTTTTATAGATATCAAAGCGGCCGTTTTTGAGCAGGGCGATGCCGGCAGAGTCATAACCCCTGTATTCAAGACGCTTGAGGCCCTCAATCAAGATGGGCTGGGCCGGTTTTTTACCGAAATAAGCGACAATTCCGCACATTGTGCTACCCTTAATTTTTTCATCCATTCGATTACAAAACGGCATTCTTTTTATCGTCCCATCCGCCCACCAAATAAAGGGAAATCCCCCTTGGACGGAATGAAATTAGCCGCACGATACATAAAGCAATTGCCAAAAAAGGATGTTTTTTAAGATTTTTCAATAATTTCCTTTGAAAGTTAGGTGAACTTAACTATATTAAGGGAAGTTAATATTTGTGGTCTTATGGTAAGCAAAACAGATGAAATGCTGAGTGCGTCTTTAGAGGACTATCTGGAGGCGATATATAACCTTTCCCGCGAGCGGAATGTGGCCCGCAGCAAGGATATTGCGCATTTGCTGGATGTTACGCGGGCCTCCGTTACGGGGGCGCTAAAGACGCTCTCCGAGAAGGAGCTAATTCACTACCAGCCCTACGGTTATGTGGTTCTGACTGAAAAAGGCCGGCACATCGCCGGCCGCATTGCCGGCCGGCACGAGATTCTCAAACAATTTTTTGAAGATGTGCTGGGTACGGAAGGGCCGACCGCTCAGGAGGCCGCCTGCCGGGCGGAGCATACACTGGGAACGGAAATTACTGCCCGATTGACGGCATTTATCGAATTTGTGACGCAGGCCCGGGGTGACGGTCAGGATATTGCGCATCAGTTCAGACGGTATTGGGATACGTTTAATGACACCTGAAAAACCAATGGGAAAAACGACGGTGTGTCCGCTGAATGAATTTCAGGCGGGAACAACGGTGCGGATTGTTAAGGTTGATGCCGGCCGCGGGCTGAAGAATCGACTGGCTTCGATGGGGCTGCTGGTGAATGCGGACATTCGCGTGGTTCGCAATGACGGAGCGGGACAGATTATCGTCGGCGTTAAGAACTCGAAAATTATTCTGGGGCGCGGCATGTGTCACAAAATCTTTGCGTCCTTTTGCTGAGGGGACTTTTTTCGGCCTTATCCGGAGCGTTCTGTGAATCGACCTTTTCCCATTCAAAAGCTGAATATCGCCTTGGCCGGCAATCCCAACAGCGGCAAAACAACGGTATTTAACGCCTTAACGGGGGCGCGGCATCATGTGGCCAACTACCCCGGCGTAACGGTCGAAAAAAAAGAAGGCGTTTTTCGGTATAACGGCATTGACATGCACTTGGTCGATCTGCCCGGTACCTATAGCCTGACGGCTTATTCAACCGAAGAACTGGTGGCCCGGCATTTCATTTTTGAGGAACGTCCGGATGTTGTGGTGGATGTTCTGGATGCCTCCAATATTGAGCGCAATCTGTATCTGGCCACACAGCTTATGGAAATGCAGGTCCCCTTGGTTCTGGCGTTTAATATGAGCGATGTTGCCCAAAGCCGGGGGCTGGAGTTTGACGTGGCGCAAATGGAACGGCTACTGGGGGTACGGATTGTGCCGATGGTCGCCAGCCGGCGGAAAGGCATTGATGAACTGCTGGAGGCCATTGTCCAAACCGCTCATCAGGAAACTCATCGCATTCTGAATATCCCCTATGGACAGGAAATTGAAGAGGAACTGAGCAAAATCGAAAAAATGCTTGACCCGTGTGCCGCAGCACTGCCGGCAAAGTACCCCATGCGATGGATTGCCCTGAAATTGCTGGAAGGGGACCCGGAAGTGCAGGAATGGGTAAAGGATGCTTCCATCGTCCGGCAGGTGGAAGCCGGGCGGGAGCATCTTCGCACGATTTTCCGAGACCATCCGGATATTGCCATTGCTGAACGCCGGTATGGATTTATCTCCGGGGCCTGTCAGGAAACAATCAAAAATACCGTCCAGATCCGCCACGACATCAGCGATTGGGTCGATGTGCTGCTGACCAACCGGTATCTGGGCCTGCCCATTTTCGCCGCCCTGATGTTTGGAGTGTTTTACCTGACATTCAGGGTCGGGGCGTACCCTATGGGCTGGCTGGAGGAGTTGTTTGCCTGGCTGGGGGCGGCGATTACCGAACAGTGGCCCCCGCATACGCTGCTGTGGCTGCGGTCGCTGGTCGTCGACGGCATTATCGGCGGTGTCGGCGGCGTGCTGATGTTCCTGCCCAGCATCCTGCTGCTGTTTTTGGGCATTGCTTTTCTGGAAGATACCGGCTATATGGCCCGGGCTGCGTTTATTATGGACCGCATCATGCACAAGATCGGGCTGCACGGCAAAAGTTTTATCCCGATGCTCATCGGTTTTGGCTGCTCGGTGCCGGCTATTATGGCCACGCGCATCCTCGAAAACCGGCGCAACCGGCTGGCGACGATGCTGGTCATTCCGCTGATGAGCTGCGGGGCGCGCATTGCGATCTATGCGATTTTTGTGGCGGCGTTTTTTCCGGATTACCTGCGCGGCCCGATGATGTGGCTGATTTATGTCATCGGGATTGTTCTGGCGATACTCTGCATTCAACTGCTGCGAAGGACGCTTCTGAAAGGCGAAACCATTCCTTTTGTGATGGAGCTGCCGCCGTACCGGATGCCGACGCTCAAGGGGCTGGTTATCCACATGTGGGACAGGGGATGGCTGTACCTGAGAAAAGCCGGAACGCTCATCCTGATGCTGTCCATCGTCCTCTGGGCGGCGATCAGCTATCCCAGGCCACCCGCCGAAGCGCTGGAAGGGCTGGATGTCCGCCAGCAGCGGCGCGCGACCCTGCAGTATTCCGTGGCCGGACGGATCGGTCGTGCCATCGAGCCGGCCATCGAGCCGCTGGGGTTTGACTGGAAAATCGGTACCGCCCTCATCGGCGCTTCGGTCGCCAAAGAGGTGTTTGTCTTGCAGCTTTCCATCATCTATGCGATGGGGGACGGCGCCGAAAATTCCGGAATTCTGGAGGAGCGGCTGAGAGAGGATTATACATCCCTGCAGGGATTCTGCGTGATGCTGTTTTGCCTGATTACGGCGCCGTGCATTGCGACCGTCGCCGCCACCCGCCGCGAGTCGGGGGCATGGAAATGGGCGCTGCTGCAGTACGCTGGCCTGACGGCGCTGGCCTACCTTGTTACGCTGGCGGTCTATCAGGCAGGGCGAATGATTTTATAGCGTCACGGCTCCAGCCACTTGCGGGCCAGCAGGGAAAAGTCCAGCAGGTCAACCCATCCATCGCCGGCTGCCGGATAAATATCACAAACAGCGGTATCAGTCAGCCATGACTGTGCAAGGGATACAAGGTCGCCCAAGCCGATTTCACCGTTCCCGTCAATGTCGTACACCGCCGGCTGGGCTTGTCCACTGATGATCAGTGAATAATATTGCACAGGATAGGAAGCGCTTATATTGTCATAATCGACACGAATCGTATAGATTCCCTGCTGCTCGGGTGTTTGGATGAAAACCTGTTTGACGTTATCCCGGGCATTATCACCGGTTGTCGCCGGATTATTGGGATTGACCGGATCAAGCACGTACTCATAATACTTCGTCGTTCCATCCGGCGCAGTGACGGCGATGTCCAGGTCGTTTTTGAGTTTGATGGCCGACGAATCAAGTACTCCCGTACTTGTTTGATCACCGGGCGGGTCCGTATAACAGAGGGTCGCCCTGATTGGGCTGATACCGTCCCATGCAAAGGTGAAATCATCCATTTTGTTGGTGTTTCTTGTTAGGGAATCTACGATGATGTTATTGGCGGCAGGATTTCGCTTATGCAGAAGAAGTTTCTCAGCCGACTTCTCATTGTTGATTAATCCCCAACCGAATTTGTAATCCGGCCCGGGATTGCCCAGATCGTCAGCCGTGTGAATCATCAGGGCCTTGAGCGTGCTGCTTCGCATATACTGACCGGGGAATAACTGGCCGTAAAGAGCAAGAATCTGGACTCCAGCTCCAGCTGCCGCCGGAGAAGCCAAACTCGTTCCTGACGCGGTGTAATAGGCGGTGTTGCTGGTATGGTAGCAGGAATAAATGGATATGCCGTTTGTAACCACATCCGGTTTGACTCTGCCGTCGTCGGCAGGCCCCCAGGCGCTGAGGGTGCTCATCGTTGCCTTGCCAAGGTCGCGAACCCCGCCGGTAACAGCGTCATTAACGGCTCCGACGGTCATTACATTTTTGGCACAAACCCCCGGCATGAGTGTATCGAAACCGCCGTTATCCCAGTTATCGGCATAAGGACTGATGTCGGCATCAAAAATGGCGGACGTATCCCCGTCGATAAAATACGCTGTCCCTTGAACCGGCCTGGCGGTATCGGCCCGGTCATTGCCCGCTCCCCGGAAGGGAAGAAAGTAGGGGGCGTTGTAACAAAGTTGGTCAAAATCCCTCGCCAGATAATTGTATTGTCCGAAAAGGTCGGATTCTCGATACGCGGGGTTGCCGTACCATTCCCAGCGTCCGGATTGATAATGCCATCCGCAGATATTACCATAGGAATGATTCGAAATCTGAATCTTTCCGACCTGGCCGGGAGAACTCATGGCTGCGGCGGCCATTTCGATTGTATCAGAATTCCACTCATAACCGTCCACATTGACCAACGGCGCCATCCCTGTTGCGTTTGGGTCGATTCCTGTCGCCGCCAATGTGCCGGCGACCATTGTTGAATGCCAATGTACGGCCGCGCCGTCTTTAGATATAACCCGTCCCGCTAATTCCTGGTGGGTAAGACGAGCAACGCCGGCATCCCAAATGCCTGCGGTTATGCCGTTGCCGGCCATTCCATAATAGGGATCGTTACGGACGGTATCAGCGGCGATACTGATGGCGGAGTTGGCATTGGTGGTCGTATAAACAATGAATTGTCCATTGTCTTCGATAGACATCAGCTCGCAAACAGTTTGCCCATCCTGCCATCGTTTGGGTTTTCCGGTGAGGTAAAGATACTCTTCGGCCCGGTCAATTCCCGGCCGCCGCTGTTCTCTGAGCGTATCCGCAAAGGCCTGCCGCTGTTGGGGATCATTGAGGTCGAATGCAGGGGCGGAAAAAGAGGTTTCAGCGATGAGGGCGAAAGCCACAAAAGCCGAAGCGCAGAACTCAAACACCCCCCTCTGAAGGGTTGAATTTATCCCTGAACAAAGAAACGCTCTTCTCATCACCATTCCCATTTTATGTGCGAATACTCTCGAATCAGGATAACAAAATCGTCTAAAAAACGCAAGGAAAAAACTGCACCTTCTTTTTTGGAAATGAGTTATGGAGCGACTGGGAAATTCGGCGCCAATGCATTGCCTGTCATTGGGCCGAGCAGATTGAATGCCATCCCATAGTCGCGCCCCGGGACGGATGTAGGGTTTTTCAGGACGATTTTATATTCGCCGTCTTCGCTTAAAACCAGATCGGTCTTAATCAGGTTGTTGGGTCCGGCCGTCTCAAACGCAGCCGCTTTCCCCGAAGGGGAAAGGATTTTCAGGTCGAGGTAAAACCGGACAGGCTCCTCCTGAAATCGCTTTAGAACCTGCTGCAGTTTGCGGTGCCAGGTGACGGTTACCATCAGCCGCTGTCCTTTGACGGCGTCAAGGCGGTATTCGTGCGTTTCATTTTTCTGCATGACGGCGTATGCCCAGCCCTTCTTTTTTGAGGAAGGCCTGTTGTCTTTGACAATCGAACCGCCCATCAGGGTTTCCCATGCCTCCAGGGCGTCCAGCCGGCCGTAGCCGCTGTCCGGTTTCCATCGGCTGATCGAATCGGTTGACAGGGGCTGAATGCCGATACTGTCAAATACGGCGGCATTGGCCGAATTCACCAGAACCGCTTTAATCACTTCCGTTTTATCATCGTTGGATTCGGGGCTTTTCGCCGCCGCTTCCAGCAGCAGGGCTGCCGCACCGGCTATGTGAGGGATGGCATAGCTGGTCAACCCCAAACCATTGGGATCCAGCGCCGTCCACAGAGTGTCGCCGGTGCTGGTGGGTACGAATAAATCTTCCGTTGGGGCGGCAATCTCCGGTTTTTTGCGTCCATCCAGCGTCGGCCCGCGGTTGCTGATGGAGCCGATCGTTCGATAAATGCCGTGTTCATCTTTGACAAGTCCGCTGGTGGTAATGCCGTTGTACGAATCGCCGAAAATCGTAATCTGCGGATACGAATTGCCCGAGGCATTGATCAAAAGCACGTCGTATGTTTCGGCATAGTAGTCATACATCTTTGTCCAGAAGGAGTTTCCGTCCGGCGTGACGGAATCGACATAAATCTGAAGCCCCGTTACCACTATCCGGCAGTTTTTTTTAAGAATCAGGGTGTCCAGTGCGTCCATCATGAAAGCGGAAGTGATTTGCTTGTTGGAAATGCGGGCGCTGTGAATCCGCGCGCCGCCAGCGGCGCCGATTTGATCCGGATGCTCCTGCGAACCGCCGGACAGGATAATCCCGGCGATATGCGTGTCGTGAGCCGAGCGAGAAAGCCCGCCGCCGGTCAAATCGTACAGTTTGACCGCGGAGCCGTCGGGCCGTGCAAAGGCGATATGGCTGTCGTGCACATTCCCCCCGGACAGCAGTGCGATATTTACCCCCCGACCTGTGATGCCGTGCTGATGAACGGCGTACACATTTGTGCCTTTGGGGCCGCAGGCCTCTGTTAACCCGAAGGCCGCCAGCGACAGCCGCACGCCAAGGGCCAGAACGCTGATCGTGATTAATTGAAGGCGAGTCCTGAACATGCGGCTATTTCGGTATCCCGGCATAAACCAGCAGCGCCCCCAGCAATACGGCAGCCACACCCCACAGGCGGTACATCCAGAGCGGACGGCTCTTCCACCAGTTCATGTACGCGGTTATTTTCGGTAAAGAAACCGTAAAGAAAACCGCCGCACCGCCGATGCTGAGAACGCCGAAGACGATAATAATGGGCGTCAGTTTGCACTGTGTTGCAAAAACCAGAAAAATGATGCCGACCAGGATTTTTATCCCGGCGGCCAGATAAACCAGTTTGCCTTTGCTCACGATGCCGATAACCGTTTTCATCCAGCCGGGTTTGAGTACCGAGGTCAGCTCCCAGCCGGCGATCAGCGCCCCAACAAGCCATACGATATGTACCATGGTCCAATCCTTTTCCTTATGGTGATTCCTTCAAAAAAAGCTTCGAACAATCCTATCCGCAATCGTCTGACGGCGTTTTTCAATCGTCGATTTTTTCAACCATATCAAGAGAAATTTCCACACTGGCCGCCTGCCCCAGCATCTGGACTCCAAGCACCAGGCGGGTTTCCTTCGGGGTGCTGATAACAATCCCTTCGGTTCCCGTCAGGGGGCCGGCTGTTACCCGGCAGCGCTGTCCGGCTTTGAGATGGGCGTGCGGGACGACGGGCTTGCCGAGTTTAAGCAGGATTTCAATCGGAAGCAGTTCGTTGACCAGTTTTGCCTGATTCTCAACCGAAAGGATGCCGGCTGTGCGGTTGGTCTTCAAGACCTCCAGCCGGTCATGATCGGTACCGCAGAAAAAAAGATACCCCGAGAACAGCGGCAGCAGCGAACGAAGCGTGTGCCCGCGGGATTTGGAAACCTTCCAGTGCATTGGGAGAAAGTAAGAGATCTCTTTTGCCGTCAGCTGCCATGCCAGGGCTTTTTCGTTTCGGGATTTTGTATGCGCAACCCACCACGTCCCCCGAAAATCGGCGATGGACATTGCCTCCGGCCAGCTCATCGGCGGATTTTGACTTTCTTTTAACACAATGCCTGACTCCTCTGTGTGTTCATCTCTGCATTGTATGTCATATAAACAGCCGTGTCAACGGCCCGCAAAACAGCCCTCCGGGGTTACCGCAAAGCGACGACAAGATAATGGCATTCCTCGCTGAATTGCATGGCGCCTTCGAAGGCCGCCGGAATCAGCAGCGTATCGCCTTTTTGGAAGGGGACCGGCGCGACGGCCTTGCCCGCAATCTGCCCGGACCCGCCCAGGATTATCAGCACCTTCATCCGGCCCGTCAACAATACTTCGCCGGTCGGCGTTTGATGGCCTTTGTCCATCGTGAACTCGTCGGCGTTTACCAGCCGCCCAACGCATTGGACGGTCGCCGCTTCGCCGGAAGGGCCGAAATGAATCGAATCCAGCGCGTCCTCGATATGCAATTGCCGTTTCTTTCCTGTTGCCGGGTCAAGACGGTTCCAGTCAAAAACACGGTATGTCGTATCCGACGGCTGCTGAATCTCGGCGAGGAACAATCCGGCCCCGATAGCATGACAGGTTCCCGACGGCAGAAAGTGGCATTCCCCCGCCTGTACAGGCACTTTGACAAGATAGTTTGCGCAGGTTCCGTCAGCAATGGCCCGGGCGAATTTTTCTTTGGCGGTCCCCGGCTTGAGTCCTTTATAAATGACCGCTCCCGGCCGGGCGTCGATGATATACCAGCACTCGGTTTTGGGCTGCCCCTTGCCGCGGCGCCGGCAGGTCTGCGCATCCGGATGCACCTGAACGCTCAGGTTGTCCTGGGCGTCGAGAAATTTTATCAGCAATGGAAACGGCGGCTGATAATCCGGTTTGCCGGTAATCGCATCGCCGAACGCCGCGAGAACCCGGCTGAGCGTTTGACCTTTCAGGGGGCCGTTGGCGACTTCTGATTTATCGTCCGGCAGATCCGCCAATTCCCAGCTCTCGCCGATCCGTGCGTGTACGGGAATGTCTTTGCCAAAGACCTCGCGCAAACACTGTCCGCCCCAGATGCGCTCCTTGTAAATCGGCCGAAATTTTAACGGATACAATTCCATGCCGATATTGTAGCGGGATTATCCGGGATGTCCATTGTCTTTTAAGAAACAGAGATTAAAAGGCCCGCTCAAAGACTCCTGACGATGCCGTCGGCAATCGCGCGGGCGATGCGATCCTGGAACTGGCTGTCATACAGAAGAGCCGCTTCCGAGGGATTGGACAGGTAGCCGCATTCGACCAATACGGCGGGACATTTCGTCCGTACTAATACACGGTAGTCGGCGTTTCGCATTCCCTTGCTCGACATCCCCGTATTGGCCATCGAACTTTCGATATTCTGTCCTGTTTTTTTGGAGGCCCAACTGGCGGATCGCGACACATACACTGTGTACCCGCGATGCAGCCGGTCGCCGTTGGAATCGGCGTGAATGGCAACAAACAGGTCGGCGCCGACGCGGTTGGCGACATCGGCCCGGTCATTCAGCTCAATGAAGGTATCGCTGTTTCGCGTCATGACCGTTTTGATACCCTGCTGCTGGAGATAGGAGGCCACCTTTCGGCCAATATTTAAGTTAATGTCTTTTTCATAATAGCCAAGATAGCTGGTGGCGCCCGGATCGCGGCCGCCGTGACCGGGATCAATCACGACAAGCCCCGTAAGAGCGCCGGGGATTTTCGGTGAAGGACCGGTTTGTCCCGGAGGGTTGTAGGATGTCGCCAGATAGCCGCGGATTTTGGGAACCATCAGTTCAGAGATATAATACGACCCGCCGACCTGCCTGACGGTTCCGACCGAACCGACAGCACGGCCGTTGACATAAACCCGTCCGCTGTCGTTTAAAAAGAGCAAAACGCGGTTATTGGCGTTTGTCAATTCGTAATAGGGCGTTCCGGCTTTTTGAACGCTCAGTCCCAATTTCGCTGCAAGCTGTTCAATACTGACACAGTAAGCCGGTTTTGCCCCCGCAGGCGGCGTAGTTCCGCCTCCGCAGCCGACAATACCGACACTGACCAGAAAGGCAGTCGCGATGATTAAGTATTTCTGGATACGCAACACGATTATTCCTAACAACAGACCCACTTTAGTTCAAAACGTCTTGTAAGCATCGGCAAAACCCCCTTCATCTCTTGAGTTTTGCATATATAGCCGCCGCAAACGCATCATTCAAGAAAAAAAGAAGGGGCGGAGGGTTTTGTTTATCGTCGGTTTTTGTTCCGGCAGACCGAGCAAAGGCCCTCAATCCGAATCTGCTGGCGGTGCATTGTAAAACCTTCGGGTAGTTTGATCAGCGGCGCCGAAACACCGGGTATGCACCGGGTCTGAAGACATTGGCTGCATGTAAAATGCGGGTGGCACTGGTGTTGGCCGCAGTGATGGGCCAATTCAAAATGCCATGTGCGTCCTTCTATATACGCCTTATGAACCAGATTTTTTTTGACCAGGTTCATCAGCGTTCGGTAAATCGTGGTTTTATTCGGGGCCAAAGGGCCCAACTGTTCGGCAATCTGTTCCTGCGTTACGGGGGCGTTTGCCTTCATCATCGCCATGAGAATGGCGATCCGCGGCCCGGTTTGACGCAGATTGGAGGAACGCAGCAATTCGACGGCGTTCTGTTTCATGCGTTGGGTTTTTCCTCTTTTTTGCCGCATAGTACACAGGAATGCCCGATATGTACGCCGTCGGAGCGTACAAACAGCAGCGGAAAGACGATATCACTCACACAGCAGGGAAGCCAGACGGAGATGAACAACACGATAAACATGCCTGCCAGCAGGGCGAAGGACAGGTCTGCCTGGGTATTCATCAGCATGTGAGCCGAAGATGCCCAGGTGCTGACGAGGATGTGGCCGGCATGAGGCAAGTGGGTGGTCGGCTTGAAGTAGGCCAGGAGGACGCCGATAATCGCCGCAGGGAAAACAAGATACCATTCTTCTATAAACCCGATATGCCAGTGTGGATGAGCATCTTCCGGATGCTCTTGGTCGGCTTCCGGGACAGTGCTCTCATGGACTTCGGCGTGAGTAGGGATGGCAACGCTGAGGATGCTTTCGCCGAAATACGGCAGAATGCAGTCGCTCAACGTAGCGACACCGATTGCACCGGTGATACCGATGACCAGAATCACAAAGAAATTGGCGGCTTTGCGATGAATTTCAAACAGGGCGGCCGTAACCATTGCGCTGAGTACCACATGCAGCGGATGAAAGAGGGCAAAGAGGCCTTCGGCCTGATCTTTAAACCACCGCTGGCCGATGAGCATGAAAATAATACCTGTGGCCGCTCCACACAGAGTAAATGGTGAATGAGCAAGAAGTTCTTTACCAATAAGCTTTGTTTTGTCGAGTATTGCCATGTAGATTGTCCTGTATTTCTTTCTCTTTGCAACTTAGTTGCGATTTTGGGGATAATAAGGTTTTGCAACCGAGTTGCAAGAGAAAAATAAAAAACAAGACATAAAGCAAAGCGACGTACCTGTCCCGCCGCAGTTTGAAGAGCGAAGGTGGAAGTCGCCGAATACCCCCTCCCCCCTTCGGGGTACTCCCCCTTGGCAGGGGGAGTACTTTTCGGGCGACTCGCCCCCGATTAAGTCGAGGATAAGCTGTGCCTCGCTGTTGTTTTCAGTTTTTGACGGCTGTGACGAGAAGTTCCACCTTGCCGCCGGCGGGCAGGGCGGCGGCCTGGATA
>JAKEGM010000010.1 GCA_022615575.1 Planctomycetales bacterium
CGAACGCCGAGAGCTGGCTCGGTTCTATCATTACAGGCGACATAACTTACTGGCTCCATTAAGACTTAAAGAACGTAAATGAAATTACACAGTACAACTATATAACGTGCGTTTAACATCCGTTTGACACGGGTTTAACGTTGGTTTAACATCGGCGCGGGTTTCCGGGTTTTCAATGTCCTGATAAGCCGCCCAATGACAAAGGGTTACGAGCGTATTGCTGCATGTTGTTTGCTTTACCAAAAAGCCCATTTTCTCAAACCGCATCAACGCTAATTGAATCTGCCGAAGCGAAATACCTTTGCCGGTTTTTTCCTGAATGCTGTTCAGGGAGGTAATCATCTGGCCGGGGCGGCAGATGCAGGGCCTCTGTCCCGTGAATACCCCATCCGGAACGGTAAGCCCGGAGGCCGATTTTCAAAAACAAACCCCGGTGCGGTCAAAATGGATTCAATTCTTGTCCCTTTGCCTGTACAATACATGTCGGCGGCAAACGAAACCGGCGTCATGCGGATTTGCCGCACACGAGGCGATAATGAACGGAATGCGTTTGATACTGTGGGTTTTGGCGGTGATTCTGATTGGCCTGGCCTGTCATCAGCGTTACAGAAAGGGCGGATTTATGGGTGTACTGCTGACTGTTGTGATAATTGCCGTTTCGGTTTATATCGGGCTGGGACTGCTGCTGTTTGTGATGCAGCCGTCGATTCTCTATCAGCCCGGCAGGGACTATGACAGCACGCCTGCCGATGCGGGGCTTGCCTATGAGTCGGTCGCCCTGACAACGCCGGACGGTCAGACCCTCGCCGCCTGGTATGTTCCCGCAAAAGACGCCGCCGGCGCCTCCTGGACTGTTCTTTTCTGCCACGGCAACGCCGGCAACAATTCCCATCGGCTGGACACCCTGGAGTTGTTCCATCACCTGGGGCTGGCCTGTCTGATTGTGGATTACCGCGGCTACGGCCCAAGCACCGGCAAGCCCACCGAAAAGGGAACCCTGCTGGATATTCGTGCCGGCTGGGACTGGCTGACGGAGCAAAAGGGCGTCAAACCCGGCCGGATTATCCTGTACGGTCAGTCGCTGGGGGGCAGCATCGCCGCCATTGTCGCCAAAGACCTCACCCCCGGCGGCGTCGTTCTTGAAAGCACCTTTACCTCCTTTGTCGACATGGGTTCCCATTATTACCCGTGGCTGCCTGTCCGGCTGTTTGCCCGCTTTGAGTACGATACGCTGGCCGCCGTCAGGCAATTAAAATGCCCCGTTCTGGTCATCCACAGCCCCGACGATGAGATTGTGCCGTACCGGTTTGGACAAACCCTGTACGAGCCCGCTAATCCGCCCAAACAGTTTGGGCAGCTTGCGGGCACCCATAACGAGGGGTTTTATGACAATATGGACCTCTACCGGCAAATCTGGCGGGACTGGCTCAACGGTCTGGCGGAGGCGCCAATGGAGAACGAAGAAAAAACCTGAAACACCGCCGGCCCAAAGCCCGGTTTTTACGCGGTTTTTACAAACCGCCGTGCTGAATTTCGGGTATAATAAAGAAGGGCAGGATGTTTGCACATGTTGATTTTGCCCCATTTTTCGGTTGTTGTGCGGCGTATTTCTGTGATATAATGACATTTTAATGGTTGATGGCAGCGTTTTGTGTGGTTCTCGGCAGTCAAATCTCCGCAAAAGGGGACTGTTGGCTCAAAAGTCGGTCTGGAATTTCCGGTAAAAAGGGTTGTTCCTGACGACCCGCCGAAGAACGGGGCAGGATGCGTGAACCGAAAAGGAATAAGGTGTTATTCCGAATCTATGGGAGATTGATATTATGGCCGCAGCGGTACGGGGTGTGTGGGCAATCGATGTAGGGTCCAATGCGCTGAAAGCCCTTCAGATGCGTCAGGGCGAGCAGGGGCTGGAAGTAACCGATTTTGCCTACTTCGAACATTCGAAAAATCTCTCTTCGGACGAGATTCGGGCGGAGGAAAAAGAGCAGATTCGCGCAGAAACGCTTCGCCAATTCCTCGACGAAAAGGACCTGACCAAGAGCGAAGTCGCCATCTCCATTGCCGGCCAGAACAGTTTTGCCCGGTTTATCAAGCTGCCGCCGGTGGAACCCAAGAAGATACCGGAAATCGTCCAGTTCGAGGCGGTTCAGCAAATCCCGTTTGATATCAACGAAGTCGAGTGGGACTGGCAGTTGATGGAAACCGCCGACAGCCCCGACAAATCCGTCGGCCTGTTTGCGATCAAAAATGAATTGATCGCCGAGGTGATGGATCATTTCACCAAAGAAAACCTCCGCGTAACCTGTGTCCAGATAGCGCCGATGGCCCTGTATAATTACGCCGCTTACGACATGAAAGAGATGGAGCAATCGCCCAAGAAGGCGACGATTGTTCTGGATATGGGGGCCGAGAATACCACCCTGGTGGTCTGCACGCAGGATACGGTGTGGCAGCGCAGCATCCGCATCGGCGGCAATACGTTCACCCAGGCCATTGCCGACGCCTTCCACAAGGATTTCGCCACCGCCGAAAAACTGAAGCGAAACGCCCCGATGAGTAAATACATCCGGCAGATTTATACCGCCATGAAATCCGTTTATACCGACCTGAGCGGCGAAATTCAGCGGTCGCTGGGATTCTACAGCAGCAGCCCCGAAGGCCGCGACAAGACCTTCAGCAAGATTATCGCCCTGGGCGGCGGCATGAAACTGCAGGGGCTGTCAAAGTATCTGACCCAGACCCTCGGGCTGCCGGTGGTCAAGCCGGATTCGTTTGAGCATCTGGCGGTCGCGCCCGATATTTCGGTCGCCAAGTTTCACGAGAATGTCTCGGATTTTGGGATCGCGTACGGGCTGGGTGTCCAGATGCTGGGCGAGGCGAAAATCCGAACCAATCTGCTGCCGCGAAAAATCGCACGGGCGATGGCGTGGACGCGAAAAGCCCGGATTTTTACGGCGGCCGCCTGTGTCCTGCTGGCGGTGATGGTGCTGGGGCTGGCAAGGGCCTATCGGGACCTCAAGCAGTATGACAGCCATCAGGCCGCACGAAATGAAATTCAAGCCCTTATCAGCCGAGTCGATGCGATTACCGGCAGTATTTCCGAACAGAAAAACCGCGAGCAGCCGCTGGTCGATGGGATTAAAAAGTGGATGGATTACTTCAAGTATCGCCAGGCCGTTCCCCAGTTTATAGAAACATTGGTGAAATGTCTTCCCGGCAGGGAGAACAACCCAGACCAGACGGACCTCTATCAGGCCTTTGAAACGGGGAACGTCGAAGGCGTCATCGGTGTGGCCCGTCCGGAACGCAAGCTGCTGTTTGTGACCCGTTTGGCGGTGGAATACGCCAGCGACCTGAAAACGGCGCAATTCCCGCAGCCGGGGGCGCAGGACCGCACTGGCTACCCGGTGACGCGTACCCGGGGACCGGGCATGGACCCGAAGATGATGGCGGAAATGATGAAATTGATGGGTACCGGAGTGCTGCCGCCGGGAGAAGGGGGTTTCCCGATGCCGGATGGGGTTGCTCCCGCCGGCGCAACCCAGGAACAAAAAACCGGCACGGGCTTTACCCTGTTGATTGAAGGGTACAGTCCGTATGTGAAAATCGCCGAACTGCTGGACCCGCCCAGTGTGGGCGATGACCAGAAAAAATGGGGTGTCATCACGCGGTTTGAGAATCTGGCCAAACTGTTTCCCGGGATTCCTTTCGAGTTATTCGACAGGCATCAGGTAGCCCATTTCAAGGTGGAAACGGGTGTGGTGGACATCGAATCCAAGACCATGCCCGCCGGAATTGGGATAGTCAGGGAAGTTGAGCGAGTGCCCAAGCCGGTTCAGACCCCCGGCGGAGCCGGTATGCCGATATATGCTCCCGGCTTTGAAGGGGCTGCCGGCCGCGGCGCCGAGGTTGTCTATACGGAAATGGTTCTGGTGGATCCGATGACCGGCGAGGAAATGAGCAAGACATTCGACATTATCACGGAAAGGGATATTGCCGGCAATCCGCAGCAGTGGACGGAAAAAAACCTGGGGCAGAAGAAATACAACAAGATATCCGGCCAGCCGGAATATATCGAACGGGACCGCTGGTTCAGGATTCAGGCCAAGTTTGTCTGGAAGGACGCCCCCCCCAAACCGGCCGTGGATGCGACGGGTATGGGCATGATGAACATGTAGAAACGAATCGAGAAAACAGATTTTTTAGGATAGGTTGCCAACAATGAATATATCCATGGGTTCTCTCAAACCGCTTACCGGCATGGCGAAAAAATATGCGGTGCTGCTGCCGTCCGTGATCATTACGGTTGTCGCACTGCTGCTGTTTGTTCCAATGTTCTGGTTGGGCGGCAAGGTCAAGGGAAAAATGGAGCAAAGCGCCAGAACCGCCAGCTCGGTCCAGTCCATCCTTAGCGACACCCCGTCCAGAAATCAGCCCGATGAAACCAAACGCTACATGGACAAGCTTGAAGAGGAAGCCAGCCGGATTAAGACCTTGGCGGTTCAAGGCAGCCATCGCGACTTGATTACGTATGACTATGGCATTTTCCCGGAACCGAATGATCCGTCGTCTCAGATTTATGTGGAGTTTGGGTGGCAGTACCGCAGTAAAATTGAAGACCTGATTCGTCAGATGAATGCGATGGATGCCCCCAGCGATGCGGAAATCCGTGCCCGCACCGGGGCTGCCCGGCCGGGAGGCATGGACTATGGCGGGTATACGACGGCGCGTCAGCCGGGAGCCGCCAAGGACCCCATGGTGGAAGCGCTGTGCCTGACGCGGGCAAAGGAAATTTCGACCTATGCCAACCACAAGGCGTTCGGCTGGTATGATTTCTGGGAGAAATACGAATTTTCCTCCAAAGACCAGGCCTTGCAGGATTGCTGGGATACGCAAACGGCTTTCTGGGTTTATGAGGATGTCGTCCATACCATTCTGAAACTCAATGATGCCTCCGGCCATGTTTCATCTTCACCCGTCAAGCGTCTTTTGGGCGTGAGTTTTTCAGGTCCGGTGGTAGTCGCAGCCGGGGGCGCGGGGTTCGGTCAGTATTACGGCATGATGGAAGCGGGAGGGGGGACGCGGGATATTCCGCAGTACATTACCGCCGTGCAGTTCGGTCCTTTTATGAATTCGTCCCCGACGGGCCGAATCTGCAATGAAGAGGTGGATATCGTTCATTTTGCCGTTTCCGTACTGGTGGACAGTCGCCATGTTCTGACATTTATGAAAGAACTGTGCAGCGAAAAGCCGCACACATTCAGAACCGACTTCCGCAAGAACGGCCAGCCGGGCGAGTCCCGCCATAACCTGATTACGATTCTTCAAAGCGATGTCCGAGTTGTCGATAAACTATCCGCCGACCACGAGCTTTACCGGTACGGCAAAAGCGCTGTTATGCAGCTGGACCTGGTCTGCGAATATCAGTTCAGCCGCAGCGGCTACGACAGCATTAAACCGGAGCCGATCAAAAAGCGGCTGGCGCCGGCATCGGGTACTGAAGGCCAGGCGGCGCCTGCGCCGGCCGGAGGGGGAATGCCGATGATGCCGGGAATGCCGGGAATGCCGATGGAATAGTTCCAGGCAGCGTCCTAAATGAAATGACGGACATGAAATAGACAGGAAATGTGACGATGAAGAGCAAGGATATACTTAAGGTTTTTGAAGGCCAGATAGACAAAATTGTGCTGGGGCTGATTGCGCTGGTCAGCGTGATTCTGCTGTGGTTTTTTGTGATTGGCAATCCGTACGGTGTTTCCGTTGATGGACGCAAATACGGCCCCGGCGATATTGACCGCCACATCAAGCAGAAAGCCGACCGTGTCGGTCCCGAAATGGAGCGGCCGGCTGAACCGATGCCGTATAACAAAACGTTTCTGGCCGATTATTCCAAAAACGTGCAGAGTGCCTGCTCAAAAGTTGCGTCGCTGTCCATTCCCTCCGCCGGTGAGAGCGATGTGGTAATCGAAGAAGAACGCATGTATGTCCTGCCGGCGATTCCGCTGTTGACGGATGTGGCGATTGCCAGTTTGCGGGGGGCCGCCCAAATCCCGACCGAGGATGTCGGCCCCGACCGGCCCTATAAGTCGGTGGTTAGCGAGATAGGGGATATTGACCTG
This sequence comes from Planctomycetales bacterium, assembly GCA_022615575.1. Taxonomy (GTDB): domain Bacteria; phylum Planctomycetota; class Phycisphaerae; order Sedimentisphaerales; family Anaerohalosphaeraceae; genus 4572-13. The sequence continues at coordinate 6,120 of JAKEGM010000010.1, forward strand.
GTGTCGGTTTCGGCCAAGTTCAATGCGCAGACGCTTTATAATAATTTTCAGCAGAGTTTTATGTCAACACGGCTGAAAACGTCCTGGCAGGACGCCGTGCTGGCCAAGCCCGTGCTGGCCCGGCTGGACCTGCAGCGCCGAACCCAGCAAAGCGACGGAAGCTGGGGTTCGTGGGAAACGGTTCCCCGCGCCAAAATCGATACCTACAAAAATATGCTTGAGGAACTGCCGGAAACTCTCAATGACGCCGAGGTTACAGTGGACTTCTGGAAATCGCAGTTTGCAAACGCGGTTGTTCAGCGGGATATCATGCAGCCGGAGGCATACCTGTTTACGGTTAGCCGCTCCGAATGGATGCCGCCGAAGTATCTGACGGAGGCGCTTGACATCATGAAAAAAGGAGAGCAGACCAGGGAACGCCAGCGTCGTGAAGACATGAATCGCCTGCGTAATCCCCCAACGGCCGCTGATGCTCGGCGAACGGCGGAACGGCGGACACCGGCGCAGCGGCAGCAGCAGCAACAGCAGCAAAGACCCGGCGGCCGCCGAGGTCAGGATGACATGATGATGCCGGGCGGGATGCCGGTCGAAAACCCCGCTGCGACGGCCCGGGCAGAAGCCCGCAAGGAACGGACGCTGGACGATGTCAAAAAAGACATGCAGAAGGACATGCTGACGGAAAAGAGCACCATCGAAACCATGCGGGAGCCGGTTCTGGTATGGGCGCATGATGATACGGCTGCGCCGGGGAAAACCTACCAGTATCGCATCCGCCTGGGGGCGTTTAATCCCATTGCAGGCAAGGATTGGTTCCAGGATGACCAGGTCGCCTATAAGGGTCAAACCATCCTGTGGAGCGAGTTTTCCGCACCAACGGCGGAGATGTATATTCCCCGGCGGGTTTATGCTTTTCCGATGGAGGTCATCGCCAAAGCGGGCAGTTCCGGTGATGTTGACGGCGTCAAAGTCGAAGTGAACAAGTATTACCTGGGTCAGTGGCGGGATTTCGATTTTGAGGTCTATCCTGGCCAGATTATCGGCTTTGAGGTTGAAGACACGGACAAAGCGAACACTGCTCTGGCCGCAGCGCCTATGATGGGGGGGGGAATGGACCAGCCCAAAACGGTCGATTTTTCAACCGATTTGATGTTGGTGGATGTTAATCCGATGTCCATTTGGAGCAAACGCCCGATCTACCAAGTGCTCTATTGTGATACGGAACAAAAAATCCGGCAGATGGCGGTTGGACGGACGAACTGGGATGACGCTGTACGCAAGGATTATGAGGACATTCAAAACGCCAAGCAGCAGGCGCTCCAGCAGCGAACTCCGGAGATGATGCCGGGGATGCCGGGGATGCCGGGGATGCCGCCGGGGGGAATACCGCCGGAACTGATGCCGGGGGGAATACCGCCGGAACTGATGCCGGGGGGGAATATGCCGGGCCGGGGGTTCGGAGAATGATGCCGGGCTGAGCGAAACTCTTTTCTTGTCGAAGAATAGAAATCCCCTTTTTCTATGTGAAAAAGGGGATTTTTTGTTGGGGTCCGCTTCTGTACGGCATATTTAAAAAAGAGAATTTTTTTAAATATTACACTTGACATGATGGTATATACCAATATGATTATGGTATATACCATAATTTTTTTCGGCGGATGAGCAGTACTTATGACGGATTTTATCCATATTGACAGGAAAAAAGATTCACCTGTTTATAGACAGGTTATAGAGCAAATTATGCTCTTGATCAAAGATGGCCGGCTGCGGTCAGGCGACCGGCTTCCCACGGAAAGGGAGTTGGCCAAACATCTCAGTATCGCTCGCGGGACCATAAACAAGGCCTATACGGAGCTGGAGCGGAACAATGTTATCGAAAACACGCAGGGCCGGGGCACGTTTGTTTCAGAACAGCAGGACATCCTGGCCGCGGGCCGCAGGGAACAGGCCGTCAATCGCCTCAACGACACCATCGCCAAATTGGAAACGCTGAAGTTTTCTCACCGCGAAATCAGCACGCTTTTTCAGATCATTCTGATGGAACGCGGCAAACGGCTCGAAGGTCTTCATATCGCCGCCATTGACTGTAATCCGGAGGCGCTGTCGATATTTGAGCGGCAGCTTCGTTATAAGTCCCCGACCAAGATTTACAAGTTTCTGCTCGACGACCTGCAGGAAAAGAAGAATCCCCAGGAAGCGCTCGGGGAATTCGACCTTATCCTGGCGCCGGCCAATCACTATTCAGAAATTCTCGGTTCGCTGCCCGGCCTCAAAGACAAGATTGTCAAGGTTGCGGTTTCCGTCAGTCAGCAAACCGTGATTGATTTGGCCCGGATATCGGCTTCCTCCAAACTCGGCATCCTCTGCCAAAGCGATCGGTTCCTGAAAATCATCAAGGCCCGGCTGAAATCGTTTCAAATACCCCTGCGTTCCATCAGGCAGGTTTATGAAAAAGACAGCCCGGATATCGCCGATTTTCTGGCGGACCTTGATGTCGTCATCGTGCCTCCGGATTTGCCGATTCTCTCGAAAAAAGAGAATATCGCCGTCGTCCAGTATTTTCAGCGGCGCGGAGGGCAAATCATTGAGTTCAACCATCAGATTGACCGCGGCACACTGATTCATATCGAAGAACGTATTTCCAGAATACTCGAAACGAGATAGCGTTAATGGATACAGCGTCAGATACACAATTACAGTTTGCAGCATTCTGCAAGAGGAATGTCATGGAACAAGTGTCGATTGTTTTAGGCGTTATCGGCTCCGATTGCCACGCCGTGGGAAACAAAATACTCGAAAAAGTTTTTTCGGATGCGGGATTTAAGGTTGTCAATCTCGGCGTTATGGTCAGCCAGGATGAGTTCATCCATGCCGCCATCGAAACCGGCGCAAAAGCGCTCGTCGTTTCGTCCCTGTATGGCCAAGCCGAACTCGACTGTCCCGGCCTTCGCCAGCGGTGTCAGGAAAGGGGACTGCCGGATATCATTCTTTATATCGGGGGGCGGCTGGTTATCGGCAAGCATCACTTTAAGGAAATAGAAGACAAATTCCTGAAAATGGGGTTCGACAGGGTGTTTTCGCCGGACTGCAACCTTGACGAGGCGATTGGCCTGCTCAAACAGGATATTACGCAGCGATGGGGGTCCGCCGCCGGATAGGACAGATGGCTACGCAGCGAATTCTGAGCATTGATATCGGTTCCACCTATACCAAAGGAGCGGTGTTCCTTTATGACAGTGCGACCGATGGCCTGTCGCTGGACGGTATGGCGTCCGTTTCGACGACATGCGACAATATCGGCACGGGCTTTGGCCGGCTGCAGGAAAAACTCCCCAGGGCGGATGTGTGCTGCTATTCGTCGTCCGCCCGCGGCGGCCTGAAGATTGCCGCCATCGGACTTGTGCCGGAGCTGACGTTGAAAACCGCCCAGCTTTGTGCGATGTCCGCGGGCGGCCGGGTGACGGGGGTCTATGCCTACAAACTGACCGCCGCCGACATAACCGAGATTCAAAACCTTCGGCCCGACATTGTCCTCGTCTGCGGAGGGACCGACGGCGGCGACGAATCGTATGTTCGGCACAACATCCAGCGGTTGTCGGATCTGGATGACTCGTATGCCTTTATCTATGCCGGCAACCGGGCGCTGAGGGATTTCGTCGGCAAGACCCTGTCGGGCAAGGAAGTGTCGGTGACGGAAAACGTTCTGCCGGAACTTGACAGGCCGAATATCGAACCGGCCCGCAGGACGATTCGCGATGTTTTCCTCGAAAAGATCGTTCACGGAAAAGGGCTGTCGCAGGTCATCGAACGCGCCGGCAGCAAACCCCTGCCCACGCCGTATGCGGTCTATGAGTTCATCAAGGCCTTTGGATGTTATGCGCCCGAATGGAACAGCTTCTGCGTCGTGGATATGGGAGGCGCCACCACCGATGTGTACTCCTGCTGTGAAGGGGCGCCGTCGGAGGCCAATATTATTTACAAAGGCGTTCCCGAACCCACAGTAAAAAGAACCGTCGAGGGCGATCTGGGCCTTCGCGTCAGTGCGGCGGCGGCGTGGCAGGCCGGCAGCGCGTATTGGTCCCGGTGTTTTGATGACGGCGGAGCGGCCCTCGAAGCGTATGCCTCGAAACTGCACGGCCGGACATCCCTGCTGCCGGAAACCGATTGTGAACGAAATTATGAAGCGGCCCTTGCGGCGGGCTGTTTTCACCTGGCGATTAAAAGGCACGCCGGCACGCTGCATCGGATATTTACGCCCATGGGCGAAAAGTTCGTGCAGGAAGGAAAAGACCTGCGGGGCGTCAGGCAAATCATCGGCACCGGCGGCTACCTTGCCCGGCATCCGTTTCCGTCCCGTCCGGACGGCGGCGTTTTCCAGGGGCACCAGGAAGCCATCGGTCTTTCGCCGGCACAGGCGGAGTACTGGCGGGATGAACAGCATCTTTTCACGCTGCTTGCCAATGTGTACCGGCTGTATCCCCGACAGGCCGTTGAAACGGCTCTGACGGTTATCAAAAAAAGCAATGATCATCCCATTATCCATGTTGGCGGAGTTCCCGTATGAGTTTTACAATGCATAAAATGGAAAAAGATTCTTTTCTGGCGATTCGGGACGATGTTCTCAAGGGCTGGCCGAGCGGTGCAGGATTGAAGTTTGAGGATGCTTTCCGGGTTCATGCGGCGCTGCCGCAGAAGAAGATTTTCTCCCATGTCCTGCATAAAGCCGACAGGGAAAAACGCGTGCTGCTGCAGCCCCGTGCGGGTGTAGCCCTTGTCAATGAGCACATCAAATTGCTCAAGTTTCTCGAAGAAGAAGCCGATCTTCTGCCCACGACCATTGACGCCTATACCCGGCAGAATCAGTATAAAGAGGCCGAGGAAGGCATCAAAAAGTCGCTCAAGGCGGGCTATTCGCTTCTCAACGGTTTTCCGGCGGTCAATCACGGCGTCGCCGAATGCCGGCGGGTCGTTGAAAGTGTTGACAGGCCCGTCCAGATTCGTCACGGCACCCCGGATGCGCGGCTGCTGGCCGAGATAACCCTGGCCGCCGGATTTTCGGCCTTTGAGGGCGGCGGGATTTCCTACAATCTCCCTTACGCCAAGAGCATTCCTCTTGAAAAATCCATTCGTGACTGGCAGTATGTTGACCGGCTGACGGGATTCTACGAGGAAAACGGCGTCTCCGTTAACCGGGAACCCTTCGGCCCGCTTTCCGGCACACTGATACCGCCGTTTGTCAGCCATACCGTGGGCATCATCGAGGGATTGCTGGCCCTGGAGCAGGGCGTAAAATCCATCACCTTGGCCTACGGCCAGGCGGGCAACATCGTTCAAGATATCGCCGCTGTTCTGTCGCTGAGGGAACTGGCGCACGAATACTTCAAAGCCGCCGGTTTCAGCGATTACTACCTGACCATCGCGTTTCATCAATGGATGGGCGGTTTTCCCGAAAACGAATCGAAGGCCCATTCGGTTATCGCTCTGGGCGGCGCTGTGGCGGCCCTGTCGCACGCCTCCAAAGTGATTGTAAAAACGCCCCATGAAGCCATGGGAATCCCGACCAAGGAAGCCAACCTTGAAGGTCTTCGAAGTACCCGGCAGATTGTCAGCATGCTCGCCGACCAGCATTTTCCGGAGAGCAAGGAACTGGCGGATGAAATTGCGATCATCAAGGCCGAAGTTCGGGATGTGATGACGGCCGTTATGGATTTGGGCAAGGGCGTTGTCGCCGCCGCCGCGAGGGCCTTTGAGGCGGGTGTGCTCGATATTCCCTTTGCCCCGTCCATTTACAACAGAGGAAAATTGCTGCCGGTAAGGGACAATACCGGGGCCATCCGCCTGCTCGACAAGGCCTTTGTGCCGCTGAGCAAAAATGTGTACGCCTTCCACAGGGAACGAATCGCCGAGCGGGAAAAGGCCGAAGGCCGTCAGGCGGGCTTTCAAATGGTTATCGACGACATTTATGCCGTAAGCAAAGGACGATTGGTAGGAAGACCCAAATGAAAATTAAAGACGTATTGTTTTCAGCAGGACGAAGCGCCTTCTTCTTTGACGACCAGAAGGCCATCAAAAGCGGCGCTGTTCAGGATGGTTTCGTTTACAAGGCGGCCCCCCGGACGGAAGGGTTCAAGAGTATCCGCCAGCCGGGCGAAGCGATCTCCGTACTGCTTCTTCTGGAAGACGGGCAAATCGCCTGCGGCGACTGTGCGGCCGTTCAGTATTCCGGCGCCGGCGGACGAGACGGGCTGTTTTTGGCCGAAACGTATGTTCCCTTCCTTGAAAAAAATGCCCGGCCGCTCCTTCAGGGAAAGGCCGTCAGCGGCTTCCGGGATATGGCGGCTTACATCGACACGGTCACGATAGAGGGCCGCCGGCTCCATACCGCCCTGCGGTACGGCCTCAGCCAGGCGCTGCTCGATGCCGCCGCCCTGGCTCAAAAAAAGCTCAAAACCGAGGTCCTTTGCGACGAATACAACCTTCCTGTTATCCCGGAACGGATTCCCATCTTCGGGCAGAGCGGCGATGACCGCTATCTCTGCACGGACAAAATGATTCTTAAGGAGGTCGATGTCCTTCCGCACGCCCTGATGAACAATATCCCGACCAAAATAGGCGAACGGGGCGAAAAGCTCGCTGACTATGTGGAATGGCTTGTCAACCGAATCGAGCAGCTGCGGCTCAATCCCGATTACAGGCCCGAACTGCACATCGATGTGTACGGCAATATCGGGCCGATCTTCGGACACGATGTCCCGAAGATGGCGGCGTATCTCGGGCAGCTTGAGAAAAAAGCCCGCGGCTATGCGCTCTGGATCGAAGGACCGGTGGATATGGGCCAAAAGGAGGGTCAAATGGAGATGCTGGCCGCCATCAGGGAACAGCTCCGGCGTCAGGGCTGCGGGGTTAAAATCGTGGCCGATGAATGGTGCAACACGTATGAAGATGTAAAGGATTTCACCGGTGCCCAGTGCTGCGATATGGTTCAGATTAAGACCCCCGACCTCGGCTCGGTGCACAATATCGTTGAAAGCGTTCTTTATTGCAGGGCAAACGGCATGAGAGCGTATCAGGGCGGCACCTGCAATGAGACGGATATTTCCTCCCGGGTCTGTGTGCATGTCGCGCTGGCGGCCCGGGCTGAACGAATCCTCGCCAAGCCGGGTATGGGCTTTGACGAGGGCTACAGCATTGTGAATAATGAAATGGAACGGACCTTGGCGGTTCTAAGACATAGGAAAACATCCGGTAAACAATAAACAACTGTAACAGGGCCGCTGGGGGCCCGTTGACGGAGACAATGTTATGGCACGATTGTATGA
>JAKEGM010000082.1 GCA_022615575.1 Planctomycetales bacterium
GATCACACCACTTAACCTATCTAAAGACCACATATAGTTCACTACCTATCCCTTTTGTTCTTCAAAAACCATCAAATACAAATTCCTATGCTATCAAGTTAATCGACGACAAACAGAATGATTTAAAGGCATTGTGCGGCCGGTTCGGGGTTAAAACGTTTGAAGTCTTTGGCTCGGCGGCGCAGGAAGCGGGCTTTCGCGCAACAAGCGACCTGGATTTTCTGGTCGAATTTCTTCCGATGGCTCCAACTGAACACGCCGATGCCTATTTTGGCTTATTGCAATCACTCAAAGAGCTTTTTGGACGTGCGGTCGATCTGCTTGAAGTCAAGGCTATTAACAACCCTTATCTGCTCGAATCCATCAATCGCAGCCGGGTAAAACTCTATGCGGCGTGAGGTCAAAAAATTTCTGTACGATATGTAGCAGGCCTGCCTGTCGCTGACAGCATTTCTTGGGGGAAAAACTCTGGACCATTATCTGCAAGACGAATTGCTGCGGTCTGCGGTGGAACGCAAGCTGATGATTATTGGCGAGGCATTGAATCAGGCGATATATATTGAGCCGGAGATTGAAACGCAAATTACCGATGCCCGGGAAATCGTTAATTTCCGCAATATTCTGGTGCATGGCTACTATGCCATCGAACATCAAACCGTCTGGGGCATCCTGCAAAAAGACCTGCCGCCGTTAATTGAAAAAATTCATTCTCTGTTGAATGAGTAAGCCATCGAGCTATTGGCCGAAATCCAAGACGAAATGCAGGGGTAGAATTGGCCCCATTTATTCGTGATAATCTGCGGCTATTTTTCTCACGCCTTGACACGGCTCATTTTTTCGCGCCGAAGCAGTAGAGGTTCTCGGCGGTCCGCAAAAATACCTTTCCGTCGGCAATCACGGGGGAAGAATCAACGGGGTTTTCGCCGATGTCCATGGTGCTCAGGAGACGAAACGCCGCAGGGTCGGCGGCGGCAACGGTAACCACCCCTTTTCGATTCACCATGTACAGCTTTCCATCCCCGGCGGCAATCGATGCGTAATACAAATCGGCTTTGTCCAGGGCGACCGTCCAATGCGCGGCGCCGGTTTTAGGGTCCAGGCACGTCAGAAGCTTTTCCTTTTCCGTAATCTGGTACAAGCTCCCCCGATAGACCGCCGGACACATGATATCCGGCCCGGGCCGGTCATACAGCCAGACCTGCGGCGGCTGATTTGCAGAAAGTTTGTCAAGGTCCAGCGCAAAGGTTTTATCGCCCCGCGGATAGGCGCAGATCAGAACATTATCGACAGCCACAGGCGTTGGAATCTGCCGGTCCATCTTACGCTTGGGGACGGCATACGCATAGCGCCACAGTTCTTTTCCGGTTTGCGGGTCGTGGCCGGTCAGGCAGTCGGCACCATACACCACCACCTGCAATCGGCCGTTTATCGTTACCGGCAGCGGGGTGGTATAGCTGTCGGGCGATTCATCGAGGGCATCGGTCGGCCGGTTCTGCTTGAAAATCGTCTTGCCGTCGGCGGCGCTGACGCACAGCAAAAAAGAATCCAATTCGGCGGCGCTGACGTAGCCGGAGTAGGGTTTGGGTCGGCGCAGGAACGGGATATAAAGCCGGCCCTCCAGCAGCAGCGGGCTGGAACTATAGCCGAACTTGACCGACAGCGGGCCGTAGTCGGCGGCAAGGTTGCGCTTCCACGTCTCAGCGCCCGCCGGGTCCATCTTGACCAAGGTACCGTCGCCGAATAAAAAGACCGCCCCGCCGGCATCCGCACAGGGCGAACATGAGGTCATGGTATTGCCCATTGGGAAGGCCTGCTCGGCGCTGGTCGGGGAATGCTGCCAGAGAATCCGCCCGGTGGCCGCATCTAAGCACATCGCCAGCAGACGGTCGGAGCCGTTTTCCGTCGAGGTCATGTACACCCTGCCGGCGGCGATGACCGGCGTGGCGGCGGATTTGCCCGGCAGCGGGGTCTTCCACAGCAGCGTCTGGTTGGGGTCCAGCACAGACGGCAGATTCGGCTCGTCGGCTGAGCCGTTAAAGTGCGGCCCGCGCCATTGCGGCCAGTCCAATGCAAACGCGGCCGAAGCCGTCAGGATCATTGTCAAAAAACGCATCCGCATAACGCCGTCTCCTCGAAAAAAGTGGGTCTGTTGTTCTACCCGCCGCACCCGCAAAAGTCAAAGCCCAGCCGGAAAGCAGGAACAGGTACGACCTGTCGGGCGTCAAAGCGTGCCGGTTCCTGTTTTCCCTTGTGCCGGCAAGATGCCGGCGTTCCCATAAACATCCAAAACAGGATGCCTGGGCTGCATTGACGGGGTTTACATGTCCAGTTCGGCGTCTTTTTGGAGGACCTTGTCGGCCTGATCCTTGCGGAAGTCGGCCAGTTTTTGGGCCAGTTCCGGATTGCCCAGCGCCAGGATCTGGACGGCAAAGACCGCCGCATTCTTGGCCCCGGGCTTGCCGATGGCCATCGTACCGACCGGCATTCCGGGCGGCATCTGCACGGTACTGAGCAGGGCATCCAGCCCGAAGGGGCCTTCCTTGGCCTGCATGGGCACGCCAATCACGGGCAACTGGGTATGGGCGGCCATCGCCCCGGCCAGGTGCGCAGCCATCCCCGCGGCGGCGATAATGACCTGAATGCCGTTTTGGGCCGCGTTTTCGGCAAAGTTACAGGCCGCCTTGGGCGTCCGATGCGCCGACAGAATCCGCACCACCGGCTCAATCCCAAAGTCGCGCAACTGCCTGACGCAGGCCTCCATTACGGACGCATCGCTGTCGGACCCCATCAGCACCGCTACGGATGATTGCTTTGTCTTGGACATTGTATTTTTCCTGTTTGATGTTACAATAGTGTATCGCCGAAGGCGAAGCCGCAATTTTAACGTTTATATTTGAACATTCAAGTTGGTAATATACCCGCTGGGTCGGGTGTTTGCAAAACCAAAACGGGAGGTTTCCAATGACCGTTCGAAAAGCGGCTGTAGCAGGTCAGTTTTACGGTGGAACACCGGCCGAATGCCGGGCGGAAATCGAGGAATGTCTGCCGCCGCGGGAGCTGAAAATGGCGATGCCCCACCCCATTGCAGCGGCTATCGTGCCGCACGCCGGCTGGGTTTTCAGCGGCGAGCTGGCGGCCACCGCCTTCAAGGCCGTCCGGCAGGTCAACGGCGAGGTGGATACGTTCGTCATTTTCGGTGCGGCGCATCGGTATTTTGACGACGGCCCGGCCGTCTATGATCAAGGAGCGTGGGAGACCCCTCTGGGCCGGATTGAAATCGACGCCGAATTGGCCGCCCGAATGGTCAAAATAGGCGCGATTGCCAACTCCGAGGCCCACCGCAGCGAACACAGCATCGAGGTGCAGGTTCCCTTCATCCAGTATCTGTTCCCGAATGCCCGGATTGTCCCCATCATTGTGCCGGTGGACGGGTTTGACCCCCTGTTCGGCACGCGCGCGGGCGAGCTGATTCACGGCATCAAGGGTAAAAAAATCGTCTGCATCGCCTCGACCGACCTGACGCATTACGGCCCTCGGTACGGCTTCTGCCCGCAAGGCACCGGCCCCCGCGCCCTGCGGTGGGCGCGCGAGGTCAACGACAGGGAGTTTATCGACCTGGTGCTGCGAATGGAGCCGGAGCGGATCATCGAGGTCGCCATGGATAAGGGCAGCGCCTGCGGACCGGCGGCGGTGGCCGTCGTCGTCGCAGCGGCCAAGGCCATGGGGCGAACCTGCGGCGTTCTTTTGGGACATACCACCAGTCACGACATCATGCTCGAAAAATTCAACCAGTTCAGCGAAGAATCTGTTGGCTACGCCGCCATTGTCTTTTGATAAATGATTGAAAAAGTTGCATATTGGATTTTTTGAGCGTTCATTTTGCGCCGATGGCATATACAAAAAATGTACATCTTTGACTGTTTTTGAAGGAATTCGACAAAGATGTTTATTTCTAAGCCACGAAGAATAAACGATTTACATATCCAAAGAACGAATGGCACGGCTATTGCGAAATATTTATTGAACATACCCTTTCAAAAAAAGGGTCAAATTCGATGCTGGGTAAAAGCATTGCATAAGCGGTTATTGTCGAGAAAAAATGTATCCATCGAAAGAAGACATAAAAATGGAAAATCCATCAGTTATTAATCCTTCTGAAGCGACTGTGACTTCTCAGGCAGAACCAACAAGACGGCAGGGTGTGGGCAGCATTGTCTGGGGTGTTGCGAGTATTGTGCTCCTTGCTTTACAGACGCCTGTCACGGAGTTTGCCGGTCTTAAAGTATTAGAATTCTTCAGTACCGACCCCAATTACATTGCTGCTGCATGGGTGTTATTGCTTTCTTCCATGATTACCGGCGCGATCGCCATTGGCGTGGGTCTGCGCCAGAGGCGAACGCGAATGGGTCGTATCGGTTTCTTGCTTGGAGTGATTTCCCTTGTCGGCATAGTGATTTGGGAGTTTTGCGGCGGCTGGTTCTGCCTGTTTTGGGCGCCTTGATGCCGCCTTTCACCTGGATTCAGTAAAATCAGTGTTTGAAGTTGAGAATATAAATAACAATAGTGAAGAGGAACTCATGAGTCAGCAAATTCAAGATCCAAATCAGACGGATGGGACCGAAAACGCAGTGCAGCAGTTGAAGAGACAGCAC
>JAKEGM010000083.1 GCA_022615575.1 Planctomycetales bacterium
ATATTTACCGTTTTTCCCGCTGGACAGAACCCCATAATTTTTCGGGATAAACGCCCTGCCTGATCAACTCCCGAATATTCGCCTGGGCAATGGCTTTATCTTCCTGATAGGTCACGCCAAACCAACAATCCCGGCTGGGCAGCACTTTGACTTTCTTTTGGCAGGTCTGAACCAGACGATCCACCACCGTGGGAATAAAAAACTCGGCTTTATTCTCCTTCGCATGATGTCTAAGGTATTCACGGAATTGCTGCTGAAGATGCGCAAAGACATCCGGCCCGAACCCCCACAAGTTCATCGAGACGATTTCTTCTCCCGAAAGCAGCTGCATGCTGCCCGTTTCATCCTTGTACATCGCGCCGGATTGATGCCTGCCGATTCCGGTCCGCTCCGTCACTTTCTTCAGGCATCCATCGCCGTCGCATTCACAAATACCGCGCGCCACAGTCCCGTAGTCGGACAGCGTATTGCGGAGAACATATCCCACCATGGCATATTCATCGGCTTGACCGGACGCCATGTCCTCCAATTGCCGGGCCATAATCCGGTAGGCATTCGTGCCGTAGTAGTCATCCGCGTTAATCACGGCAAACGGCTCCTGGATTGCCTCTCTGGCCACCAAAATCGCATGCCCCGTCCCCCAGGGTTTCTCCCGCCCCTGAGGAAGCGGAAATCCATCCAGACATGAATCCAGTTCCTGATAGGCATAGACCGTTTCAACGATACCGTCCAGCTTGCGGCCTATCTTTTCGCAAAAAGCATCTTCAAAGGAATGCCGAATCACAAACACGATTTTGTTGAAGCCGGCACGCACCGCATCGTACATGGAATAATCGATGATGATCTCCCCGTTGGGCCCCACCGGGTCAATCTGCTTGAGGCCGCCATAACGGCTGCCCATGCCCGCCGCGATAATCAGTAAGGTTTTTTTCACCATAATCTTGATATCTCTTTCAGGCTGTTGGCCTTCGTATGTTCCAACAGATGTCAAAATAGGCAAAATGGCGAATGTCGAGCTTTTGAATTAATTGGCACTTTTGAACAAAACACAGCAAGCAACAAATAACTGCATAAGCGTCCGGCGGCTTATTTTGCCTACCTTCACATCTCGAAAAAGCGCGAAACTTGACATATTTATAAGGGCATATAATACCACAGCAAACCGCCTTAGACAAGACGATTTGCTGCGATTTTCACATTTTTTACAGATTTCGGATGGGCGCCTTACAGGATCGTATCCACGCCCAGAGGTCTCGGTTTTTGCCATGCCCCCCGCGTAAAATCGGGAAACTTCACCGGAGCGCCGTTTTTGGCGACAGATTCTTCACTCAAAGGAATAATCGAGCTCCAGAGAACCGAATCATAAACATCGATATCCGGCGTCAGTCCCTTCCGCAGCGCTTGGATCAGGCGATAGTCCTCGATGTAGTCCATCCCGCCGTGCCCGTCGGGCGTCAATCCGTCCTCAATTTTCTTGTTCAAATCCTGCCAGATGGGATGTTCGAACTCCTCTTGATAGGCGTCGGACGTTTCCCATTCATGCGGCTTGGAACGTCCTTCCACATAGATGTACGAATCCGGATACTTGCGCGTCAGTCCCTTGGTTCCCTGTACCAGAAAATCCCGGCTGTAAGGACGAGGCAGATTCGTATCGTGCTTGCAGATAATCGTTTTGCCCTTCTTCGTCCGGATCAGGCAGGCATTAACGTCGCCCAAAGCAAACGTCTGATTAACCCAGGGGGAACTGGGGTAATGCTCTTTCGCGTATTCCGTCAGTCCCAAACCGCTGCTGCTGAGGGAAACCAGATAATCCAGCGTATCACCGCGATTAATATCCATACACCAGGCCATCGGCCCAATCCCATGGGTTGGATAAAGATTGCCGTTGCGCCGAATGGACTCATGAAGCCGCCACATTCCCTGGTAGTACGTCGGCGACAATTTCAATTCCCGCAAATCATGCAAATACCCGCACTCGCCGTGCAGTATTTGGCCAAACAGGCCTTTTTTAATCATGTTCAGGGTCATCATTTCCACCTGGTCATAGCAGCAGTTTTCCATCATCACGCAGTGCTTCCGGGTCTTCTCCGACGTTTCGACCAGTTTCCAGCAATCCTCAACGCTCAATGCAATGTTCACTTCCGAAGCGGCATGCTTGCCGTTTTTCATCGCTGCCAGACAAATCGGGGTGTGCCAGTGCCAGGGCGCCGCATTATACACCAAGTCCAGATCCGCCTCCTGACACATTCGTTCAAAATCGGTCTCCCCGCTGTTGTAAACCGCGGGTTCCGCAAAACCTGCCTTTGCGATTCGCCGCTTTGCCCAGTCCGTTCGTTCGGGACGAATATCGCAGACAGCGGTTATCTGACAGCCGGCCACTTCCAGCAGGTTCGCCACATGAACTGACCCCATATTCCCGATTCCGACAAATCCGATTTTAATCACCTCTTTCGGAGATGAACCGTGCGTCAGCATGACTGCCCGCCCCGGACGGGCAGAGGATTCCGCACAGCCGGAAAAAGCAGCACCGGCCAGCGCCGCTCCCAGCCCTGCCGCCGCTCCGTTTTTCATGAAATTTCTTCGATCTATTTGTTTTTCCATCTTTGTTCTCCCTAAAAATCTAACTTGAACGGTTCGGTTTTGAAGTCGGTTTCATGTACTTAAGTAATTCATTCCGCAGAATTTTATCAGTTTATCGCTTGACAGCAATAGACAAAAGTAACATTATGATGTATAAACGTAATGTCGCCAGGTTAGATCATAAGACGCTCTCAGAAGCACAAAGCAATGGCAAAAAAACAAACTGCCAGCCAGCCGGGAAAGGTCCTGGATGCAACGTATTTTTATTATGATGCCTCTCAGGCCTCCAGCGGCAAATTGGCTATTGTATGCGGCGGACATGAGAAATGCGCCCCGACCTTTGACATTAACCGGAGCAATTACCCGTATTTCTTCGTCAAATACACGCTCACGGGGAAAGGAACTCTTGGTATTAACGGCCAGACCCTGCCGATACGGCCCGGGATTTTGACAGGGTTCGAACCGGGGACCGCCCACCATTACAAAGCGGACATCAACGACCCGATGGAGCATATTTTTGTCACCTTTGTCGGCAGCCAGGCATCCGAACTTTTCCGCAAAAGCCGGCTTCGCGAAAATCACTTTATTGAAGTCGTCAACCAGAAAGAAACGCTGGCCATTTTTCACAAGATACTCCATCTGGGACTTCAAAAACCCGCGTATTCCCAGGATATCTGCTGCAATTACCTGCGTATCCTTATGCTCGAACAGGCGCCGCCGTCCATCCCCCCTGCCAATCATTCCATCTCAATGAACACCTATTTACAATGCAAGCAGGCCATCGATCTGAATTTTTCCTCGATTCAATCGCCCGGCCAGGTTGCCGAAGCATGCGCCATTGATGTTCGGTACATGGCATCGCTTTTTAAGAAATACTGCCATGTCCCGCCCCGCCGCTATCTGATGCGGCTGAAACTCAACAAAGCCGCCGGCCTCCTGCTGATGACGGACCTTTCCATTAAAGAGATTGCCTATCAGGTGGGTTTTTGCGACCCTTATCATTTCTCAAAAAATTTCAAACTCTTTCATGGCCGATCCCCGCATCACTACCGCCTTGAACATATCTAAACGCGTCAGATAACGGAAATCTCATCCGGAAAATGCGTTTCTCAAAACATCCAGGCTTTTCGGAATGGCGGTTTTCCAATCTTCTTTTCCTTCAAATTCCAAGCTGATAAAGCCGCGGAACTGATGTTTGTTCATTATTTGGGCGATTCGCGGGTAATCCAAATCGAGAGTGTACCAGATTCCCCCGCCGTAATACGTCTTGGCCTGCATCAGCACCGTTTCCGCCGCCAGCATTTCCAATTTGTCATACGGGTCTTCCAGAAAATTCCCCGTATCCAGCAGGACCTTAAGCCACGGCGAATTCACGGCCTTGACAATCCGCAGAACGCCTTCAGGCGTACGACCTAGCCCCCAGTGATTTTCCAGACCCAGCATAACCCCGCATTTCTCCGCCGCCGGCAGGCATTTTTCCACACTTTCAATGACCCATGGAAAGGCATCTTCGTCTGAATACCCGGGCAGCGGCGGCTCAATCCCGCGGTTGGCCATCAGCGTATCAAAATCCCCTGTCGTCCCCCATTGACCGGTGTTGATGCGGAGGCAGGGAATGCCCAGTTTGTAGGCCAATTCAATGCAATAAATCGTATGATCGATATTTTTCTGACGCCTGGCCGCGTCGGGGCTGACAAATCCCTGATGCGTGCTCAAATTACACAAGGCCAGCCCGTTGATAAACGCCAGCCGTTTGAGGGACTGCACGTAATCGTTGGAGTCCTTTTCCATTTGCATCTGCAGGATATCAACCCCATCAAAACCGATTTCGCCCGCCTGCTGGATGCACTGCTCAATGGAGAGCTTGTGCTCCGGCATAAACCGCCAAAATGAATAGGTTGAAACGGCAATCGGATTGCCCCTGCGTTTTTTTGGGGGGGACACGTTCTGATTTTCCGCTGTCAGCGTCTGACAGCCGGAAACGCCAAGTAATCCCGCCATTGCGGTTGATGCCAACAATTCTCTTCGGTTCATAATTGTTTTCCTTTTGTTGTTTCTGTCCTTCTTGACAGTTCTTTAAGCGTAATATTTCGGAATCGCACCTCCGAACCATGCCCAAGAAAGCCGATATGACCGGCTTTGCGCGCCAGCCCCGGATGCGGGTTTCCGTCCAATGTTCCCTGGCTGATCTTGTCAGCAATATCCGCATCGACAATCGGTTCACCGTTGAGAATAACCTGGATGCGATTCCCCTGGGCAATGACCTCTTGCCGGTTCCAGCTGCCGACCGGTTTCAAAAAATCCCGCTTGGCGGGAACAACGCCATAAATTGAGCCATGATACTGATAGGGTTTCAAATCGGCGTACTGCGGCGATGGGTTGTCTAATACCTGAAGTTCCATCCCCTCATACGCCGCATTTCCTGTAAGCGGCGCACGAATAGCTATTCCGTTATTGCTCCCCGGAGTCAGCAGAAATTCAAACTTCAAGTGAAAATCACTGTATTGCTGCTGCGTGAACAAATTTTTGCCCCCGCCCCCGCAAATCAAGACCCCGTTTTCCACAACGTAATTGTCGGTATCCCCAACCCAGCCGGTAAAATCAACGCCGTTAAACAGTGTAATCCACGGGTCATCGGGAGAAAGCGGACGGATGTAAAGACGGCGAAATTGGACGGGGGTTCCGTGGCATTGCAGTTCAATCTGCTCTTTCTCAAAAACGGGCCTGTTTGGGTCCCAGTAGTTTTCCAGAACCACGTTGTCCGCCACGAGCCGGTTATTGAGAAAGACGGTGACGCGATCCTGAATCATCCGGATGAAAAACCGATTCCATTGACCGGCCGGATTGTCGGCGATGACAAGCGGCTCGCTGGGATGAATCTGGTTGTTGTACAGACCGCCGGAACCAATCTTCCATTGCTGGGGATCCCAAATCTGTACCTGAGGCGTTCCCCGCAGATAGATTCCGCTGTCTCCGTTGGGCTCAATCAGCCAATCCGCAAACAATTCAAAATTCCGGTACTGCTGGACGGTCGCTATACTGCGGCCTTTGCCGTCAAAACAAAGAACCCCCTCTTTGACGGCCCAATGCTTCCGCATATCCGCATCCGCTTTTTCCTGCTCCAAACGCCGCTGGTCTTCGGACAATAAGGCCCTTTGGATCGGATTATCATAAGGGCTAAACATCAGCCCTTTCCAGCCGGTCAAATCACAGCCGTTAAAAATCGCCTCCCAACCCGGCGATTGAATGCCATTCGGATCCATCGGCACCGCTGCCGCTGCACCCGCAAATCCAAAGCACATCACAGCAAAACAGCAAAATACTGCCAAAATTTGTGTCTGAATCGGCTGCTTCATGGGCTTGTCCCTTGTGTCCATAGTTTCGATTGTTTGGCTTACCCATAAAAAGCGGTCAGATGCCGAATCGCACTGCGTATGTCGTCGGCGCGTGTCTGCCCCGCTTCACGCTCGACTGCCACGGCACCGGCATAACAAATATCTTTCAGGGCCGCCAGAAAACGATCTGCTCCCACCTGCCCTGTTCCCCAGACAACCTCTGCCCCCCACTGGTTTGGAGTTTGTGAGGCAATTGCGTCTTTAATATGGACATGACGAATCCAGGCGGCCAATAGACGGACAGCTTCAATAGGATCGCCTTTGCCGTACAGAATCATATTCGCCGGGTCAAAGTTCAATCCCACCCGCGGATGGCCCAGATCAATCAGAAACTGCCGTAATTCCGCAGCGGTTTCCTGTCCAGTTTCCATCAGCAGCGCTACATTCTTGCGGTCTGCCGCATCGGCCAGAAAACGCACCCGGTCAAGCAGCCGGGCATAGTCGCCGGGCTTCGCGGGGTCGATGAAACCGATGTGCGCAGACAGCAACCCCACACCCAGCTGAGCCGTTCGGTCGATAGCCGCCAAAAACAAATCCCGATTCTGCGGCCAGCAGTCGTCCGGCACAATGCCGCCAGTACGGCGAATGCTCTCAAGAGTCGAATAATCCTCCTGCGGAAAGCCAATCATAGCGGCACTGATTGTCCAGTCCCGCTGCCGCACGTTGCTGATATAGGCATCCCCGCCCTCTTTGCAGGCCGGCCGCAAATCCAGATGAATATGCCGAAAAGCCAGCGTCTTCATCAGTGCATTAATCTGTTCAAAATCATTCTGCAGCGACCAGCTGCATATCCCAATCGGACTGCCGCCGTGCTTGGGCTGAGGTGCCGAACTCTGATTTTGCGCACTCGGTGCACGGCAGCCAAAAACGCTGAGTAAACCCGTCATTGTGGTTGACGCCAATAACTCTCTTCTGTTCATATGCATTCTCCCTTTTGCAGTTTAGGGTTTTTGGGCAATCTTTCAAGTGTACTATTTAAAAATCGTACGCGCGACATCATCACGCATCCAAAGGGATAACGGTATATTCGGGCCAGCAGCCCACAGATTGTTTTTCCGCTTCAATCAGGCGAACAGAATCCAGCGACTGCTGCATGGTGATTTGCTGTTCCCTGACCTGGCCGGAAATCCAGTCAATAAAGTATTCAATTTCGTGAAAATAGCCGTCTTTGTCTGAAATCGAGGGGCTAAACGCCTCGCCGCCCGCGGGGAAAATCCGATAGGCGGGCTGTCGGGTCGAATCGAAAACAAAAACGGCATTTTCGGCCCAGATTTCATAATTCATTCTGAATCCAAATGAATCCGAAGCCAGCCAGCCCGCTTCGGCACAGATATTCATCTGCGGATGGTAAAGATATTCCGTCTGGACATAGCGGGTTGAGCCCTGCACATTCAACCCCCGGCTGGCGACCGCCCGGGGCATGCCAAACAGCGATTGGATATAATCCGCATCATGGATATGCAAGTCCAGCATCATCCCCCCGCTTCGATCGTCCCGGATCAGCCAGCCGCCGCTGCTCCAGCCCGGCACCGCGCCATATCTGCCGAAACGGGCCGCATGCACCCGACCGTATTGGCCGGACTGGATAACCCGGCGGGTATGGGCATAGGCCGGCCAGAAACGGATACAATGGGCGATCATCAGTTTTCTGCCGCTTTCGTCGGAGGCAGCCATCATGCGCCGGCATTCAGGCACATTCAGCGCCATCGGCTTTTCGCACAGAACATGTACTCCGGCACGCAGCAGGCGGCAGACAATGTCTGCATGAAGATAGGTCGGCAATGTTACCGATACGGCATCCAGCGAAGCGTCCTGCAGCAGGGTCTCCGGCGAGGTAAAGAACCGAATGCCTGACCAGTCGATGCTGTCCGGCAGACCGGCGATATTGCCGCGGCAGGAATCGACGCTGCCAAATGCCGCCGGATCGGCATCGCAGACGGCAACGACCCTGACCCCCGGCATCCGTGACCATACGCCCATGTGCATCCGCCCCATAAATCCAAAACCGATAATTCCAATTCGCATGTATCCGTCTCCCGCGTCTGTCTATCGTTGGGTATGTCGAGGATGGCGCTTTTACAATGTCCACCCGTCCCGGAAGGAAGGCGTAATAATGGCCTTCGCTTCGGGCCGATTGCGTATCTCTGCGGCCGCCTCATCCCACATCAGTTCTTCATTGGGAAAAAACAGGGCCAAGTTGCCCATTACAACCATTTCCGACAAGGGACCGGCGGTCTGAAAATCGGAACAGGCCGTTTCCTGCCCCTTGCAGGCCCGCACCCAGTTCATCTCGTGCCCGCCCGTGTCGTCCTTGATTCGCGGAATGCTCGGTTCGGGCTGACGGTAAGCTTGCATCGTATCGTACGGAATCAATTGCGGGGAACTGGCGGTGTTGCCGCACATCAGTTTGCCCCGGTCGCCCACAAAGAGAACGCCGCCTGTATCCTCCCCCATCCGCCGCCCGGGTTCCAGCTCTTCAGGCCGCTCAGGCATCAGGCCCCCATCGTACCAATGGACAGTAACCGGCGGCATGTCGCCTCGCGCAGGGAATTTATAATGGACAATCGACGCTTTCGGATACGTTTCGGCACAGTGAGCATAATTGTTCTGTGAATCGGTCACAAAACTGGCCTGAATGCTGAGCGGGTACTTGAGCTTCAGTGCCCAGACCACCGGATCCAGAATATGACAGCCCATATCCCCCAGAGCGCCCGTCCCGAAATCAACCCATCCTCGCCAATTGCCCGGCACATAGGCGGGATGATAGGGACGCTGAGGCGAAGGCCCCAGCCATAAATCCCAGTTGAGGGTCTCCGGGACCGGGGGCGTATCGGAGGGCCGGTTAATTCCCTGCGGCCAGCAAGGACGGTTTGTCCAGGCATGAACCTGACGCACGGGGCCGATGGCGCCGTCCCATATCCATTCACAAATACGGCGGATGCCATCGCCGCTGTGTCCCTGGTTGCCCATCTGGGTTACAACCTTGTGCTCGCGGGCAGCCCGGGTCAGCACCCGTGTTTCGTGAATCGTCCTGGCCAGCGGCTTCTGGACATAGACGTGCTTGTCATGCCGGATCGCTTCCATCGCAGCCACCGCATGCGTATGGTCGGGCGTGGCCACGATCACCGCATCGATGCTGTTGTGCATTTTATCCAGCATTACACGAAAATCCTCAAATCGTTTGGCGTTTGGAAATTGATTGAAGGTCCCGGCGGCGCGAACTTCATCCACGTCGCACAGGGCAACGATATTTTCCGTCGCCGCCACCGCGTTGATATTGGCGGCCCCCATTCCACCGACGCCGATTGCGGCGATATTCAGTTTCTCGCTGGGAGCGATATGATCGACACCCCCCAGGACATGGGCAGGGACAATCGTAAAGGCCCCTATCGCTGCTGACCGCTTCAAAAACTCCCGACGTGTTGCCGCTGATTTCATACCTGCGTTCCTTTGTATGTTCCCGGTATTTCCCTTACAATAATTTTTGAATCCAACCGCTGGACTCTATTTCCTCTGTTGTACAGGTTCAGCCGGAAATGGACAAATTGCCTTTCCGGTTAAGTGCCCAACTCTGCCTTCGGCAGTGAGTTTTTTAAGGCATAGGGGACTCTGAAATCGTTAAGCGGAGGGATTCGCCACCCCCGACATTATTTCATCGTCCCGCCCGGTTATCCCTGACAGGTTGCTATCAAGCGGCGTCTGCGTCCGTTTACCAGCCAAGGGTATTGTCCATCGATTTTTAACGCCTGTCAAGTCCATTTCCCTATGACGCTTTCCGCATGGCTTTTCAGTCCTGTATGGTTTCGTCCGGCATTCGTTTCCGTTGCGACTGGTTACTTTCGTCGTGTCCTTCAAGTTTATCCAGCAGAGTGACATAACCGACAGTATTGTTCAGCCGCCCGGATTTTTACCGTTTGGAACTTGATACTTTTGCTGCAGCTCTTTGAGTTTGGCTGTCATCCTCGTCCGGACCTTTTCGTACTCGGCCAGCCCGTAGACGTTTTTTAACTCATGCGGATCGCACTGCAGATCGAACAGTTCCCATTCCTCAATCTCATAATAACAGATCAGTTTATACCGGTCCGTGCGAACACCGAAGTGCCGCGGCACATTATGTTCGCCATTTTCGTAATAATGGTAATACAGGGCATCTCGCCAGCTGCCCGGTGTCCTGCCGTTAAACAGCGGACACATACTGACGCCCTGCATTTCGGCCGGCACAGCCATTCCGGCCGCATCCAAAAAGGTCGGCGCAAAATCGATATTCTGCGTCAGAGCCGATACCCGAACGCCCGGTTTGATGCGTCCGGGCCAGCGAGCGACAAACGGCATGCGGAAGGACTCTTCATACATCCATCGCTTATCATACCAGCCGTGCTCGCCCAGGTAAAACCCCTGATCGGAACTGTAA
>JAKEGM010000084.1 GCA_022615575.1 Planctomycetales bacterium
GACGCCCTGAATCGTGTGGATGCCATCCTCTGCGGCAATGACCTGATAGTCAATGCTGAGGTTCTGGACAAGGCGCCGCGGGTGAAAGCCATTGCCAAGCTGGGTGCCGGGCTGGACACCATCGATATCGATGCGGCGACGCTGAACGGTGTGATTGTATTCCACACGCCCGGAGCCAACAATCAGGCCGTGGCCGATCATACCTTTGCATTAATTTTAGGCGTTGCGCGCAACCTTGTTTACTGTGATCGAAGCCTAAGGGAAAAACGCTGGGAGCATACCAAAATTATGGGTCTTGAAATCTGGCAGAAAACATTAGGGTTGATCGGCCTGGGAGCGATCGGGCGCTGTGTGGCGCTGCGGGCGCAAGGATTTCAGATGAAGGTGGTGGCCCATGATCCGTTCTGGCCGGCTGAGTTTGCCGCGCAGCATGGAATTGAAAAGATGGAAATCGATGCGCTGCTCAAGATTGCCGACATCATCAGCATCCATGCTCCGTTGACGGCGGGAAATAAGGGATTGATCGACAAGCGCGCACTGAGCCTCATGAAACCGTCTGCTCTGCTCATCAATGCCGCCCGTGGCGGGATTGTCGATGAAGTCGATCTCTGTGAAGCGCTGAAAAACAGGGTAATCGCCGGTGCCGGCATCGATGTATTTGAACATGAACCGCCGGCCGACTCTCCGCTGCTGGAACTTGACAACGTTGTCCTGACACCTCACACGGCGGCGTTCACCTTCGAGGGGCTGAACAATATGAGTACCGGAGTGGTGCAACAGTTGGTTGAGTATCATAAGGGGAATAAACCACGGTTTACAGTGAATCCTGAGGTATGGGACAAACAAAAGCCTTAGGAGCCGACCGGAGGCTTTTTTTACATCCGCAGTGTAAGAGTCAGGTGTCTATCCCCGGTCCTTCCAGCAGGGCGGTCGAGACCCGGTTGACGAGGGCCCAGATTGCATCCGCTGCGAGCAGCGTCTCGATGGAGCGGTCAAAAAGAATGGATATGCGCGGCTTGAATTCCTGATCGCCTCCCCACAGCAGATAGTATAACGGAATCCTGGGAAAGGGCAGCAGCCGATAGGCCGCATCCGCCATGATCCGGGGTTCGCCTTCCAGATATTCGGCGGCCTGCTTGAAGCCCATGACATCGGTTCCGTAACGCCTGAGAAGCGGTTCGATTTTAAGCGCGTGGGGACCCTGGAAAAAGTGTCCTTCTTTGAGATCGTTGACGCCGACGATATCCTTGCCGATTGGATAAAGCTGGGTGACGTTGGCCAGATACAGCACCGTGACCATTTCAAGCAGCGGATCATCGGTCGGTTCCCAGCCGTCGTTTTGCCATCGTCTCAGGCAGCGGGCCTCGCTGTCCACCAGAACATCCTCCCGTAAGAAGTGAAAGAGTAACTGCCGGGGCGAAAACGGGCTGAAGAGGGTCAGATTACACAGCGTATTGATATCTTTGGCTTCCAGTGCGTCCCAGTATATTCCGCAGGCACCGGTTGGCATTGGATCACCTCATGTTTTTTCTAGAGACGCGCTTCTGGCACTTTGGGCAAATATGCGTACTGCGTTGACCGACAATGATTCGTTCAATCGGAGATTTGCAGCGGAGGCAGGGCAGCCCTGTCCGCCGAAAAACTGCCAGCTGATCCTTGTTGCGACCGCGGTGCTTCGCCACGGAATAGAAATTGGCTTTACCGGTTCCCAGAGAAGTTCCGAGATTTTGCAACCCTCTTTTCAGTACCCGGGGAATGGCTCGATGTAAAGACTTTATTTCGGGCATCGAAAGGCCGGCGGCGATTCGGCAGGGATGGAGGCTGGCTTCCCACAGGGCTTCATCGGTATATATATTACCGAGCCCGGCGATCACTCCCTGGTCCAGCAACAACGGTTTTAGCATGCGTTTGCGCTGGTTTAGGCAATCCGCTAAAACGGTTGCCGTAAAGCCGCGTGCCAGCGGTTCGAGACCCAGTCGATTCAGGATCCTTTCGGGGTCGCTTCCCAGATATAAACGGCCGAATTTGCGGGGATCATGGAAACGTATTTGTCTGCCGTCATCAAAGCTGAAAATGACATGCTCGTGCGGGGTCTGTGGAGTGCCCGCTGTCGTCAAGTGAAGTCGTCCGGACATTCGCAAATGGATCAGCAAAGAATCCCCACCGACGAATTCGAATACCAGGTACTTTCCGCGGCGCCAGATTGCAGTCAGTTCCTGGCCTTGCAGCCGCCGGCAGAACGATTTAGGGGAATTCTCCGAAATGCTGCGCGGCCAGAAGACCTTCGCGGCGG
This sequence comes from Planctomycetales bacterium, assembly GCA_022615575.1. Classification (GTDB taxonomy): domain Bacteria; phylum Planctomycetota; class Phycisphaerae; order Sedimentisphaerales; family Anaerohalosphaeraceae; genus 4572-13. Next base: position 2,294 of record JAKEGM010000084.1, read on the forward strand.
TGATGCGGCGATGAATGAGGTTGGCGGCATTTAGATCATTTACAATGGTTTGAACTTCGGGTAGTTCAGGCATGTTTGCTGATATCTGAGCTTTGATTTCCGGTTGACATAGCAGGCTCATCTTCCTATATAATGTAGCCTCACAACGACGGTGCGCTCCACTCAGGAGCGTCCTTATCGAGGCTAACTTAGCAGATTCGACGGCAAGTGCCAATGATGTTTTTTTGCCGACCCCATCTCAATTGCGGCAAGCAGTGCCAGCTTTGGGATCAGAAAAAAAAGGTAAAGGTCAAGGGCCCGTTGGCCCCCCAGGGAGATTTTTTGCGATAACCCCTAGCGCTAGGAGAGATTATGGATTTTATTCTTTCAACCGATCATGAGATCTTACGTGATTCGGTGCGTAGTTTTGCAGAAAAAGAGATCAAACCGGTGGCCGCCGAGTTGGATAAAAGGGAAGAATTTTCATATGAAACCATGCAGAAAATGGCCGAACTGGGCCTTTTCGGGATTTTCGTAGCCGAAAAATACGGCGGGCAGGCGATGGACTATATCTCCTACATCATCGCCGTTGAAGAGATTGCCCGGATCGACGGATCCCATGCCGCCACCGTTGCAGCGGAAAACTCATTGGGGATCGGTCCGCTTTACTATTTCGGCAATGAGGAGCAAAAGACAAAATACCTGCCCAAACTTTGCCGCGGTGAAACCTTGTGGGGTTTCGGTTTGACGGAACCGAATGCCGGCTCGGATGCGGCCAATAGCCAAACCAAGGCCGTATTAGACGACCATGAATGGGTGATTAACGGCAGTAAAATATTTATTACCAATGCATCGACCGACATCACTGCGGGGGTAACGGTTTTATGCCGAACCGGTGTTCGGGATGATGGCCGTCCCGAGCTTTCCTGTATCCTGGTTGAAGCGGGGACGCGCGGATTCAGCGCCAAAGTCATGCACGATAAAATGATGTGGCGGGCTTCCAATACCAGTGAGCTGTATTTTGAGGATTGTCGGGTTCCCAAGGAAAACCTTCTGGGACCGAGGGGAAATGGATTTCATCAGATGATGCAGACCCTCGACGGCGGCCGTCTGTCGATTGCAGCGATGGGTTTGGGAGGAGCCCAGGGCTGCTTTGACATGGCACTGAAATACAGCAACCAACGCGAGCAGTTCGGCAGGCCGATTGCCACCTTTCAGGCCAACGCGTTTAAACTGGCCGACATGGCCCTTGAAATCGAGTGCGCC
>JAKEGM010000011.1 GCA_022615575.1 Planctomycetales bacterium
AGCTGGGGGTTGCGGCCGTCGGCGACCTGCTGGAGTATTATCCGCGGGAATGGGTGTTTCTGCCGGAACCGGTGAAGATTTCCCAGGTGCGAGCCAATCAGACGGTGTGCCTCGTCGGGATTGTCGAGCAGACGGACTGGCAGCCGTACCGCAAAATCCCCATCTTTGAAATCACTCTGGCCGATGAAACAGGGACACTGCGGGTCGTGTGGTTTCACGGCAAGTACCTGATCAACCAGCTTGAGCCGGGCCAGACGCTGCTGGTGCACGGCAAGGCGGGCCGCTACAAGCACCAATTGCAGGTCAGCAATCCTAAATTTATTATTCTCCAGCCCGACCAGCCGCGAGGCCCCGAGGCCTTCAGCGGCCCGGTGTATCCGGCCAGCGCCAAACTGCCGAGCTGGCAAATCAAGAAGATCATCCGGTCGCATATCGACGAAATGGCTCCGCTGATGCCGGAGTTGTTCGGCGCGGCGCTTTTGAAAAAGAACGAACTGATGTCCCGTCAGGCGGCCTATCGGCAGGTGCACAATCCTGACGATGAAGACACGCTGGCGGCGGCCAGGCGCCGGCTCAAATACGATGAGCTGTTTTTGATGCAGGCCGGACTGGCGCTCAAGCGGCATCATGTTCAGCACGGCGCCCCGTCTGTCCCGATGCGGTGCGATGAAGCCATCGACCATCGGATTCGCCAGCGGTTTCCGTTTATCCTGACCGAAGACCAGGAAACCGTCATTGCCGAAGTCATGGCGGATATGGCCAAATCGGTACCGATGAACCGCCTTCTGCAGGGCGATGTGGGGTCGGGCAAGACGGTCGTTGCGCTCTATGCGGCGCTTGTTGCGGTGGCCAACAAGACGCAGGCGGCCATCATGGCCCCGACGGAGATTCTGGCCCGCCAGCATTTTGCCGGCATCGAGCGTTTTTTGGAAGGCAGCCGGGTCCGGCGGGAGCTGATTGTCGGCGGTCTGACGGGCAAGGCCCGGCAGGACGTGCTGAATCGCATAAAAGCCGGCGAAGTGGATATTGCGGTCGGAACGGTGGCTCTGCTGGAGGGCGATATTGAGTTTGCCAATCTCGGATTGGCCGTTATCGACGAACAGCACAAGTTTGGCGTCCATCAGCGAGCCGGCCTGCGAAAGGGGCGCTCGCCGCACTGTCTGGTGATGACCGCTACGCCCATCCCGCGAACGCTGGCGATGACGGCCTTCGGCGATCTGGATGTATCGGTCATCAAACACAGCCCGCCGGGACGGGGCGAGGTCATTACCCGCTGGGTGCAGCCGCCCAACCGCAGGGATGCGATGGAGTTTATCCGCCAGCGGTTGAAAGCCCGAAAGCAGGCGTATTTTGTCTATCCACGGATTGACGCTTTTTCCGACACGGACAACCCCAACGGCGACATCAAGGCGGCGGTCGAGGAGCACCGTTATTTGAAGGAGGAGGTGTTTTCGGAATTCAAGGTCGGTCTTCTGCACGGGCAGATGCCGTCGGCAGAGAAGGAACAGGTGATGGATGCGTTTCGCGCGGGCAAGCTCGATGTGCTGGTCTCGACGGTGGTGATTGAAGTGGGGGTGGATGTGCCCAACGCCACGGTGATGGTGATTGAGAACGCCAACCGGTTCGGGCTGGCGCAGCTGCATCAGCTTCGCGGGCGCATCGGGCGGGGGCAGAGCAAGTCGTACTGCCTGCTGTTTGCCGAAACCGACGACGAGGCGGCGGTCAGCCGCCTGCAGATGATGACCCGCAGCCGGGACGGGTTTGAGATTGCCGAACATGACCTGCGGCTGCGCGGACCGGGGGAACTGTTCAGCGCCCGCCAGCACGGACTGCCGGATTTGAAGATCGCCAATATTGTGGATGATTTTGACCTGCTGAATCTGGCCCGGCGGGATGCCTTTGCCCTCATTCAGGACGACCCGACACTGACCGCCCCGCAGCAGGCGGCCATCCGGCAGGAACTCATCCGGCGATTCGGAACCAAACTCGGCCTGTCGGATGTGGGATAAGGTCAACTCTTATTGAGAATTGAAGAGAATACAAGACCGTGTTGTCGTCCCTGTGCCGGCGGGTTATTTTTCCTCTACGTACACATAATCCCGCTGGATTCGCTTGATTGCCCATTTTGCCGGGAGAGGGAGCATGTGTTTGAGAAAGGAATGTTCATACGGGAAATAATGAAAGTGGGCATTGACCGACCAGATGGATTCCCGCTCCCGGGGGACCACAATAATCAGTTTTTTGGCGCAGATTCGCCGCAGTTCCCTGACTGCCGCGGCGATATCCAGAACATGCTCCAGCGTGTGGGTGCACACGACCGTATCGAACTGACCGTCTTGGAAAGGCAGGTTCAGTATATCGTGCCGAAAAAACTGGATATGGCTTAATGCCGCCCATTCGCTGTGCCTGCTGAAATCCACCCCGGCGAGCGTGTCGAGAGGATGTTCCTGCGATACCAGATTAAGCAAATGGCCTGTGCCGCAGCCGACATCGCAGAGGGAGTTTCCGGTAATATGGGCGATGACTTCCCGGATGCATCGTTGGGAATTGTCGGTATCGGCCTGGATGCGCGGGTAATCCTTATAGAATGCCGCCAGCGTTTCGGGCGTTAAAGACGGGATATTTTTTCGCAAGTTGCGGCATTTCTTGAGGTCCATTCCGGAGACCTTTGAAAGAAAGGCATTGAACAGCGGCAAATCCCGAATAATCGGCGGGATGCAGTCCTCAATGATGAATCGAACGATATTCGTATGCTCCCGTTTCATCGTTTTAACCGCCCTGGCGGGTCAGGACATTGTGCAGTTCGCGGAACCGCCGGTTCATCATGTGCAGTATAAGTCCGGCAAACACGAACAGCCATGAGAGCATGACTATACTGGCTGCCAGGATGGCTGACGGAACATGTTCGACGTAGTGATTGGGCTTGGTAAAGTAATCATGAATCGGCAGCGAGCCGATCAGCAGGCCCAGCACAAACAGCAGCAGGCCGATTCCGCCGAAAAAGGTCAGCGGTTTAAGCGACCGGTACAAGCTGAACAGTTTCCACAGGACGCGGAAACCGTCCCGGAAGGTGTGAAGTTTGCTGGCGCTGCCGGCGGGCCGGCGACGGTAGGGAATCGGCACCTCGATAATCGTTCGCTGATAATATAGCGTCTGGATGGTCAATTCCGTTTCATTTTCAAAACCGGAGGAAACGACCGGGATGGTCTGGCGGATGCGCCGGTTAAAGACCCGGTAGCCGCTGAGGATATCCTTGAGGTCCGAGCCCATGATTTTGTTGATGCAGAAGCGCACGAGTTTGTTGCCGAAGATGTGCAGATTGCGAAACGATTCATCGGTGTAGTCGGCCAGCCGCGAGCCGACCGCCATGTCGGCCCGACCCTCCCGGACCGGCCGGATCAATGCGTGGACCGATTCGGCGGGGTAGGTATCGTCGCCGTCGACCATGACGTAAAGGTCGTAACCGGGGATGCTGAACATCGTTTCCACCGCAAACCCTTTGCCCTGGCGGGGTTCGGGGATTACCTGCGCGCCGTGACTGCGGGCGATGGCGGCGGTTTGGTCGGTTGAGTTGTTGTCGAAAACCACGATGTCCGCCGTTGGCAATTGCCGCCTGAAATCGTCAATGACCTTGCCGACGGCGGCCTCCTCGTTGTAGCAGGGAATCAGGACGGCAATCTTCGGTTGCTGGGTTGTTTCCATAACGGGTTCTGAACCTTTTATCCTCACGATTGTTTAGCCGCATTGACGGCAACGCCGATTCGCAAGTCATTATTCCATAAACCATCAAAGTCGTCAAGCCCTGTGTTTTCGCTTAAAAGACGTTTTGGCAAGCTTGCGCCTGAAAAATACTCAAAAATACAATCGACCATCTGCAGACGCTTTCAGGTGAAAGCTGGCGTTGAGAAACGTACGGTGATTTTTCTTCACTTTCTGTCTTGACGGAAGTATATTGCCGTCGTGGGCAAAAAGAAAGACAGTCGAGCATCGAAAAAACAGGTTGATCTCGGAAAAACGCTGCCGGATACCGCCCGTCAGGTCAAAGGACTTGAATGGGTATTCATGGGGGTGTTGCTGGCGGCGGGGATTTACCTGTCGATAGTTTATTTTGGCCAAAAGGGCGTGCCCAATTCGGATTTTCCGGCTTTTGTTCAGACCGGCCGTGAAATAGTACATTTTCAAATGCCCTCCAGCTTTAAGCGGTTGCCCGTGCTGGGCATCCTGCAGATTGCCGCAGGCCGATTGATGGTTGCCAGTCCGCATCCCGTTCTGACCGGGGCGCTGGTCTTAAACGGCATCCTCTACGCGCTGAGCATTTTGCTGCTCTACAGGATAACTCGCTTCTTTATCGCCCCGATGGGCTCCTTTTGTCTGGGGCTTGTGGCCGCGGTGAACCCCTTTGCCCTGGCGATGGCCGTTGACCCCATCGCGGAGACGACTATCGTTTTCTTTATCCTGCTGACGTTGTACCTGATTCTGCGGCGGTCGCGGTGGTGTTATCTGGCGGCGATGCTGGCGTCGATGACGCGCTACGAATGTTTCGGGCTGATTGGCATTGCACTGCTGTTCGACCTGTTCACTCTAAAAACCAAACGCCAAAAACTGACCGCGCTGGGTATCGCCTTTGCCGCGGCGGTGCCGATGATTTTCTGGATGGTCGGTACGAAAATCACAACGACGGACCCCACCAGTACTTATTACAAGCATTTTTTGAATGTCGAGCACCGCAACGGCTTTAATCTATTGAAGATGCTTTGGACAACCTCGTTCTCGCCGCTTTTGCAGTGGCCCGAGTGGATTCGGGCGATACTGGTCGAACGGCCGACGACGCAGCAGGCCGCCGATGCTATCCAATCGCACAACAACGTTTTCCGGTTTATGTGGAATAGTATTGCCGCTGTCTTATTTCTCGCAGGGGTCATTGGATCCTTCCTGAAAAAGCAGCGGCGATTTCTGGGAATCCTTTTGTTCTGGGCCGGCTATGTGTGCATCCACATGAGCCAGAGCGTACTGATTGACCGTTATACGCTGCCGGTCGTCTGGCTGACGCTGCTGACGGCCGCCTTCGGCATCGGCACGGTTGCCGCTTTATTAAATACTCGACTGCCGCGAGGGGTTCTGGCAGCCATTGGGGCGGTCGGGGCGATTATTGCAGTGCTGTGGATGTTTCAGTTATGGCCTGCTGTCGGACAGACCGCCAGAGTCAGCGCTGCTTCGCGCAGCGTTGTCTATGTTGGCCTCTTGCTGGCGGCGGTCGGACTTGCCGCCAAACAAGTCCTCTGCCGGGGCCGGGATGTGCGGCAGGACATCTGTCTTTTTACAGCGGCGGCTTTGATGATTGTGTCGAATCAGTTTTCGCTTGCGTTTCGTCTGGGGCAGGGGGATACGGATATCGAGTTTAAAAAACTCGCCCAGTGGTATCTGGAAAACGCTCAACAGGGCGAAAAACTGGCCACGACCATGCCGGGAGTGGTGAACCTGTTTTTGCCCGAGGGCCGGCAGAATGCGATTCATACCGGCGGTATCGCCGGCAGCAATCTTGCCGAGTTTGCCCAAACCTGCAGGCAGCACCAGGTCGTGTATGTCGCCTGGGACTCGCGGCTGGGCTTTGCGGTCAACGATGAATACTACAAAAGCTGGGGCCTGAGCAAGATACATCCGCTCGGCGGCGGCAAAGATATTGCCCCTTTCCGGTTTATCAAAAAAATCGAGGCATCCCCGCAGCGGTATCTGTATGTATATCGTCTGGATACTGAAAAGATACCCGAATCCCGACCCCCGCTTTAGTGGGGATAAAAAAATGGAAAATTGAAACCAAAACGGGTAAAATCAGCCGGAAAGGATTTCTGAAGTGGACATTCGGGATGCTTAAATGCGGCAGGGAACCGCGGCAGGGCCGGAATGTCGGGATGCTGATTTTGATAACTTAACGGATGAAAGTCGAATATAAAAACAAGACGCTGGATGCCGTGATTGTCGGGCTGAACCTGCTGGGGATTATGGCGGTGGCGTTCACCTTTGTCCTGCTGTACGGCTTTGACCAGCCGCCGCTGCCGCGCAAGACCCTCCACGGCATCGATATCGGGATATTCTTTTTCTTTATCACGGAAAAAATTATCCGTTATTTTAACGCCGTTTCCAAGCGGGAATTTTTCCGGCTGTACTGGTTTGAGATTCCCCTTTTGGGACTGATGTTCGTGCTGTTTCTCAGCGCCGACGCAATGTCCGCCGGCCAGCCGTATATGCTGATCGTTCAGGGCATCAGCGTTTACCTGGTGGTTCAGGCGATTGACAAGGTCTGCCGGGGAACCGTTCATATTGCCTCGACAGGCCGTAATCCGGCGCGTTCTTTGATTGCCTTGTTTGTCATCCTGATTCTGGCCGGCGGCGGTCTGCTGATGCTGCCTCGGGCGTATAATACAGAAATCACTTTTACCGACGCGATTTTCACCGCCACCAGCGCCGCCTGTGTAACCGGACTGACGGTCAAAGACACCGGCCGAGATTTTACCCTGATGGGGCAGATTGTGATTGTGGTGCTGATTCAGCTGGGCGGACTGGGCATTGTCATCTTTGGGGCGGTGCTGGGTCTCTTGCTGGGTCAGTCGATGACGATGCGTGAACAGGTTGCGATGCAGGATTTGCTCAGCGAGCAAACGCTGAGCCGAATCAGCAAGCTGATCGGATTTGTTATTGTGGCGACGCTGTTTATCGAAGGCGTCGGGGCCATCTGCCTGTATCCGATGTGGGACCAGGTGCCGGGAATGGTCCGGCCTGAATATCGCTGGTTCTTCAGCGTCTTCCATTCCATCAGCGCTTTTTGTAACGCGGGTTTTTCGCTTTTCAACAAGAATCTGATGGACTACCGCAACAATCCCGGTACCTATTTGGTTTTTTGTCCGTTAATCATCTTGGGAGGGCTGGGCTTTAGTGTTCTGTATAATCTGGCGGATGTTTTTGGTCAGAAAGTCAAGAAGCTTTTTAAAAAGGAAGTTGTTTATCCGGATGTTTTCCAGATTCGGTCGCCCCGCCGGCTGACGCTTCAAAGTAAAATCGTGCTGACGGTGACGGCGCTGCTGATTGTCGGCGGAACACTGGGGTTGATGCTGTTTGAATTCTATTCGCCCAAGCCGACGCGCGACCCGCGATTTCTTTCGGCGATGTTTCAGTCCATCACGGCGCGGACCGCGGGTTTTAATACCATCGATATTGCGGGACTTGCCTCGTCCAGTAAACTGGTGCTGATTGTTCTGATGTTCATCGGCGGTTCTCCCGGCTCCACCGCTGGCGGTATTAAAACCGTTACATTTGCCCTGGTGGTGATGGTCATTTATGCCACCCTGCGGAAGCGGCGGGATGTGGAAATGTTTCGCCGTGCGGTCCCGCTGGTAGTCCTCGGACGAGCGGTTACGATTACGGTTCTGTATGGAGCCGTTTTGCTGGCCGGTACGCTGGCAATGGCAATTACGGATCGCGGCAGCCAGTTTCCGCTGGAGGATGTGGCGTTTGAGGCGGCCTCGGCGCTGGGAACGGTAGGGCTTTCGACGGGAATCACACCGTCGTTGACGTCCGAGGGAAAGTGGATCCTGATTGGTGCGATGCTGATAGGGCGATTGGGGCCGATGACCCTGTTGACGGCGCTGATGTTCAATATCAAGCCGGCCCAGTATGATTACCCGGTGGAACCGCTGATGGTTGGATGAAGAAAAAGCAGACATTAAAATGTCAAAATAAAAAATATGGATGGCCTGACGGCCGGTTTTTCTAAATTTTAAGAGGATTCGATATGAAACGTTTTGCAGTGATCGGGCTGGGGCGGTTCGGCAGCAGTTTGGCACGGGCGCTATCCGCCGGCGGGGCGGAGGTCATCGCCATCGATCGCGACCGCGACATTGTTGAGAATATCCACGACCAGGTAGCGATGGCGATCCGGCTGGACAGCACCGACAAAGATGCTCTCAAGGCCCAGGGGATTGACCGGGTGGATATCGCGGTGGTGGGAATGGGGGCCGGGCACGGGTTTGAATCGGCGATTTTGACGGTGGTCAATCTCAAGAAACTGGGGGTGCCGCAGATTTACGCCCGGGCCGAGAATCTCACGGCCGGCACGGTCTTTACGGCCATCGGAGCGACGGAGGTGATTTATCCGGAAATTGAAACCGCCCAGCGCTGGGCCTACCGGCTGATTACACCGCATATTGAGGAGAAGATTGATTTTTCGCCGGGCTACAGCTTGGCCCGTGTGACGGCTCCGGCCAGCTTCAACGGAAAAACCGTCAAGGAATTGCAGCTTCGCCAGAGGTATAATCTGAACCTGGTGGCCATCAAACGCAGCAGGGCTGTCGATCAGGAAGAATCCGGCGATGTGCTCAATGTCCCTATGCCCGATACGCGGGTCTATGTGGACGACATCCTGATGATTGCCGGGGCCGATGTCGATTTGGCCCGCCTCCCGCAGGAATAGCTCGTAATTTTAAGTGCGTACAAGCAAGAATAAATACGGTTTTTGACGGGACGAACGGATTTTTGAATAAAACCTCTCTGTTTGTCGCGGCGGATATCGGCAGAGAGGAACTTATAAAAACAACGAAATCCATCCCATGAAATCCATAACATCCATCTACAAAGAGGGTATCGGCCCCTCCAGCTCGCACAGCATGGGTCCCCGAAAAGCCGCGGAGCTTTTCAGGCGGACGCTCACGGCCGCCGCCGACAAAATAACGGTTGAACTGTACGGCAGTCTGGCCGCCACCGGCAAGGGACATCTGACGGACAAGGCCGTTTCAGAGGCCCTGCCCGGCCATGCCGTCACGTTTGTGTGGAAACCCCTGGAATACCTCCCGCAGCATTCAAACGCCATGATTTTTACCGCGTACGAAGGCGGCAAACCGGTACAATCGTGGACGGTTTACAGCGTCGGCGGCGGGGACATAACCGATGGAAGCCCGCCGGCAAACAGGGGCGCCGACAGTGTCTATGAGACCGACCGCATTGCCCCCATTCTGTCCGAATGCTCGCGCCGAAACCAGCCGCTGCTGGCGTACATTCTGTCCGGGGAAGGCGACGGTTTTTTGGACAGGATGCAAACGATTTGGACGGCGATGAAATCCGCCGTTGGCAGGGGACTGGAGCCGAAAGCGGCGTGTCTGCCCGGCCCGTTGAAGCTCAATCGCCGCGCCAATGCCATGTTTCATTCCGCCGGCAGAAACATCGGAACCGTCCGGGACATGACCCTGATTTCCGCTTATGCCCTGGCGGTGGCCGAAGAAAATGCCGACGGCGGGCAGATTGTAACCGCCCCGACCTGCGGCTCCTGCGGCGTCCTGCCGGGCATCCTGTATTTCCTGTACGATAATTGCCACAGGACCGATGCGGACATCTGCAAGGCGCTGGCCGTGGCCGGATTGTTCGGCGTTTCCATCGCCACATGCGCATCCATCAGCGGAGCCGAGGTCGGCTGCCAGGGCGAGATTGGCACCGCCTGCGCGATGGCGTCCGCGGCGGCGGCTTACCTGCTGGGCGCCAGCAATGAACAAATCGAATACGCTGCGGAAATGGGACTGGAGCACTTTCTCGGACTGACCTGCGACCCCGTTAAGGGGTATGTGCAAATCCCCTGCATTGAACGGAACGCCTTTGCCGCCATGCGGGCGCTGGAAAGCGCCAGTTATGCCGTCTCCACCGACGGCCGCCACGTCGTCAGTTTTGACGATGTGGTGCGCGTGATGAACGAAACGGGCAGAGACCTCCAGCGGCAGTACCGCGAAACCTCGCTGGGCGGCCTGGCCGCCATCTTTGCCGACAAGCTTGAAAACGCCTGATCGCGGACATCAATCGTTGCTTGGCCGCTGCAGAAATCCGCGGACAGTATCGCTTCGGGACGCAGCCCAACGCGATGAGCACAGCGCCCCTGCGGCGGTGCGTTGGCTCATGGGGGCGCGGGCGTCCCGCCTGTCCTTGATTGGGAAAGTGAACCTTGAAAATGGAAACCCAAAAAATCTTTATATCGGATCTGGATGGGACGCTGCTGGGCGCCGACGGGACACTGTCGGCGTACAGCCGGGCGAAATTGACCAGCCTGCTGGCGGCAGGCCTGCATTTTACGGTCGCCAGCGCGAGGGCGTGGGCCGAGATGACGCCGCTGCTGGGCAATCTGCCGCTGTCGCTTCCGGTGATTGCCGTCAACGGGGCGTTTTTGACCGACTATAAGACCGGCCGCCATCTGGTCATCAACAATCTTGCAAATGATTTTGCCCGGGCCATTTACCGGCATATTCTTGATCATCATCTGCAGCCGTTTATTGTGACGCATAACGGGACAGAAGATTGCCTGTACTGGCAGGATTTGGAAAACGAGCAGATGCAGTGGTATCACGATATGCTGCATGTGCAGAAGGATCGGCGCATCCGCCGCACCGAGGATTTAAAACACGTCCTGACTGAGCAGGTGATTGCTTTTGCCGTAATGGGGCCGCGGGAAAACGTGCAGTCGCTGTCGGAATTTCTGGCCGGCCGATATCCGGGGCTTTTGGAGAATTTTCTGTTTGAAAATCCGTACAGCCCCGGCCACTGGTGGCTGACCATTCACGACCAGCGGGCGTGCAAATCCCGGGCCATCAAGACGCTGGTGGAAATGACCGGACATGAGCTGAAAAATCTGACCGTATTCGGCGACCACATCAACGACATCAAGATGTTTCAGATCGCCGGAAAAAGCGTTGCCGTCGCCAATGCTGAAGACCAACTCAAACGCTGCGCCGATGAAGTTATCGAATCCAACAAAAACGACGCCGTGGTCAAATATATCGAGGCCTACCAGCGATCAAGGTGAATCTTGCCGTCCTTGAGCTGCTTGCGCGGAATCGGTTCCGGCTGTTCGGCGGGATAGCCAACGGCGATGATGGATAAAACACGCAGGGTGTCGGGCATGCCGAGAACACCCCGGATATAGGCCTCGCTGGAGGTTTCTTCCTCGAAACTGCGTTTTCGGATTTGAATCCAGCAGCTCCCCAGCCCCAGCGACTGGGCGGTCAGCTGCGCCAGGATGGAAGCGATGGCGCAATCCTCGACCCACACATCGCTTTTGGTTTCGGCCGCACACACGACGATTCCCAATGCTGCGCCCTTGAGAAACTCCGCTCCGTGCGGTTTGCTTTTGCTCAGTTTTTTGAGGAGCGATTGGTCGCTGACAAAGACAAACTCCCACGGGTCAAAGCTGCGGGAGGACGGACTTCGCAAAACCGCCTCTTTCAGCAATTCGACCTTCTCCGGCTCAACGGCTCGGTTTTCAAATTTCCGGACACTTCGTCGTTTTCGCAAAATTTCAATCATCGTTACCGCCGCATTTTGCCGTTTTCAAAATCATGCAGAGTTTTGTTCTGTGTGAAATCCGGAATATCCTGTCAATTCTGACGTCATTATAATAACGTCTGCCAGGCCGGTCAAATGTCTTTTGGTCAATGCCTCCGAGAAAATTCTTGCCTGCGTTGGGGTATTTTTGTACAATCCGGATGTTCTGCGGTTCAGGAAAGGATGTGCGAATGCTGGCTAAACTGTTTTCGGTAACGCTGGAAGGGATTGAGGGGATACTGTGCGAAGTGGAGGTGGATATTTCGCCGGCGGCGATGCCCAGGCCGACGGTGGTAGGGCTGCCCGATGCGGCGGTCAAGGAAAGCATCGAGCGGGTCCGCAGCGCGATTGTCAACTCCGGTTTCAAATACCCCGACCTGCCGTACCTGGTCAATCTGGCTCCGGCGGATGTCAGGAAGGAAGGTCCCGCCTTTGACCTGCCGATTGCGCTGGGGGTTCTGGCCTGCACGGGCGGACTGACCAGCGAGCGCCTCGGCGATGTTGTCGTGGTGGGCGAACTGGCGCTGGATGGCCGCATCCGGCCGGTCAACGGGATGCTCAGCATGGCCATGACCGCCGCCGCACACGGCTACAAGGGTATCCTCGTGCCGCTGGAAAACGCCGCCGAAGCCGCCGTGGTGCAGGATATCGAGGTCTATGCGGTCGGTTCGCTGGCGCAGGCGGTTGGGTTCCTGTCGGATATGCTGCCACTGGAGGCGACGGCCATCGACATTGATTCGTTATTCCATCAGGCCTCGGCTTACGAGGTGGATTTTTCGGATGTCAAGGGGCAGGAAAGCGTCAAACGCGCCCTGACCATTGCCGCGGCGGGGGGGCACAATGTGATGATGATCGGCCCGCCCGGCGCTGGCAAAACGATGCTGGCCCAGCGGATGGCGACGATTCTGCCGGATATGACGCTGGCGGAATCGCTGGAGACGACGCGGGTCTATTCATCGGTGGGGCTGCTGCCCAAGGGCAAGGCCCTGATAGCCACCCGGCCCGTCCGCGCCCCGCATCATACCGCCTCCGGCCCTGCGCTGGTCGGCGGCGGCACGCATCCGCGTCCGGGCGAGCTGAGCTTGGCCCACCACGGCATTTTGTTTCTGGATGAGTTTGCCGAGTTTCCGCGCACCGTGCTGGAGATGATTCGTCAGCCGCTGGAGGAGGGTACGGTGACCATCTCCCGCGCCAAGGGGACGCTGCGGTTTCCGGCCCAGTTTGTGATGCTGGCGGCGATGAATCCCTGTCCGTGTAGTAAGAATTATAAAAAAGGGCAGAAATGCAACTGTACTCCGCGGCAAATTGAACGGTATTTAGGCAAAGTGTCAGGTCCCATGTTGGACAGGATTGACATTCACATCGAAGTCCCCGATGTGCCGTATCATAAACTGGCTGACAAGCGCAATGGCACCGGCTCGAAAGACATGCGTGAGATTGTAGATATCGCTCGTAAAAAGCAAAACATTCGATTCAACTGCTCCAATGCCGTTACAAACGGGAGAATGACAAGCCGCCAGGTTCGTCAGCATTGCAAACTTGACCAGCCGTGCAGTGAGATGCTCAAACAGGCGTATAATGAACTGGGACTGTCGGCCCGCGCCCACGACAAAATCTGCAAAATTGCTCGTACCATTGCGGACATCGAAAATGAAGAGCATATCCAAACCCACCACATTGCAGAAGCCATTCAATATCGAAGGCTGGATAGGTATTTTTAGCAAGAAGATCGGGGGCTGTTCATTCTTTTTTTCGGAATGATGGTCAAACTCGGACAAAGGATCAAATGTCCGTTGGCCATGCGGTCGGGATTCAATGGCCAGGTGTCTAACGGCTTTAATATCTGTTTGCCTTGATGGTTCTTCTGCCCCCCAATGTCAAACAGATATTAAAAATGTTGTACATTTTTCAGATATTCCTTAAGTCTTTTTATATGTATTACTTATAGATTTACAATTTCTGAAATATTCACACATAAAACCACTACCAGTTGTAGATTGGTTGTAGGCATTAAAAAGGTTTTTCACCATAAAAATGATTCTCCCGCTTAAGCTATTTCAGCGGCCAGTTATAGGGGCAGACTTTGAGCCATTCGACGGCCAACAGCGTTAAATCGTCAAGGTTGACATCATCCAGATGGTTCAAATCCGCCCCGCCACAGTAGTCGTTGCCGGCATCACAGGAGACCTCCAGCCAATAAGATGCAAACTGTGCAAAATCCTCTAAATCGACTATGCACAGCGGCCCGCCGACCCAGAAGCCACCTAGCAGTTCGTACGGCCCACCGCCGTGATAACCTGCATTGGGTTGACCGATTGTACCGGTCAACTGATACGTTCCACCGGAACTGGTTCCGCCGCCGCCATCAATCGTATGCCAGGGAATGCTGTAATCACCATATCCAATTGTCGCTAAAGAGAACACAATAAATATTGATAACAATTCATTTCTCACTCTATTTCTCCTTGCGGTAAAATGTTCATTTGTGCAACGGCGGCTTCTAATTTAGCCAGTCTTTCCTCTAATACCTTGTTTCGGTCATGAAGTTGTTCAATATAGATATGCGCTTTTTCCAGTTCTTCGACAACACCTTTGCTACGAGCGCCGATTTCGACGATCTCCCGGCCATTTTCATCCACCGTCGCTTTTGGAATCGCAGACAGATGTTTGTTATGCCACATGAATTCTGAATGCTTCTCAATTGTTTCGAGTTTATAATCAGGCTCAAACACATAATCCGCGTGTAGGACACCACCTCTTTGGTAGATGGAACCGTTCACATCGAGTCTGCCTGCAGGTGTGGTGGTGCCAAGACCGACATTGCCAGTTGAATCTTTCACGACAATCGCATTTGGTGCAGCCCATGTCCCGAATATCAAACCGGACGCATATTCCGCCCGGATTGAGTGGTTTTCATCTCCGATATACAATATTGCCTGCTTGCCGGGGGAAGTGAAGTTGTCAACGCCCTTGACTAAAATGTCTCCATTATCAACTTCCAGCTTCGTGATGGGATTCTCCGTCCCGATCCCGACACTGCCGGAGACATACGCATTTCCTTCTGTATTAATATTTCCGATGAAATGCCCTGCATATCCATTGCTACTGATTCCCAAAATGCCATCGCCCG